>JAEYTB010000190.1 GCA_023434205.1 Planctomycetota bacterium | reverse complement strand
CGGGGTCCCACATCTGCTCGGCGTTGCCGTGGTCGGCGGTGACGATGAGGCTGCCGCGGCGGGCGAGGGTGGCGTCGATGATTTGGCCGACGCAGGCGTCCACGGCCTCGCAGGCCCTGATGGCGGCCTGAAGGTTGCCGGTGTGTCCGACCATGTCGGCGTTGGCGAAGTTGACGACGAGGATGTCCTCGCAGTCCTTCGCCGCGAGGCGTTCGAGGACGGCGGCGCACACGGCGGGCGCGGACATCTCGGGCTGGAGGTCGTAGGTGGCGACCTTGGGGGACTGCAGGATGCGGCGGGTCTCGCCAGGGAAGGGCTCATCGCGGTAGTCGTTGAAGAAGAAGGTGACGTGGGGGTACTTCTCGGTCTCGGCGCAGCGGAACTGGCGCAGGCCCATGCTGGACCAGTAGGCGCCGCCGATGTCCTGGAGCTTGGGCGGGCGCGGGAAGGCGACGCGGACGTAGGGGTTGAGCACCTCCTCGTAGGCGGCCATGGTGACGAAGTGGAGGTCCTGCCTGGGGCCGCGGTCGAAGCCCTTGTGGCCGGTGTCGGGGGAGGGGGCGACGTAGCCCTCGAACTCGGGGAAGACGAAGGAGCGGACAAGCTCGCGGGGGCGGTCGCCGCGGTAGTTGTAGTAGATGACGGTGTCGCCGTCCTTGATGCGGCGGGAGAGGGCGTCGGCCTCATCGCGGCCGATCATGGTCGGGGGCACGAACTCGTCGCCCTTCTGCGTCGCGGAGAGGGGGCTGTCGTAGTACTCCTTCACGGCGTCGAGGGGGTTGGCGCGGATCGCGACGCCGGACTCGCGCCAGCGGTAGCCGGTGAGGGCGGCGTGGGCCTTCTGCACGCGTTCCCAGCGGTTGTCGCGGTCCATCGCGTAGTAGCGGCCGATGACGGAGACGACCTCGCCGATGCCCAGCTCGCGGCACTTAGCCTGCACCTGCTCGAGGAACTCGGCGCCCAGGAAGGGGCCGGTGTCGCGGCCGTCCATGTACATGTGCAGGTAGACGCGTGGGGCCTGGCGTGCGCGGCAGAGGTCGAGGAGGGCGTAGAGGTGGCGGAGCAGGCCGTGGACGCCGGCATCGCTGCAGATGCCCATGAGGTGGACGGCGGCACCGCGGGCGTTGGCGGCGTCGATGGCCTCGACGAGGACGCGGTTGTCGCTTAGGCCGCGCCGGCAGGCCTTGGTGATGACGAGGGACTCCTGATCAACGATGCGGCCGGCGCCGATGTTCTGGTGGCCGACCTCGGAGTTGCCCATCTGGCCGGCCTCGAGGCCGACATCCTCGCCGCTGGTGCGGATGAGGACGGAGGGCCAGTCGCGCCTCAGCGCCGCGTCCACGGGCGTCTTGGCCAGCTTCACGGCGTTGAAGGGGTCGTGGTCGGGGTTGGGGTTCTCGCCCCAGCCGTCGCGGATCACTAGGACAAAGGGCGTGTGGTCGGGCATCGGGGCAGAGTACGGGCGTTCGCAGGAGGTTTGCACCGGCGGGGCGGGCGACAGAGGGATTGACGCGGGCAGTGCAATATGCTAGTGTTCACTAGCGTTGAGTTAGTGCCCGCTTACTGTGGCGGGCCTACCCAGAAAGGAGCCGTGCCATGATCCGATCCCGCATCACCCGTGCCGCGCTGCTCGCCGCGCTCGGCCTCGCCACGCTCGCCCTCCAGGGCTGCCACTTCCACGGCCCGCACTTTGGCTATCACGGCCACCACGGCCACCACGGCGGGGGTGGCGGGCACCGGGGCGGCGGCGGGCATTGCCGCTAGGTCACTCCTTGGTCAGCTCGTTGTAGATGCCGACCAGCGCCATGGGGGCGCGGTCGGGATTGGCGTAGCCGGGGAAGCTCAGCCGCATTTCCGCGACCTGCTTGCGGGTTTTGCCGGCCTTGATCGCCTTCTCGACCGCCGCGCGGACCTTGTCGAAGTACTCGACCTGGCCCTTGAGGCCGTCGACGCCGCAGAGCTCGCCGTGGCCGGGCACCACGCGGGTGTGGCGGTCGCACATCGCGATCACCTTGCGAAGGGACTCGGCCCAGCCGCGGGGTGAGCCGCCGCCGTCGGGGTCGACGTACGGGTGGACCTTGTGGAAGAGCAGGTCGCCCGCGACGAGGACGTTGTACTCGGGGAGGAAGACGATCATGTCGTTGTCGGTGTGGCCCGGGCCGAAGTGCCGGAGTTCAAGCTTGGAGCCGCCGGCTGTGTCGATCGTCCGCGAGGCCCCCGCGGTCTCATTCGGACGGAAGTCCGCGGCCTTGAGCCTGGTGACGTCCTTGTAGAGCGCGTGCCAGTCGGCCTTGGCCTGGTCGATCTCCGGGCCCTTCTTGCCCTGGAATGCGCCGACCGCCTCTTTGATCTGCGAGATATAGCGGTTCACGTTGCCCTCGACGCGGGCAGCGCAGTTCTCGTGCGCCAGCACCGTGCAGTCTTTTGTGAAGGCGTGGTTGCCGCCGGTGTGGTCGGCGTGGTGGTGCGTGTTGATGACGACGACCTTGGAGCCCGCCGCGGAGGCCGCGCGGCGCAGCGTCACGCCGAAGGGCGAGTTCTTGGTGTCGATGAGGTAGGCGACGTCTTTGCCGGGGATGAGCGTGGAGTTGCCGCCGAAGCCGAAGCCGGCCCGCACCGGCCCGGCGACGGGCTTCCAGTCGAAGACCGTGTCGTCGGCGAGCGGAGATGCGGTCGCGTGTGCCGCAGGGGACGCCCCCGAGAGCCCCACCACCCCCACCGCCCCCACCACTGCGACAAACTCGCGTCTGGTCATGCTTTGAAACCTCCCCACGCTTACTTCGCGTCCTTCTTGCTGAACTCGTCCCACAGCCCGCCCATCAGGTAGCCCACGGCGACCTGGAGCCCGTACGAGGCGTACTGCGGCAGGCGCATCTTCTCCACTTCCTCCCGCGGCTTGCCGTCCTGCACCGCCTTCTCGACCGCGGCGCGGGCGTCCTCAAAGTACTTGATCTGCTTCTTCACGCCCTCCAGGTCTGTCACCGGCCCGTGGCCGGGCACCACGACCGTGTCCTTTCCGCACAGTTCGACCATCCGCCCCAGGGCGCGGACCCACCCGGCGCTGGTCGCGCCGGCGGACTTGTCGTAGTACGGGTGCAGGCCGTTGAAGAGCAGGTCCCCGGTCACCAGCACATCCGCCTGCGGGAAGAAAAAGAAAAGGTCGTTGTCGGTGTGCCCCGGGCCGGTGTGGTGGACCTCGACCTTGTGGCGTGCGAGCTCTTTGGTGTCCATCGGCATCGCTTCGGGGACGAACGCCTCGGGCTTCACGCTGCCCAGATCGTCCTTGAACTGCTTCGCGTCCGCAGCGGCCTCTTTGGCACCTTCGAGCGACGACTGTTCCAGCGCGGCGATCTTCTGGTCAAGCTGGGCGGTGAGTTGGGCGATGCCGGTCGTGATCCGCTCGCGGCACTTGGGGTGGGCCCAGAGGATGACGCCCCCCGCCGCCGCGGCGGCGTTGCCGCCGGAATGGTCGAAGTGGTGGTGCGTGTTGATGACCCGGTGCAGCCCCTCGCAGCGGTCCATCGCCTCGCGACGCAGGGCGGGGCCGAGCACGGCCTGCTTGGTGTCGATGAGGACCGCGCGGCCGCCCTTGCCGCGGCCGGGCTCGACCACCAGCGTTGAGTTGCCGCCCACCAGCGCCATGTCGTCGCCGGTGCGCCCCAGCGCGATGTGGAAGCCGGGGCGTACCTCCTGCCACTCGAAGAACCTCGGGGCCTTGGGGGCGGCGCGGTCCTGCCCGCGCACCAGCGCCGGCAGCGCCGCCGCGCCGGCCAGGGCCGCGGCGGACCAGACAAACTCACGACGGGACATGCGGGCGTGCGTCATAGGGCCTCCATCAAGGGGAATGTCCCCCATTATGCGGGCGTGATGGCCCGCGCCGCCAGCGGAATCGCAAGAGACCCTCCCGGGCGGAATCGCCGCCCCCAGCGCCTATACTTGGCCCCCACAAAGACCGGCCCGGAAGGGCCGGTGTCGTTGATCCCCAAGACAGGAACCGCGATCCATGCGAGCGACCGACCTCCGCCCCGGCCTGGGCTGCAAGTTTGACGGCAAGCTGTACGTCATCACGAGCTTCGAGCACCGCACCCCGGGCAACCTGCGGGCCTTCATCCAGATCAAGATCAAGGACGTGATCGCCGGCAAGACGATCGAGAAGCGGCTGTCCTCGTCTGACGATGTGGACGTGATCGACCTGGACCGCCGCCCGATGGAGTACCTGTACTCCGACAACACCGGCGCGACCTTCATGGACCCCGAGACCTATGACCAGGTCATCATCCCACCGGATGTGCTGGGCGATGCCCTGATGTTCCTGCGGCCCAACACCCAGGCCACGGTGCTGTTCTACGGCGAGAACGCCGTGACGCTCGAGCTGCCCCCCAGCGTCGAGTTGACGGTGAAGGACTGCCCGCCCGAAGTGAAGGGCGCGACGGTGACGAACCAGACCAAGGACGCGACGATGGAGACGGGGCTCGTGATCCGCGTGCCGGCGTTTATCAAGGCGGGCGAGACGCTGAAGATCAGCACGTCCGAGCGTGCGTACCAGAGCCGTGCCTGAGTGCGAGAGAGTGAATCCTGAGCCGACGCCGAGACCGAGCCGCGGCGGCGAAGTCTCGGGTACGACGACCTGAAACTCCAAGAACACCGGCGCAGCCAGCGCCGGTGTTTTTCGTTGCACTTCCTCTCCCCCGCTCCCACCTACCCTCCCCCGTGCTCATCCTCATCGGCCTGCGGGCCTCCGGCAAGACCACACTGGGCAAGCTGCTCGCCGAGCACACGGGGCGGCCGTTTACTGATCTAGACGACCTCACGGCCGCGGCGCTGGGCTGCGGCACCGCTTCTGAGGCCCTCCGCGCCCACGGCGTGGCCGGCTTCCGGGCTGCCGAGCTCGAGGCCCTCCGCGCTTTTCTCCCGACGGCCCGGCCTGAGCACATCCTCGCGTTGGGCGGGGGAACGCCGACCATTCCGGCCGCCGCGGCGCTGCTCCAGCCCCACACCCTGACCTACCTTCGTGCTCAGCCTCACACGCTCCAGCAGCGGCTGCGGGCTGATTCGCGCGAACGCCCCTCGCTCACGGGAGGGGATGCCGTCGCGGAAGTCCCGCAGGTCTTCACGCAGCGCGACCCGCTGTACCGCTCGATCGCGGCGCACACCATCGACACTGATGCGATGACCGCCGAGGGCGTGCTCGGCGTGATGCGACAGCTCGCGCCCTGAGACCGCAGTTCCGAAGTCGCCGTCAGGCCCTCACGCTCCACCCGTAGACCACCCACTCGACCAGCAGCAGGCCGCAGGCGATCAGCACGAACCACCACCAGACCTCCATCGGCCCCGCCGTGCCGCGGACGCCTTCGACAATGCGCCCGGCGACTTCCAGCCCCTCCGGGCGCGCCAGGGCGCTCTCGACCTCATCCGCGACGTTGACCGCCACGGCACGGTCCAGCGCCGAGGCCCCCTCCACAACGTACACGCCCGCCCGCGGCAGGAGACCTGCGCTGAGCGTGCTCCCCGCGGCGCCCTCATCACGCAGCACCACCTCGGCCGGCCCGCGGAGTGCGACCCGGCCGGCGGCGCCCGGGCGCACGCGTACTTCCACCCCCTCACCCGTGCGGAACGCCCGCCCCGCCGCGGCGTCGGCGCGGAGGGTCAGGTAGTCCACGCTGTCGGCGAGGAAGATCGCGAAACCGGCCTGCAGCGGCCAGTTGGAGGCGGCCAGTTCAAAGCCCACGATGAGGCGGCGCGTGCCGCCGGTCTCGGGCGCGCCTTCCTGCACCATGACCATCAGCGGGCCGTCGCTGCCGCGGGCGAGTTCGGTGATCGTGTTCACGCGCTCCGCGCCGGGCGCGGGCTCTGCCGTGCGCAGGACCGCGGTGCGGGCGATCTGCACCGCGTCCAGCGCGACGTTGCGCAGCACCGGGTGCGAACGCTGCCAGAAGAGAACCCCGGTCGGGCCGCCGTCGCCGGGTTGCAGCCCCGCGACTTCCGGCACGGCCCCAAAGCTGATCGTCGCCGCGCTGGGCAGGCGGGCCGGCGTAACACGGTCGAACACGATCAGGTCGAACTCTCCAAGCCCGCCCGCCGCGGCGAGCCGTTCGTACTCCGCGGCGCCGATCTTCCGCAGCGTCCGTGCCCGCAGCTCCGCGAGCACATCTTCGAGGATCCACGTCGCCGCGGTGAGCCCGGCTCCCTCCGCGGCGTCGGGCACGACCAGCAGGATGCCCGGCCGCTCGGCGGGGGGCAGGACGAGCGCGGCGCTGTTGTCGCTGGCGAGCGCATCCTCGCGCCCGAGTTGCACCAGGATCACACCGCCCGCGTTGCTTCGCAGCTCGAAGATTGTGCTGGCGCGTCCCGGCGCCTCGGCGCTCGCCCCGCCCACCTCCAACGCCCGGCGCTGCTGCACCGCGCCATCGACGGAGAGCGCCAGCGGCGCCGCGACGCCCGCCACGCCCGTGTTCATGACGTCCACGAAGACGCGGACCACCGCGGGGTCGGCGGCGTCGCGCCGGGCGCTGAAGCCCACGATCCCCAGGTTGTCGGTCGCGCCCGCGCCGCCGACCGGCTCGAACCGCAGGCGGGGCGTGCTCGCGGGCAGGCGGCCCTGGTCGCGGAAGCTGCCGTCGCTCAGGAGCACCGCCGTGGGGGGCTGGTCGGTTTCCTCATCGCCCGCGCCCGCGGCGATGGCGTCCGCGAGCTTGATGGCCTCGCCGAGGTTGCCGGGCTGGTCGGTCTGCTGCACGCTCTCCAGGGCGTCGGCGATTACGGCGCGCGCGCTGGTGAAGCCGGTGACGGCCCGGGCCTCGGCGGCGAAGGCGATAATCGCGACCTCGCGCCGCCCGCCCGCCCGCCGGAGCCGATCCACAAGATCCAGGGCCCGCTCCTTGGCGCGTTCAAGGCGCGTTGGCCCGCCCGGCGAGTCGACCGCCGCCATCGAGGCGGAGGTGTCCAGGAGCAGCAGGACCCGCTCTGCCGCGGGGGCGCCCTCGATGACGGTGGGCCGGCCCAACGCCGCGGCGAAGCAGCCCAGGATCAGCAGGTGCAGGAGCAGCAGCCAGCTTGGCCGCAGCATCTTGAGGGGGACGTTGGCCTGGACATCCTCGGTGGCGCGGGGCCAGAACAGCACGGTGCTGACGCGCACCGGCCGCCTCCGCAGCTTCAGCAGGTACAACGCCAGCAGCACCGGCACACCGATGCCGGCGGCGATGATGGCCGCGGTGGGGTCGAGGAAGGTCACGCAGGAGCGTAGTAGGAACCGCGGCCGTCAGGGAGGGCTTGGCCTGCCGCGGGCCGACTTCTCCGCTCCCTCGGCGCCCTCACCCAAACAGACCCGCCCCCACCCCTTCCAGTTCCAGCAGCTTCCGCTTCCGCTCCAGCCCACCGCCATACCCGTGCAGCCCGCCATCGGCGTTGATCACGCGGTGGCAGGGGATGACGATCGCGATGCGGTTGCGGCCGTTGGCCAGGCCCACGGCCCGCGCCCCGCCCGGCGTTCCCAGCTCTTCTGCCACGCTCCCGTACGAACGGGTCTGGCCGTACGGGATTTTCCGTAGGACGGCCCACACCCGCTGTTCCCACGCCGTGCCGGGGGTCACCAGCGGCACGGTGAACCCCCGCAGCTCACCGGCGAAGTACGCCGCCAGTTCGGCCTGAAGGTGGTGCAACGGAGCGGGGACGCCCATGTCTCCCGGCCGGGCTTCGACCACCTCCCGCTTGAGCAGCAGGGGCAGGTCGCGCAGCTCGGCTCTCAGCGCCCGGCGATCGTGGAACTCCAGGAGGCACACCCCCTCCTCGACCCCCGCCGCGACCATCTCGCCCAGCGGCGTTTCAAACCTGGTGACCACGATCGCGTCCATACCGCCTCCGGGCAATTGTTAAGCCGCGGGCCGCTCCGCCGCCCTTCCCTACACTACCCGCCCCGGCGGACCCGCGCCGGGCCACCCACGGAATCCACCCATGACCACCGCCACCGCCCCCACCTCGACACCCGCCGCCACCAAGGAGTCCGGCCCGTACGCCGAGCTGTGCAAGCACCTGTACGAGGCCGCCACACTCTCCGCGGTCAACCAGCTCCTCAACTGGGACCAGGAGACGTACATGCCCCACGCCGCGGCGGGCAACCGGGCCGAGCAGCAGGCGATCCTCGCCGCGCTGGTTCACGAGCGCAAGACTTCGCCGCGCCTGGGCGAGCTCCTCGCGGCGTGCGAGTCTGACAGCGCGCTGACCAAGAGTGCGGAGTCCGGTGCGAACCTCCGCGAGATCCGTCGGGACTACGACCTGGCCACCAAGCTGCCCGCGGAGCTGGTCGCCGAGCTTGCCCGCACCGGCAGCCAGGCCCAGGAGGCGTGGAAGCAGGCGCGGGAGAAGTCGGACTTCGCGGCGTTCGCGCCGTGGCTCGAGAAGATGATGTCGCTGACGCGCCGAAAGGCCGAGTGCTACGCGGGGGGCGGCAAAGGCGAGCTGTACGACCACCTCATCGATGAGTACGAGCCCGGGGCCACGGCGGCGCAGATCGAGTCGATCTTTACACCCCTGCGCGCCCGGCTCACCGAGCTCCTCGGCAAGGTTCAGGCCAGCAGGACCAGGGTCAACACCAAGGTGCTCAACATTCCCTGCGAACCCGCCGACCAGCACGCGTTCGGGCAGATCGTGCTCAAGCACATGGGCTTTGACCTCAACGCGGGGCGGCTGGACGTCACCACCCACCCGTTCTGCTCGGGCTTTGCGCCCGGCGACACCCGGCTGACCACGCGGTACCGCGGCGAGAAGTTCACCGATGCGCTGTACGGCACCATGCACGAGGCCGGGCACGGCCTGTACGAGCAGGGCCTGCCCAAGCACGCGGGCAACAAGTACGGCCCGCTGTTCGGCCAGCCGCTGGCCGAGTCGATCTCGCTGGGCATCCACGAATCGCAGTCCCGCATGTGGGAGAACTTCGTGGGCCGGAGCCGCAGCTTCTGGAAGTGGGCGCACCCTCGCATCGCCAAGCACCTGAACAAGAAGTTCAAGAGCTACACGCCCAAGGACCTGTACCTGGCGACCAACACCACGCAGCCCAGCCTGATCCGCGTGGAGGCGGACGAGGGCACGTACAACATGCATGTCATGATCCGCTTCGAGATCGAGCGCGGGCTGATCAGCGGCGCGATCAAGGTGAAGGATGTGCCCGCGGAGTGGAACCGCCGCTACAAGGACTACCTAGGCATTGATGTGCCGGATGACCGGCGCGGCTGCCTGCAGGATGTCCACTGGAGCTTCGGCCTCATCGGCTACTTCCCGACGTACACGCTGGGCAACCTCTACGCGGCGCAGTTCTGGGAGACGATCCAGGAAGCGATCCCCGACCTGGACAAGCAGATCGCCAAGGGCCAGTTCCTGGAACTGAAGGAGTGGCTTAACACCAACATCCACCGGCACGGGCGGCGCTACCTCGCGGGCGAGTTGTGCAAGAAGGTGACCGGGAAGGAACTAAGCGCCGACCCGCTGCTGCGGCACCTGACGAGCAAGGCGGAGGCGGTGTACGGGATCTGAGGGTCGGCGCGGTAGGCCGTCTCATCCTGTGAGGCGAAGGTCTACTTCTCCCGGTCCCCGCAGGCGCTGCACTCACCGCGCCGGCACACAATGGAGCAATACGACCCTCCGCACAGATTCCCCATTTCCGCTACGCTGTACCGTTGCCTGAAACACAGACGCCAGAAAAACCCGAATCTGTCTTCTCCGTACCCGACGCCCCTTCCTCCCACACCGACCCCCACGCCCACCCCTCCGCCGTTGCCGGCCCGTCCCAACCCAGGCACGGCGCCATCAGCCCGGCCGACCGCACCATCCGGCGCGTCAACCTCGCGGCGGTGCTGATCCCGCTGCTCGGCCTTGCCGTCGCCATCTTCTTCGCATGGGGGACCGCGTTCGACTGGACGCAGGCCGCGATTTCCCTCTCGATGTCCACACTGACCGCCATCGGCATCACCGTCGGCTTCCACCGCCTCTTCACACACAAGAGCTTCACCGCCGTGGCGCCGGTGCGCTATGCGCTGGCGGCGCTGGGCTCCATGGCGGTGCAGGGGCCGGTGATCGAGTGGGCCGGCGCCCACCGCAAGCACCACCAGCACTCCGACAGCGACGACGATCCGCACTCCCCCCACCACCACGCCGGCGGGGCGTTCGCCGCGACGCTGGCCGGCACACTCAGGGGGTTCTGGCACGCCCACGTGGGGTGGATGTTGAGCGGCCACCAGCGGGGCCTGGCGCGCTACACCAAGGACCTGCGCGACGACCCGGTCATCGCCGCGGCAAACCGCCACTTCAAGTTCTGGGTAGTCATGGGCCTGCTCATCCCCGCGCTGGCGGGCGGGCTGATCACCATGACCCTGCAGGGGGCGCTTCTTGGCTTTCTATGGGGCGGGCTTGTCCGAATCCTCGTGAACCACCACATCACCTGGAGCGTGAACTCGATCTGCCACCTGTGGGGCACGAGCCCCTTCGTGAGCCACGATGAGTCGCGGAACAACGCCCTCGTCGGCGTGCTCGCCATGGGCGAGGGCTGGCACAACAACCACCACGCCTTCCCCACATCCGCGCGGCACGGGCTGCGCTGGTGGGAGATCGACGTCAGCTACATGGTCATCCGTGTTCTCGTGTTCCTCCGGTTGGCCAGCCACGTCAGGCTGCCGACCGAGGAGAAGCTCGCCTCACGCCGCAAGGAACCCCGCCGCGGGCGGAGTTCTCCACACGGCGCATGAAAAGGGCCGGGCGCAGCGCCCGGCCCTCGTCTCATCGTCCATCGAGCGGATTACCAGCCGCCGCGGCCGCCACCACCGCCGCCACGGCCGCCGCCGAAGCCGCCACGACCGCCGCCGCCAGCCTCACGGGGCTTGGCCTCGTTCACGGTGAGGTCGCGGCCGTCCACGTTCTTGCCGTTGAGGGCCGACATGGCGCCCTGGGCGTGCGCGGAGTCGTTCATCTCCACGAACCCGAAGCCGCGGGGGCGGCCGGTGTCGCGGTCCATGACCAGCGAGGCGGAGGACACGGGGCCGAAGGCCTCGAACATCTCGCGCAACTGCTGCTCGGACGTGTTGAAAGACAGATTGCCTACGTAGAGCTTCATACCGAAACTTCCAAGAGCCCAGAGAGAAACCGGTGCTTAGACCTGGGCGGAGGAAGCGCGGGGAGCCAGTGCGGTCCGTGATTCAATGCCGGGACGATCCCGACGGCGGATGAACTGAGGCCGGGGAACGATAGCACCCCCGATGACCCCGGGCGCGTCGCGGGCGTTCAGGCATCGGGCGAGCGGCTTACGTCGTCTTCACGCCAACTGCCCCACAAGCACGCAGTACCCGTCCGGGTCAGCGACCCGCACCTCGCCGCCGGGCATGTAGTGCTGGGTCGCGACCTCGAACACCACCCGTCGCCCCCGGTTGGGGCCCGGCTGCCCGCGGTAGACCCCGCCGTCGTGCAGCCCGCCGGCCAGCAGCCCCGCCCGCAGCCCGGCCACGTCGCTGGAGTACATGTAGAAGAGCACCGCCTGCTGCGCCGGGTCCACCGGTCCGTCCGCCCGGGCGAACATGATCTCGGCCCCTTCGCCGGTGTCCTTTCCACCGCTCTGCGCCAGGGCCCAGAACGCCCGGCCCGCGCCGTCGCGCATCACGTGCCGAGTTTCAAACCCCAGAAGGGCGTAGAAGGCCAGCGACGCCTCAACGTCTGCCACATGCACAAACGGGACCAGCCGGTCCACCATCCAGGCCGCCCGCGTTTCAGTGGTCGTGCTCATCTCCCGATGATAACCGGCCTGCTTACCCCACCCTTTGCGCTCATCTCGTACACGCCCACAAACTCAAACGTCCGCGGCGATCAGGCACGTTTTTGGTGGTGATCTTGCTCTACGCGTGTATACTCGTGGGGTTTCTGGGGGCACCGTTTATGCGCACTGTCATCATCCTAACCCTCGCCGCTTCCACGGCTGCTCAAGCCGAGATTGTTCACCGCAGCGTGAACCTCCCCTCCGGTGCGGCCCATCTCGACGTGGACGGCAACGGCCAGGGTGACCTCGGCTTCATCTACCTCTGGGATTACAGCACCGACATCCACGTCGAGTGGATCTTTGCCGGCGGCCGGCCGCAGGATGGCTTCACCGCTCCGCTCGTGCCCGCGGGATCGCTGATCGGCGCCGCCAGTTCGTTTGCGCAGAGTTCGTTCCTTGTCAAAGACCTCCACCGCCACGTGAACGGTGCTGACGAGGGACCGCTCGAGTGGAGCATGTGGGCGCCGGGGTCTCCCACCACCGAGGACCCTGTCTTCATCGGCTTCCGCTTCGGCGACCCCGCGGCGACGCACCACTTCGGCTGGATCCGCTACCGAATCGCCATCAGCCCGACGAACCCCAACTCGTTCGACGGGGCACAGATTCTCGACTTCGCCTACGAGACTGAGCCTGGCGTGCCGATCATCGCCGGCGCAGTCCCTTCCCCCATGAGCGCACTTCCGCTCGCTGCGTTCTTTCTAGCGCGCCGCCGCCGCCGCGGGTAGATCGCCTCCTCCGCGGTCTCGGTCAGCCGACTAGTTCTTTGCGCCGCTCCGCCACACCTCATCCCACCGCACCCCCTCGCGGGGGTCCTTGGTGATGTGCCCGCGCTCCACCACCACCGGCTTGTCGGTCGCCGGGACCACCCACAGGCCGTAGGGCCGGACATCCACGCCCCCGCCGCCCGGGCCGGCCGTCTGGAAGCTCGAGCTGACGAACCGCACTCGCAGAGCACCGCCATCCTCCGCGACCGACCGAGCGACCTCGCCGTCCCCGTTGATATTCACTCCGCTGA
>JAEYTB010000048.1 GCA_023434205.1 Planctomycetota bacterium | reverse complement strand
CCCGCGGAGCCGGGGGAGGAGTTAGCACCCTCTCCGCTTCGCGGGGGCTCGGCACCTTTCCCGCAGGCCCGGGGGGAGGAGTCAGTCAGAGCGGGCGGCGGGCGGGGAGGGCGGCGTTGGCGAGGAGGAGGCCGACGACGAGGGCGATCACCACGACGAACATCGTCACGGCGGCCTGGACGCCGACGAGGGTCTTGTTGTCCATGAGGGAGAGCAGGCTCTGGAAGCCGATGGAGCCGGGCACGAGGAGGAGCAACGAGGGAAGGAGCGGGACGGCGGCGGGGAGGTTGGTGGAGCGCGAGGCGAGGTTGGCGGCGCAGCCGCAGACGAACGCGCCCAGGCAGGCGCCCAGTTCGGGGCCGACGAGGTAGGCGCCGGCGCGGGCGCTGAAGAAGGCGGTAAAGACGCCGGCGAAGATGAGCGGGAGGTGGCGCGGGCTGGCGCTGAAGAGGATGGTGAGCGGGAAGGGGGAGACGGCGAGGGCGAGCAGGAGCGTCCACTCTGGGAGGGGCTCGCCCGTTCCGGAGGCGGAGAGGCCGGCAAGAGCGCCGAGCTTCTGGCCGAGCGCGACACCGAAGGCGATGGCGAGGAAGGTGGTGGTGGCGCCCATGAGGCGGGCGGTGCCGGCGACGAGGTTGCGCGAGGCGAGCTCGTTCATCGCGAGGGTGAGGGAGAGGCCGGGGAGGAGGATGATGAGGCCCGCGAGCATGACGGTGGGCGGTGAGAGGGGCTGGAAGAACTCGCCGGCGGTCATGGCAACGAGTGCCGCGAGCAGGCCGGGGATGAACTCGAGGATGCGCGCGGCGCGGGGGATGGAGCTGCCCAGGACGACGGTGAGGCCGACGAGCAGGCCGAGAACGGCGGAGGTGATGACCTCGTTGAGGCCGCCGCCGAAGAGGCGGGCGACGGCGGCGGAGGTGATGCAGAAGGCGGCGATGGAGAGGGCGCGGCCGTAGCGGGGCGGCGCGGAGGTAATGGCGTGGATGCGGGCGGTGGCGTCCTGAGGGGAAAGGCGGCCCTCGGTGACGTCGCAGAGGACGGCGTCGAGCAGGGCGAGGCGCTCGAGGTTGACCGAGCCGGACTCGATGCGGATGAGATGGGTCTGGTGGTCACCCTCGATCGTGAGGAAGAGGAAGACGCCGGTGGGGACGGCGAAAACCTGGGCGGGGACGCCGAGAGTTTTGGCGCAGGCGGAGACGGCCTCTTCGATGCGGTGGGCGGTCGTGCCGTGGGTGGTGAGGGCCTTGGCGAGGGCGACGAGGAAGTCGGCGCGGGGGTCGCGTGGGGTCATGGGGTGGAGGGCTCTGGGCGCTTGCCCCAGCGGCGGCGGGTCTCGAAGGCGGCGATGTCGGCGATTGAGGTGGCCTTGAGGAAGTCGGCCTGCTTAGCGCGGTGGGCGGTCCAGAACTTGTGGGCGGGGCAGGCACGCTCATCGGAGCACTCGGCGGTGCCGAGCATGCACCGTCGCTGGGTGATGGGGTCGGCGAGGGCGAGGCAGAGGTCGTAGAGGGTGAGCTCGGCGGGCGGGCGAGCGAGGACGACGCCGCCGCCGACGCCGCGCTGGGTGTGGACCAGGCCGGACCTGGAGAGGGAATGGATGATCTTGGCGAGGTAGGGGCCGGGGATGTCGCAGGCCTGGGCGACCTCCTTAACGAGGACGGGCTTGCCACCCGCGGCAGCGATATAGCCGAGTGCCGTGGCGGCATATCCGACGGCCTGGGTGAGCATGGGCGGCCTCCTGAGTGACCGAGACTGTACGAAAACGTGACCTGGTAGTCAACTGTGGAGGGGGTGCCAAGGGGAGTTGTACAGCGTGAGGGGATTGCCGCGGTGCGTTTGTGCGGCGGCGTTCGGGCGGTGGGTCGAGCCTTGTAAGGGCCGGGGAATTGGTGAGTTGGCGGGCCCGAATAGATGACTACTTGACTTGGAACTCAGATATTCGGTAGAGTTGGCCCCCAGGCCCGGCTGGCAGGAGTGACCCATGGCGAGCGTGAGCGTGAAGGCGGCGGTGGTTCCCAGCGTGCGGGAAGGGGCGGTGCTGGAGAGCTTCCGCTACGACGACGACATCGTGCGGAAGTTTTTGCTGATGACGCTGGTGTGGGGTCTGGTGGCGACGCTGGCGGGGGTGGTGATCGCGGCGCAGCTGGTGATCCCCAACCTGCCGTTCGAGTGGACGGTGCTGGGGGTGCGGCCGCTGGTGATTCTGAAGCCGCTGACGGACACGAGCTGGCTGACGTTCGGGCGGCTGCGGCCGCTGCACACCAACGCGGCGATCTTCGCGTTCGCGGGGAACGCGATCTTCGCGGCGGTGTACTACTCGACGCAGCGGCTGTGCAAGGCGCGGATGTGGAGCGACCTGCTGAGCCGGCTGCACTTCTGGGGGTGGCAGGCGATCATCGTGGCGGCGGCGCTGACGCTGCCGCTGGGGATCACGCAGGGCAAGGAGTACGCGGAGCTGGAGTGGCCCATCGATGTGATGATCGCGGTGGTGTGGCTGGGGTTCTTCGGGACGAACTTCTTCATGACGCTGAAGAACCGGCGCGAGCGGCACATGTACGTGGCGCTGTGGTTCTACATCGCGACGATCGTGACGGTGACGGTGCTGCACGTGTTCAACAACCTGTCGCTGCCGGTGGGGCTGTTCCACTGGCTGCGGACGGGCGAGGCGATGTCGGCGGACGTGTTCATGAAGAGTTACCCGGCGTACGCGGGGGTGCAGGACGCGTTCATGCAGTGGTGGTACGGGCACAACGCGGTGGCGTTCTTCCTGACGACGCCGTTCCTGGGGCTGATGTACTACTTCATGCCCAAGGCGGCGGAGCGGCCGGTGTACAGCTACCGGCTCTCCATCATCCACTTCTGGAGCCTGGTGTTCCTGTACATCTGGGCGGGGCCGCACCACCTGCACTACACGGCGCTGCCGCAGTGGGCGAGCACGCTGGGGATGCTGTTCAGCGTGATGCTCTGGATGCCCAGCTGGGGCGGGATGATCAACGGGCTGCTGACGCTTCGGGGGGCGTGGAACAAGGTCAGCAGCGACCCGGTGCTGAAGTTCTTCGTGGTGGGGATCACGTTCTACGGCATGGCGACGTTCGAGGGGCCGATGCTCTCGATCAAGAGCGTGAACGCGCTGTCGCACTACACGGACTGGACGATCGCGCACGTGCACAGCGGGGCGCTGGGCTGGAACGGGTTCCTGGCGTTCGGGATGATGTACTGGCTGCTGCCGCGGCTGTTCCAGACGCCCCTGTGGAGCCGCAGGCTGGCGAGCGCGCACTTCTGGCTGGGGACGATCGGGATTTTGCTGTACGTGTCGGCGATTTACTGGGCGGGGATCACGCAGGGGCTGATGTGGCGGGCCTTCGACATGACGGGGCGGCTGGCGTACCCGGACTTTGTCGAGACGGTGAACGCGATCCAGCCGCACTACTGGGTGCGGCTCATCGGCGGGCTGATGTACGTGGCCGGGATCGTGCTGGCCGGGGTGAACTTCCTGATGACGTGGCGGGGGCGGCCCGCGGCGTACGAGGAGCCGGTGCATCGGGCGGCCGCGCTGGCGAAGCTGCCGGCGGGCGCGGTGTACGGCGATGAGGTCGCCACGAGCCGGCTGACGGGGAACGTGGGGGTCGGGCACAAGGCGGACGTGCTCCTCCAGGGCGCGTGGCACCGGCGGTGGGAGCGGCTGCCGCTGCGGTTCACGGTGTGGACGGTGGTCGCGGTGGGCGTGGCGTCGCTGTTCGAGATCGTGCCGACGTTCCTGATCCGGAGCAACGTGCCGACGATCGCGTCGGTGAAGCCGTACACGCCGCTGGAGCTGGCGGGGCGGGATATCTATGTGGCGGAGGGGTGTTACAACTGCCACTCGCAGATGATCCGGCCGATCTTCTCGGAGACGAAGCGCTACGGGGAGTACAGCAAGCCGGGCGAGTTTGTCTATGACCGGCCGTTCCAGTGGGGCAGCCGGCGGATCGGGCCGGACCTGGCGCGCGAGGGCGGGCGGCAGAGCGACCTGTGGCACTACCTGCACTTCAAGGACCCGCGGCAGATCACCAAGGGGTCGATCATGCCGGGGTACGGGCACCTGATGGAGGAGGAGCTGGACTTTGACGCCGTGCAGGCGCGGGTGGACGCGATGGCGATGCTGGGCGTGCCGTACGGGGAGGCGGTCAGGGAGGGCCGTGCCGCGGAGATGGCGCGGGAGCAGGCTGCAAGGATCGCGAAGTCGATCGCCGACCAGGGCGGGCCGGAGGGCGTGGAGCGGCAGCGGGTGATCGCGCTGATCGCGTACATGCAGCGGCTGGGGACGGACATCAAGAACGTGGAGCCGGCGCCGGCGGATGAGGCGGGGACTGGGGGTGCGGAGTGAAGCTGAGCGATGTGCTGGGGCACCTGGACCTGACGGTGTGGCCGAAGATGGCGCTGGTGATTTTTCTCGGGGTGTTCGCGGCGGTGACGTGGCGGACGCTGCGGGCCGGGCGCGGGGCGGTGGAGCACGCGGCGGGGCTGCCGCTGGAGGATTGAGGCGATGGCAGAGACGCGCGATCAACTGATGAGCCACGACTACGACGGGATCCAGGAGTTCGACAACCCGACGCCGGGGTGGTGGCACGCGATTTTCTTTGTGACGATCGTGTTCTCGATCCTGTACTTCTGGTTCTACGAGTTCAGCCCGATGGCGGTGAACGCGCACCAGCGGCTGGAGCGGGCGGAGATCGCGAACCTGCGGGCGCAGTTCGCGGAGCTGGGGACGCTGGGGCAGGACGAGGCGACGGTGCTGAAGATGATGAACGACCCGAAGTGGCTGGCGTTCGGGAACAGCGTGTTCCGGAGCAACTGCGTGTCGTGCCACGGGGAGCGGGGCCAGGGGGTGGTGGGCTCGAACCTGACGGATGATCACTACAAGAACGTGAAGAAGCTCGAGGACGTGGTTAGGGTGGTGTCGAACGGCGCGGCGAACGGGGCGATGCCGGCGTGGAAGGTGAACCTGCACCCCAACGAGGTGGTGCTGGTGTCGGCGTACGTGGCGTCCCTGCGCGGGAAGAACGAGCAGGGCCGCGGGCCGGAGGGGGATGTGATCCCCGCGTGGCCGGCGCGGTGAGCTATGACAACAACGTCGGTGGACAGCCCGGAGGTCGGCCCCCCCACTGCTGCGGGGACGGGCACGGTGTACGAGCAGCGGCACGGGACGCTGTCGACGCTGAACGATGACGGGTCGCGGAAGTGGCTCAAGCCGCGCACCTCGCGGGGGACGTGGTGGACGAAGCGGCGGGCGGTGGCGTACGGGCTGATCCTGCTGTTCACGGCGGTGCCGTACATCAAGGTCAACGGGCTGCCGCTGGTGCTGCTGGATATCGCGGCGCGGCGGTTCACGCTGTTCGGGTACACGTTCCTGCCCACGGACACGCCGCTGTTCGTGCTGCTGATGGTGGCGGTGTTTCTGGCGGTGTTCCTGGCGACCAGCGTGCTGGGGCGGGTGTGGTGCGGGTGGGGGTGCCCGCAGACGGTGTACATGGAGTTCCTGTACCGGCCGATCGAGCGGCTGTTCGAGGGGGAGCCGGGGCGGGCGAAGGCCGCGGGCGGGCTGCGGCGGGGGCTGAAGTGGGCGGTGTACCTGCTGGCGTCGCTGTTCCTGGCGCACACGTTCCTGGCGTACTTCGTGGGGGTTGAGCGGCTGCTGGTGTGGGTGACGCGGTCGCCGTTCGAGCACCCGCTGGCGTTCCTGCTGATGGCGGGGGTGACGGGGCTGATGCTGTTTGACTTCGGGTTCTTCCGGGAGCAGATGTGCATCGTGGCGTGCCCGTACGGGCGGTTCCAGTCGGTGATGCTGGACCGGGGCTCGCTGATCGTGGCGTACGACGTGGGGCGGGGCGAGCCGCGGGGGAAGGGCAAGCGGGTGGCGCTGCCGCAGTTGGGGAAGGCGGCGCTGGGGGACTGCGTGGACTGCCGGATGTGCGTGAGCACCTGCCCCACAGGGATCGACATCCGCGAGGGCCTGCAGATGGAGTGCATCCACTGCACGCAGTGCATTGATGCGTGCGACAGCGTGATGGAGAAGGTGGGCCTGCCTAAAGGACTGATCCGTTACAGCAGCCAGCGGTCGCTGGAGGGGGAAAAGAAGCGGGTGCGGCCTCGGGTGGTGATCTACTCGGTGCTGTTGGCGATCGTCGTGACGGCGTTCACGGTCGGGGTGGCGACGAAGCCGCCGGTGGACGTGGGGCTGATGCGCGGGCGTGGGATGCCGTTCACGGAGATGCCCGATGGGCTGGTGAGCAACCAGGTGCGGGTGAAGGTGACGAACCGGACGATGGGCGTGGGGACGTACACGGTGTCGCTGGTGGGCGCGCCGGAGGGGACGCGGATGGAGGTTGAGGGGGCGAGCAACCCGTTCACGGTGGGGAGCGGGGAGCAGATGACGGTGGCGGTGCTTGTGATGCTGCCGCGGGGAGCGTTCGCGGGGACGGGCGTGTGCGATGTGCGGGTGCGGGTGGAGACGGCGGACGGCTACGTGAACGAGCAGGGGTACCGGCTCCTGGGGCCGATGGGGAAGGGGAAAGGCCATGGGTAAGCGGTGGGCGTGGATCGTGGTTGGGCTTCTTGGCGTGCAGATGGCGGGCGTGGTCATGATGATGCGGATCGCGAAGGACGATGCGGGGTTCGCGGTCGAGCCTGACTACTACGAGAAGGCGGTGAGGTGGGACGAGACCGCGCGGGCGAGGGCGAGCGCGGAGCGGCTGGGGTGGGGCGCCGAGGCGACGCTGGGGCCCGTCATCGGTCGGGGCGGAGAGCGCGAGCTGCGGGTGGTGGTGAACGCCGCGGGAACAGGGCTGACCGGGGCGACAGTGCGGGCGGAAGTGTTCCCGCACGCGCGGTCGGGGCAGCGGTCGCGGGTGGAGCTGGTTGAACTGGAGGGCGGCGAGTACGCGGCGCGGGTGGCGGCGGTTCGGGGCGGGCTGTGGGAGGTGCGGCTGGAGGTGATGAAGGACGGTGCGGCGGCGCAGGTGTCCACGACCGTGGAGGCCATGGAGTGACGGGGCTGATCGCGGCCATCTTTCTTGCGAGCGTGCTGGGCGGCCTGCACTGCGCGGGGATGTGCGGCGCGTTCATGGCGTTCGCGGTGACTCCGGGCGAGCAGCCGGTGAGCAGGGCGGCGGCGCAAGGGGCGTACCACCTTGGGAGGCTGGTCACGTACGTGATGCTGGGGAGCATCGCGGGTGCGGTGGGGAGCGCGGTGGATCTGGGGGCGTCTGGTGCGGGGCTGCAGCGGGGCGCGGCGGCGCTGGCAGGGACGATGATGGTGGTGTTCGGGGGGGCGGCGGTTTTGCGGGTGATGGGGGTAAGGCTGCCGCGGGTCGGGGTTCCGGCGGCGATGCAGAGGCTGGCGCTGGCGGGGCACCGTGCGGCGTTTGAACTGCCGCCGCTGGTGCGCGCGGGGGCGACTGGGTTGCTCACGACGCTGCTGCCGTGCGGGTGGCTGTACGCGTTTGTGATCGCGGCGGCGGGGACGGCATCGGCGGGGTGGGGCGCGGCGGCGATGGTGGTTTTCTGGCTGGGGACCTTGCCGTGGATGATCGCGGTGGGCGCGGGGATTCAGGGGGTGGCGGGGCCGCTGAAGCGACACCTGCCGCTGGTGACGAGCGTGGCGGTGGTGGTGATGGGCGTGTGGACGGTGGCAGGGCGGATGAGCGGGCGCGGGGGGCATGAGCTGCCGGCGAGCGCGATGCTGCTGGAGAGCGGTGAAGGTGGACCAGCGGTGGAGTGCGGGCCATGAGCGCGGTCACGGAGCGGGTCAGCGTGGTGTGTACGCACTGCTCGCTGCCGGTGCCGGCGGGGCTGGTGCAGGCGGGCGCAGAGCGGCAGTTCTGCTGCACAGCGTGCGCAACGGCGTACGGGTTGATTCATGCGTGCGGGCTGGATGCGTACTACCGGCTGCGGAATGCGACGGAGGGGGAGCGCGGGCCGGCGCGTGCGAGCGGTCGGGGGTTCGCGGAGTTTGATGATGCGGTGTTTGAGCGGCTGTACACGAGGCCTCTGGCGCAGTTCCGCACAGCGCGGCTGATGCTCCAGAACCTGCACTGCGCGGCGTGTGTGTGGCTGATCGAGAAGCTGCCGATGGTGGTGCCGGGGGTGGTGGAGGCGCGGCTGGACTTCCGGCGTGGCGTGGTGGATGTGACGTGGGACCCGGCGGCGACAAGGCTGTCGATGGTGGCGCGGGCGCTGGACTCCTTGGGGTACCCGCCGCACCCGTCTCGCGATGGGGAGGCGCAGGGGCTGAGGACGGCGGAGGACCGCCGGTTCATGAAGAAGCTGGCGGTGTCGGGGGCGATCGCGGGAAACGTGATGCTGCTGGCGTTCGCGCTGTACGCGGGTGTGTTCGACACGATGCAGCGCGAGTTTGAGCAGATGTTCCGGTGGCTGAGCCTGGTGCTGGGGCTGGTGTCGCTGGCGGGGCCGGGGGCGCTGTTCTTCCGGAATGCGTGGGCGGCCCTGCGGACGCGGACGCCGCACCTGGACCTGCCGATCACGCTGGCGCTGGTGTCGGGGGGTGTGTTCGGGACGATCAACGTGGTGCGGGGCGAGGGGGAGATTTACTTTGATGCGCTGACGGTGCTGGTGTTCCTGCTGCTGGTGGGGCGGTTTATCCAGCAGCGGCAGCAGCGGTGGGCGGTGGACGCGATCGAGCTGCTGTTCTCGCTGACGCCGACGGTGGCGCGACGGGTGCGTGGGGGAATGATTGAAGAGACGCCCATCGAGGCTTTGGTACGCGGCGATGAGGTGGAGGTGCGGGCGGGGGACTCGGTGCCGGCGGACGGGGTGGTGATATCGGGGCGTTCGGAGCTGGACCAGTCGCTGCTGAGCGGGGAGTCGCGGCCGGTGCGCGTGGTAGTTGGTGAGAGCGTGGCGGCGGGTGCGGTGAACGTGTCTTCGACGCTGCGGGTGCGGGTGGAGGCGACGGGGGAAGAGACACGGGTCGGGCGGCTGATGAGGACGATCGCGGACGCGGCGACGCGCAAGCCGCCGCTGGTGCGGTTTGCGGACCGGATCTCGGGCGTGTTCGTGTGGGCGATGCTGGGGCTGGCTGGGTTCACGCTGGCGTTGTGGCTGGTGCTGGAGCCGGGTCGGCCGCAGCTCGCGATCGATCACGCATCGGCGCTGCTGATCGTGACGTGCCCGTGCGCGCTGGGGCTGGCGACGCCTCTGGTGTTCACGGTGGCGATCGGGCGGGCAGCGCGGAACGGCGTGCTGATCAAGGGCGGGGATGCGCTGCAGCACCTGGTGAACAAAGAGCGGTCGGGGCGGGTGTACCTGGACAAGACAGGGACGATCACGCAGGGACGCATGAGCGTGGTGAGCTATCGCGGGCCGGTGTGGCTGAAGCCGCTGCTGGCGGCGGTGGAGCGGCAAAGCTCGCACCCGATCGCGCGGGCGGTGGAGGTGGAGTGGGGCGGGCTGCCTGAGCCTGCGCTCGAGCGGATGGTGGTGCGGCAGGTGAGCGGCGCGGGGGGCGGGGGGCTGGAGGCGCGGGTGGAGCTGGCGGAGAAGGGCGAGTTCCCGGCGCGGGAGTTCGTGCTGCGGGTGGGGTCG
>JAEYTB010000283.1 GCA_023434205.1 Planctomycetota bacterium | reverse complement strand
CCCCACTACCAGGCCGGCGCCGCCGTCCACAACAACAGCTGGGGCGACGACTCGACGAACCAGTACGACGCCGCCTGCCGCGGCATCGACGCCTTCCAGCACGAGAACGACGACAACCTCATCCTCTTCGCGGTGACGGACTCCTCACAGCCGGTCCGCAACCCCGAGAACGCCAAGAACCCCCTCGCCGTGGCCGCCTCCGGCACCGCCGGGTTCCAGGACCAGATGTGCATCGGCGGCTGGTCCCCCACCCTCGACGGCCGCCGCAAGCCCGAGGTCACCGCGCCCGGCTGCGCGATCTCCTCATCGCTGGGCGTCGCCTGCCAGACCGGCTCGTTCACCGGCACCTCGATGGCCGCGCCGGCCGTCTCCGGCGCCGCCCTGCTCGCGCGCCAGTACTTCACCGACGGCTACTACCCCACCGGCACGCCCAACCCTTCGAGCGCCTTCACGCCCTCGGGCGCGCTGGTCAAGGCCGTGGTCGTCAACTCGGCGCGGGACATGATCAACAGCCCAGGCTACCCCGGCATCCGCGAGGGCTGGGGCCGCGTCACCATCGCCGACCCGCTGGGCATGGGCGCCCAGCGCCGCGCCATGATCTTCGAGGATGTCCGCAACGGCTCCGCCGCGGCACTCTCCACCGGCGGCCAGCTCGACGTCCCCTTCCACGTCAACCCCTGCGGGGGCGAACTGCGCGTGACCCTGACGTACTTCGACGCCCCCGCCGCGGCAGGCGCGCAGCTCACCCCGGTCAACAACCTTGACCTGATCGTCACCGACCCCGAGGGCATCCCCTACAAGGGCAACGTCTTTGTCGATGGCACGTCCGCCCCCCTCGGGCAGGCCGATCCGCTCAACAACCTTGAGCAGGTGCACATCCGCAACGCCGAGGGCGGCGCCTGGAACGTGCGAATCGTGGGCGCGGCCGTGAACCTGGGCACGCAGGGCTTCGCGGTCGTCATCACCGGGCCCGTGGACCAGAACGCCTGCGGGTCGGCCGACATCGACTGCGACGGCGACACCGGCACCGATGCCGACATCGAGGGCTTCTTCGCGGCCCTGGCCACCGGCGGCGCAAGCGCGGACTTCAACCGCGACGGCGACATCGGCACCGACGCCGACATCGAGAGCTTCTTCCGCGTCCTGGCCGGCGGCCCGTGCTGATGCACTTCGCGTAACCGCCCGTCCTCCAGCGGCTTGTGAATTATCCGAACAAATGCCGCAAAACAGGCTTGCAGGCACCGCTCAAAGACCGTACATTCGGTCCGTGCCGCCCGCTCGGTCCATCCCCGCCACACCCAACCCCGCCGCGAGGCTCGCCTCGCTCCGGCGCGCGCTGAGCACCCTCGCCGACCCCACGCTCATCCGGCGGGCCGTGGCGCTGATCCTCCGCCACGCGCCCACGCCCGCCGATCATCCCGCAGACACACCCGCGCCGCCCCACACCCTTCCAACCCCTCCGGCTACCATCTGCCCGACATGCCCAGCATCACCATCAACGGGAAGAAGTTCGACTTCACCCCCGGACAAACCATCCTCCAAGTCGCCAACGCCAACGCGCTGGAGATCCCCCAGTACTGCTACCACGACGGGCTCTCCATCGTCGCAAGCTGCCGCATCTGCCTCGGCGAGGCCATGGTCCCCAACGCCAAGACCGGCCAGCTCGAGCCCTTCATGGGCGGCAAGCTCTTCCCCACCTGCCAGACCCCCGCCTCCGATGGCATGGTCGTCTACACCGACAGCCCCAAGGCCGTGCAGAACCAGAAGGCGGTCATGGAGTACCTCCTCATCAACCACCCCCTGGACTGCCCCGTCTGCGACCAGTCCGGCGAGTGCTTCCTCCAGGACTACTCCTACCTCTACGGCCGCGGCGTCTCCCGCTTCGAGGAGCAGAAGGTCAAGCAGCCCAAGAAGGACCTGGGCACCCACGTCTACCTCTACAGCGACCGCTGCATCATGTGTACGCGCTGCGTCCGCTTCACCCGCGAGGTCACCGGCACCGGCGAGCTCATGGTCGCCGGCCGCGGCAACAAGGAAGAGATCGACGTCTTCCCCGGCGTGCCCATCGACAACGAGCTCTCCGCCAACGTCATCGACCTCTGCCCCGTCGGCGCGCTTCTCGACAAGGACTTCCTCTTCGCCCAGCGCGTCTGGTTCCTCAAGGAAACCCCCTCGATCGACCCGCTCACCGCCAGCGGCGACAACATCTCCATCCACCACAACGAGGGCAAGGTCTACCGCATCAAGCCCCGCACCAACATGTCCGTCAACAAGTGGTGGATCACCGACGAGGTCCGCTACGGCTGGAAGTTCGTCCACTCCGAGGCCCGCCTCCGTTCCCCCATGCGCAAGCAGTTCGGCGTCCAGGTCGAGTGCGACTACGTCAAGGCCTACGACGAAGCGTTCGCGGGCCTCCGCAACGCCGGCAAGACCGCCCTCATGGTCAGCCCCATGCTCACCTGCGAGGAAGCGTTCGTCCTCGCCAAGGCCGCCCGCGCCATCGACCCCGCCTGCGTCCTCGCCGTCGGCCCCGTCCCCTTCCACGGCAAAGACCGCACCTATCCGCCCAACGACCCAAGCGGCTTCAAGGTCTACGCCGAGAAGGCCCCCAACGCCCGCGGCGTCCGCCGCGTCCTCTCCACCTTCGGCGAGGTCCTCTCCTACGACCAGCTCCTCGGCGCACTGGGCAAGGGCACCGGCGCCAGCGCCATCAAGGGCGTCATCCTCACCGGCAACTACCCCAGCCCCTGGGCCACCGACGAGCTGCTCGCCGCGCTGGGCGGCAAGTTCGTCGTCCTCATCGACACGCTCTTCGGCCCCCTCTCCGAGCGCGCCGACATCGTCCTCCCCGGCGCCACCTTCGCCGAGAAGGCCGGCACCTTCGAGAACGCCCGCAACATGCTGCAGGGCTTCCACCAGGCCATCCCCATCATCGAGATGGCCAAGAGCGAAGGCCAGATCGCCCTCGACCTGCTCGCCAACCTCCAAGGCGCACCCCCGGTGGTCGACGGCACGGCGAGCACCGTCGTCGTCTCGACGTGGGCCCAGGTCGCCGCGGGCGGCCAGGTCGTCCTCCCCCGCGCCGAACTCTTCAACGCCGCGAACACCCGCCAGGACATGGCCGCCACCCACCCCGACCTCAAGGTCTTCGCGACCCAGGTCAGCCACCCCGTCAGCGAAGTCGCCCAGCAGCCCGACATGCAGATGGTCGAGCTGTAGCCTCCCCGCGTACCCCGTCGCTCCGCGCCGGCTCTTCCCGCCACCCCGCGTGTTAGCATCTCCACGTGGGAACGCCGCGCCGCGATCGATGGCACCTCCACCTCGCGAAGGGTTGCTTTCTCGTTGGGCTGCTCGCCCTCGCGGCGGGCATGGCCTCCGTGTTCTGGTATGCGCTCTACCAGCAACCTCCGGGCATGACGCTCGTTCGGCAGCCTGACGGCACGCTCCTTCCCGCAACACCGCCCGGCAAGCTCCGCATCCGCCTTCTCGCCGGATCGCTGATCATCGCGAGGGGCAACCTTCCCCAACCCAGCCGGGTCAAGGTGACGCTCGGGTACATGGCGACCGCGGGCATCCAGGTCCGCATGAACACCAAGCCGCTGGCCGCACTCGCGGACATGAACGCGTGGCGCTTCCACTTCCACCCCGAGCACGTGCAGGCAAACCTGTTTCCCATCGCGATCCTGCTCACGCTGCCTTGGGTGGTTCTCCGCTCCCGCCGCCGGCAGCCCTGGATGTGCCCGAACTGCCGCTACGACCTCCGCGGCGCCCCATCCCCGATCTGCCCGGAATGCGGGGTCCCCGGCACCACCGGCTGAACACACGAACAACCCCCACGCCCCGCCGCCTACGCTGCCCGCATGACCGTCATGTGGATCGTCATGGCCCTGGTCGTCGTGATCGGAATCCCCTTCACCCTCTGGTGGTGGAAACAGGCCGACAAGTGGGCCGACTCCGAGCACAAGCGGTTCAAGGTCAAGCCCGACACCCGCGACAAGATCGTGGTGAAGAAGTAGCGGGTACCCTGTTTCCGTGCCCCGCTACAAGCTCACCATCGCCTACGACGGGACCGACTTCTGCGGATGGCAGAAGCAGGAGCCGTACGCGGACGCGAGCCACGCCAACCCCGCCACGCTCGAGGACCGCATCCAGCCGGGCTCTGCCGGTGAGCTGAAGCTCCAGGTCCAGGGGCACGTGCAGCGGGAGGGCGAGGACCGCCCCCGCGCCCAGCTCCGCACCGTGCAGCACGCCGTGGAGCGGGCCGTGCGCGAGATCGTGCGCGAGCCGGTGGTGCTGCTGGGCGCGAGCCGCACCGACGCCGGCGTCCACGCGCGCGGCCAGGTCGCCGCGTTCACGTGCAGCGGCGAGGAAGCCGAGGGACGCACCGGCGGCTGGCCGATCTCCCGCGGCACAGACCGCCTCCTCCAGGCTGTCAACGGGCGCCTGCCCGCGGACGTGCTGGTCACATCGATCGAGCCCGCCGCGGACGACTTCAACCCCATCGGCGGTGCGACCTCCAAGGCGTACTCGTACACGATCCACGCCAGCCGCGTGCGGCCGCTGTGGGACCGCCGCTACGTCGCGCACCTGTGGGAGCCGCTGGACGCCGCGAAGATGGACGAGGCGGCCAAGCGGATCGTCGGCGAGCACGACTTCGCCGCGTTCGCAACGGCGGGCCACGGCAGGCTGACCACCGTGCGCACCGTGTTCACCTGCGGCGTATCGCGCGAGGGCGACCGCATCCGCATCGACGTGAGCGGCAGCGGGTTCCTCTACAACATGGTCC
>JAEYTB010000073.1 GCA_023434205.1 Planctomycetota bacterium | reverse complement strand
GTGCGCCGCCCGCGCCCGGTGGCCCGAAGGGCCCGGCGGCCAGGCCGACGGGCGCGGCGGGCACGGCCGCGGCCTCCAAGGTCGCCAAGAAGGTGACCAAGAAGGTTTAGCGTTCACGGCTGAGCCTCGCGGTGCGATGGCGGTCGAGCCGGTGCGGGGACGCGCGGCCGTGTGGTCGCTTGTTGACCTGGCATGAACGGGGAGGAGCTCGGCCGGGTGTTCCGGGCACTCTTCCAGGTGCCGGCGCGGGACGGGCCGCGCAGGCCACACCGCGCCCCATAACCCCTCCGCCCATAATCCCGCGCCTCACGCCGCGAGAACGCCGCCGGACCCTGCCGAGGGGTCTTGGGGAAGCTCTATCAGGGCGACACGATGGAGCAAAAGGTCGACCCGAAAGGCTTTCAGGGCGACCTGAAAGAGCAAAAGGTCGACCTGATGGAGCAAACAGGCGACCTGAAAGAGCAAAAGGTCGACCTGATGGAGCAAACAGGCGACCTGATGGAGGAACAGGTCGACCTGATAGAGCAACAGGTCGACCTGAAGGAGCAAAAGGTCGACCCGGAAGGCTTTCAGGTCGACCCGGAAGAGCGTCCGGCCGGCCTGATCGGCTTTCCCTCCGCCGCGCGGGGCCGCGGGGGGCCGCGGCGGGAAGGGCGGGGCGCCGCAAGACCGGGCCGCCAAGCCGGGTCAAAATCCGCTTGCAAGGGCCGGATCAATGGGTAGCCTACGCCCCGCGCCATGAGGCCCGGTTGGTTGCATGGCGCGTTTGATTCAGGACGGTTGGGGGCGTTGGGTGGAGGGTCCATCGCGCGTCCGTCGTCGCTTGTTTGTGCTGAAAGGACGTTGTGCATGTCTCAGCCCCGCTCCGTTGGGATGGAGTTCTCTGTCGGCGGTCTTCTGGCGGCGGCGGTGTGGACCGCGTTGTGCCCGGGCCTGGGTGCGGGCGCGGACGCCGCGGTCTTCGTGTTCAGCCAGCAGTGCGCCACGCCCAACTGGGTCGGTGAGTGCACGGCCGGCGCGTGCGTGCCCACCGGGACGCAGACGTTCAACAACTGGGGTCAGAGCGGCTGCGCGTCGGGGCTGGCGCTGCCGGGGGCCGGGGACACGGCGGACATCTCCGGCGCCGCGGTGACGCTCAACGGCACGGTCAGCGTGCTCGAGGTGCTGACGAGCGCGGGCACGGGCCTCACGTGGGCGAGCGGCAGCCTTTCGCTCGGGCAGCCCAGCACGATGAACGGCTCGGTGCTGTTCAGCGGCGGCGGCACGCGCAACCTGACCGGCACGCTGACCAACACCGGGACCTGGGGCGATGACGGCAGCCTCGCCACCCTGTTCCTCTCCAGCGCGAACCTGACCAACGCCGCCTCGGGCGCCTGGACGATCACCGGGGGGAGCCTGAGCCGCTTCGCGAGCTCGACCAACTCGTTCGTGAACGCCGGGACACTGACCAAGACCGGCGGCGCGACGAGCGCCCTCACGCAGATCGCGCTGACCAACGCGGGGGTCCTGCAGGTCGCGGGGGGAACGCTCAACATCACGCAGAGCGGCTGGCCGGTGACGTTCAGCCCCGGCTCGACGACCACGGTCGCCGCGGGCGCGACGCTCACGATCAGCGAAGGGTCCCTGTCGGGCGTGCTCACCGGCACGAACGACGGGACGTTCAACCTGGCGACGCCCACCCTGGCCGGGGCGCTGACGATCAACCTCCCGGGGAACCCGGTGACATGGACCGGGGGCAACATCAATGGCGGGGGCAACACGCTGACGGTGGAGGCGGGCACGGACGTTGCGGTGACCGGCGCGGCGGTGCGGACGATTTCCTCGGGGAACATCGTCAACCACGGCGTATGGACCGAGAGCACCGGCGGCTCCTCGACCTCGTTCAGCAGCTCGACGTTCGTGAACAACGGCACGCTCGGCCTGGCGGGCCAGTCCTGGCTGCGGTCGGGCTCCTCGAACAACAGCGTCACCAACAACGGCACGTGGAACAAGTCCACCGCGACCCTCAGCACGGTCCAGTCGATCGCCGTCAACCAGAACGGCACGCTGAACGTGCTCGAGGGCGCGATGACGATCGCGGGCACGTTCCCGCTGAACGCGTCGGCGGCGTCGCTGACCAACACCGCGGCCGGGACCACGCTGACGCTCGGCTGCCCCATCACCGGCGACATCGAGGGCACGAACAGCGGCACGGTGATCCTGAGCGGCATGACGCTGGCGGGCGACGCCACGATCAACATGGGGCCGGGGCTGGTGCAGATGCAGACCAGCAGCACCGCGCTCAACGGCCACACGCTCACGATCGGTCCCGCGACCCGCTACCGCAACGTGACCGGCGTCACCAAGACCTTCTCCGGCGGCAGCATCATCAACAACGGCGACTGGCTGGAGGCGACCGGCGGGTTCGTCACCAACCTGTCGTCGGTCCACATCACCAACAACGGCACCATGACCCTGGACGGAACGACCATCAACCGCTTCGGCTCCAGCTCCAACAGCATCACGAACAATGGCACGCTGCGGAAGATCGGCGCCAACAGCGTGAGCATCGTCGAGATGCACCTTGTCAACAACGGGCTGATCGACGTGGAGCAGGGAAACCTGAGCCGCGGCAACACCTTCACGTTCACCCAGAACCCCGGCGGCACGCTCCGGGCCCGCGCCGGCACCATCGTCAATATGACGGGGACCGTCTGGAACGGCGGCACGCTCCGCGGGCTTGGGATCATCCAGGCGTCGAACTTCTCGTTCAACCCGGCGCCGATGACGATCACGCCCGGGGACCCCGGCGACGAGGGCGGGCTGCTCTCGCTGCAGGGCAGCGTCGTGATGTCCAACGATGACGTCCTCAACATCGAGCTCGACGCCCGCCCGGGCACGCCCGCGGGGCACGACCGGGTCCACGCGAGCGGCACCATGCACCTCGGCGGGGCCACCCTCAACGTCAGCCTCGCCCCGGGGTTCACGCCCGTGCTGGGCGACCAGTACACCATCGCCTCCTGGGGCATTCAGAGCGCGGAGAGCTTCTTCGGCACGATCAACTACAACCTGCCTGACGACGTGCTCTTCTCGATCCAGTACTTCAACAACTCCAACTTCGTGCGGCTGACGGTGATCGGCGTGCCGTGCGGGACGGCCGACTTTGACGGTGACGGCGACCTGGGGACGGACGCGGACATCGAGGCGTTCTTCGCGTGCCTCTCGGGCAACTGCTGCGGCACGTGCTACGCCGAGGGCGCGGACTTCAACGCCGACGGGGATATCGGGACCGACCAGGACATCGAGAGCTTCTTCAGGGTGCTGGCGGGCGGGGCGTGCTGAGCCGGAGGGCGGGTCGTCGCGCTCCCGCCGACCCCGGTTTCGGATCGATTCTTCCCAGATGACCTGTCGCGGCCGGCCCCATGGCTTCCTTCATGAGCGCGAAACGTGCTTGTGACGCGGCCGCCGTTGAGTATGCTCGACGGCGGCGGCCCTTCTGAACGGAGGTTGCGATGCGCATCACGAGGTTGGCGGCGGCCGTTGCGGTGGGGTTCGGCGTGGGCGTGGGGGCGGCCCCGGCCCTGGGGCAGGTGGTGGTGGGTTCCTATGCCGACCTGGGTGCGGACCGCGGGGTGCTCGACCTGGACCGCCCGCCAGACTGCAACTTCCCCACTCCCAGCTACCAGGTGACGACCGCCTCGGGGCGGGTGGTGACGCTGACGACCACCCGCGGCAGCGACGGGGGGCAGCCGTGGTTCGCGGGGTGCTTCCAGTGGGACCAGACGGCGCAGAGCTTCCACCTGCCCAACGACCCGGCGACGGACCCGGGCGACAAGCGGGGGCACCATCAGTCCCCCGGGGCCAACGTGGTGATCCTGGACTTCAGCGAGCCCCTCAGCGGGTTCGGGATGTCCACGCTCATCGAGACGCTGTTCGACGCCAACCTGACCGAGGGCTTCGAGGTGTACGACGGGCCGGGGGCCACCGGCAACCTGCTGGCCTCGGTTACCATCCCCGGCACGGTCGACCAGCGGATTTACGTCAAGTTCGCGGGCGTGACGGCGGCCGGTGCGGTGATGCGCTCGGCGCGGCTGACGGGCGGGAGCGACGCACGGCTGTACATCGACGCGCTGGCGGTGGCCGTGCCGGAAGCGCCGGCGTGCGGCACCGCCGACTTCGACGGTGACGGCGACCTGGGAACGGATGCGGACATCGAGGCGTTCTTCGCGTGCCTGGCGGGCAACTGCTGCACCACCTGCTACAGCGGCGGGGCGGACTTCAACGCCGACGGGGATATTGGGACGGACGCGGACATCGAGAGCTTCTTCCGGGTGCTGGCGGGGGGGCCCTGCTGAAGAACGTGCGGGGGTCGGTCACATCGAGGTGAAGAAAGTGCGAGCAGATGCAACGCACCCCTTATGACTCGGTACAAGACCGTGCGTCATGAGGGAGGTGCCTGATGCGTCGATGGGTCGTGTGGCTGTTGGGAGAGCGTCGCGTGTGGGCGTGTGTTGCGGCCGTCGCCTCTTTGTCGGCCTGTGCGATGGCGCAGCCGTTCATGCCGGTACGGCTCCTGCACCCAAGTGGCGCGGAGCGTGACTGGTTCGGCACGGCGGTCGCCGTGGAGGGCGACACTGTCGTCATCGGTTCTCCGGGTGACGACTCCGGCCCCGAGGGTGAGGAGAATCACGGGTCGGTGCAGGTGTTCCGCCGGGGGGAGGGCGGTTGGGTGCTTGAAGCGACCCTGACTGCCGCGGATGCTTCAGGGGGCGATGCCTTCGGGAATGCGGTCGCCATCTCGGGCGCCACCTTGGTGGTCGGCGCCTGGGGGGACGACAACGGCGGCACCGTCGACCAGGGTTCGGCCTACGTGTTCGTACGAACAGCCAGCACGTGGACCCAGCAGGCGCGGCTGACGGCAGCAGAGGGCGCTGCCGGCGATATGTTCGGCTACTCGGTGGCGATCTCGGGTGACACGGTGGTGGTGGGGGCGCGCACCGACGACATTGGCTCTGCCATCAATCAGGGGTCGGCGTTCGTGTTCACTCGGTCCGGCACGGCGTGGACGCAGCAGGCGCGGCTGCACGCGCCCGATGGCGGGACCGCATCAGAGTTTGGCGAATCCGTGGCGGTGGACGGCGATACGGTGCTCGTGTCGGCGTCCCAGGACGCGCCGAACGGAAACCGGGGACGGGTGTACGTCTTCGTGCGGTCCGCGACCGCATGGACGCTGCAGGCGATGCTCACGGCCGGAAGCGCCGCGCCCAACGACACCTTCGGGCGCAGCATCAGCCTCGCCGGGGACACCGCGGTCATAGGAGCACCCGGAGTCGATGTTGGAGGCAGACTCGACCAGGGCTCGGCCTATGTGTTCACGCGGTCGGGAACGGCCTGGACGCAGCGGGCGCAACTGACCTCTTCCGATGGGGCAGTCGCGGACCTTTTCGGCTACGGCGTGTCGCTGCATGGAAACGGGATCATCGTGGGAGCCGTCAATGCGGTCGTGGGCGGGTTCCGTCGGGGCGCGGCGTACGTCTTCGAGGGTTCCGGCGCGGGCTGGACGCAGCGGGCGAAGCTCTTCACGACCGACGTCGCATCGGGGAGTTCCTTCGGGCAGAAGATCGGATTTGACGGCGTGACCACCGTCATCGGCGCGTGGTGTGATGAAGTGGATGGCAGCACGGACCAAGGTTCGGCCTGGGTATTCCAGCACGCCCTGCGCTGCGGCACGGCGGACTTCGACAACGACGGCGACACGGGGACCGACGCGGACATCGAGGCGTTCTTCGCGTGCCTGGCGGGGAGCTGCTGCGGGACGTGCTGGACCCTGGGAGCGGACTTCAACGGGGATGGCGACATCGGGACCGACGCCGACATCGAGAGCTTCTTCAGGGGGCTGGCGGGGGGGGCGTGCTAAGGTCCGGTGGGAGGGCCGGGGATGCACGCGATGGACACGACGGTTCATAGCTTTGCGTACACGATGGCGTACCTGCGGGAGCAGGTGGCGGATGTGCCGGCGGAGCGGATCGCGGACCAGGCGCGGGGGGTGAGGAACCATCCGGCGTGGGTGATGGGGCACCTGACGCACACGTGCGAGGTGCTGGGGGGCGTGATCGGGCTGGAGGCGTGGCTGGCTCGCCACTGGGAGTCGCGCTACGGCACGGGGAGCGTGGCGCTGGACGGCGCGGGCGCGTACGAGCCCAAGGACGAGCTGGTCGCGGCGACGCTGGACGCCGAATCACGGCTGATCGCGGCGGTGCGCGGGCTGCCGGCGTCGCGGCTGGCGGAGCCTTTCCCGGATGCCGCGTTGCTGGAGGTGTTCCCGACGGTGGGGCACGCGCTCACGCAGGTGATGGTGGGGCACGCCGCGTTCCACGTGGGGCAGGTGTCGGTGTGGCGGAAGGCGATGGGGTATCCGGCGATGCGGCGGGTGTACGAGTAGGGGCTGGGGGGGATTGTTCTCGCAGAGGCGCAAAGGGCGCGGAGCAGGAAAGGCGGTAGGCTCTGCCGCATGGAGCGCCGCCGCTGGCTCACGCGCCGCAACCTGCTGATCGCGCTTGGCGCGTTCATCGTGCTGTCGTCCGTGCGGGTCGCATGGCGGGACGGGCTCGATGGACTGGTGATGCACCTGCTGTTTGTGCTGATGCTCGCGGTTGTCTACGGCGGGATCGGGTGGGCCGTGGTTCGGTACAACCGCAAGCACTTCGGGCGCGCGAATACGCCGCCGGGGCGGCCCAGCGCGTGCGTGGCGTGCGGGTACCCGCTGGATGCCGCGATGGAGCGGTGCCCGGAGTGCGGGCGGCCGGTGGAGACGGTGGTGGTGAAGGGGCCGGAGAGTGGGAAACCGGTGCGGACGGTGAAGTCGATCGGGAAAAGCTGAGGATGGTTGCGCGGGCGTGCCTACCGCACGCACGCTCGCAACGCCCTGGCACGGGCCGCCCGCGCCAGGCGCCGGGAGAATCGGGTCATATCATCACACCTTGATCGTCTCGGTGATCCTGGCCATCCGGCGCAGCATGAGCGGGTGGGTCATGCGCAGTGCGCGTTCGGCCTTGAGTGACATCTTGTCCGAGACCACGCTGCGGACCTGCTCTTCCAGCGCCGCCTGGTCCACGCGGTCAAAGAGGTGGGCGCCCACCATCAGCAGCGTCATGGCCTGGCGCGCCGCCGCGGCGTCGCCCACCAGCGCGTGCGCGACCGCGTCGCACGAGAACTCGTCGCGGCGCGACAGCCCCTTGAAGTTCGCCGCGATGGCGCCCCGGAGCAGGCCGGTGTGCCCCAGCGCGTGGTGGGCCAGTTCGTGGGCGAGGATCCACTCGAGCACGCGCGGGTCATCGGTGCGTGCCGCACCGACCAGGACATCGTCGTACAGCACCACGAACATGCGCGAGCCCATGCGGATGGCGGCGGCGTTGGGCTGGCCCGCCTGCGCGACATAGACCTCGGGGACGTGCGTCAGGTTCAGGCGCTGGCTCATCTCCACCGCCGCGGCGTACACGTCGGGGAACTGGCCGGGGCCGACGCGCAGGGCGCTCCCCCGCAGCGCCGCGCGTGACTTGGCCAGCTTCGTGAGGTACACGACGCCGGCAACGGCCCAGAAAATCAGCGCGATGCCGTACGTGATGAGTGCCGTGAGCAGCACCGAGACGATCATGAGAACGATCCCGAGCACGACACGGATGCCCGTCCCGGGGCACACGTACTGGCGTGGATCGACCCGGCTTCGGGCCGGCGGCTCGCTGTGGTGGATCTGGGGGTCTCGCTCGATGGCTACTGGAGATTGCATCGTGGGCGCCTTGTCAAGAAAGCCTCTGCGTCTGTCTATTGGTTCCGGCGGGTGATTGCCGCGGCCAGAATACCAAACCTCATGTGGCACGGTGTGCCGGTCGTATGTGGCTGAGGGGAGGCAGCACGCGGCCTCGAGGCGCCCAGGCGGCGGGAGGCCTTCCGGGGACAGTTCGCGCGCGGCCGCCGCGGCGGCCGGCTTCCACGCCCCAAGGCCCCAGCCAACGGGCGGGACGGAAGCCGACGGAGAACCTTCGTCGCCGCGGAGTGGGGTGGCGGTCGAAAAACGCCCCTGCGGGTGCATTATTTCTCAAAGTTCGCTGGCCTCCCTTCATCCGGGGTTTATGTTGGTGAGTCCGGGCGGTGGGGCCGGGCGCCGGCGGGGCTGGCGCAGCCCGCTGCCGTGTCGGGTTTGTCGCGCCGCGTCCCGCGCGCCGCGACCGCCCATGTGCGGGGGGATTCATGCGATCGTGCCTGCTTGCGTGCGCGACGGTCTTCAGCCTCGGTGCTGGGGCGTTCGCGGAGGTTGTTCACTTCACAAATCCAGCGCCGGGGCAGCCGGGGCATTACGACTGGCGGCTCGAGCGAACCTCCGGCTGGGAGAGCTGGCTGGACATCACGGCGCCGTCCACGGCTCAGAGCAGCCAGGCTTCGCCGGGCGGCGTCGCGCAGATGTACTTCTTTGAGCCCGATTCGGATCCACCGTCGAACAGGACCGCGGGCGGGGCGGCCGTGAACCGGACCTTCTTCGCGTCCTGGGGCGTGTTCGCTACCACGGCGTACTCGAGCGGGGACCTCATCGGGTTCAGTGACTTCGGATTCTCAAACTTCGCCACGCACGCGGTGGAGGTCGAGCCTGCCTCCATTCTGACGACGTTTCCCGAGGGTGCACGCCGGTATATGGGCGTGAAGACGGGCGGCGGGAACTACGGGTGGATTGAGGTTGAGCGGACCGGGATCGGGTTCGCCGCCTTTGCCTGGGCGTACGAGACCCAGCCCGGTGTTCCGATCCTCGCGGGCCAGATCCCGGCGCCGGGCGCGGCGGCGCTGCTCGCCCTCGCGGCCGCGGGGGCGGTGAGGAGGAGGAATCGATGAGCCTGAGCCCTGCAACAGCCTGTGCGATCGCCTGTGCCTCCGTGCTCGCGGCCGATTGCCAGGCCGCCGTCGTCCACTTCACCAACCCCGCGCCCGGGCAGCCGGGGCACTACGACTGGCGCTTCACGCCCAACGGGGCGCCCAACTGGCTGGACATCACGTTGGCCCCATCGCAGCAGACGGGCGTCTCCAACGGCTCGTCGGTGTCGCAGCTCTCCGACGCCTTTGGCAACATGCACGACGCGGGCACGCCGGCATCGGCTGCCTGGGTGTTCGCCACGACGCTGGGGTTCGCGTGGACGGCCCCGCTTCACAGCGGCTGGGTGCTCGCCACCGGCACCGGCGATATGGACTGGCTGCCGAGCGCCATCCATTCGTCGGCGGGGCAGTCGTTCTTCCCCGACAACGCACGCCGCTACATGGGGGTGCGCACGGCCGCGGGGCAGTATGGCTGGATCGAGGTGCAGCGCACCGGCGAGAGCCTGACGGCGTTCGCGTGGGCGTACGAGACGCAGCCGGGCGTTCCCATCGTGACGGGGCAGGTGCCCGCGCCGGGCGCGGCGGGGCTGATGCTCGCCGGGCTCACGGGGGCGATGCTGCGGAGGCGCCGCTCCTGTCCCCCCTCCCGCCACCAGCCACAAGGAATCAGCCGATGCGACCACTAATCATCCACTCCGCCGTTTTCGCCCCCATCTTCACGCTGGCGTTCAGCGATGCGGCCCGCGCGGCCATCGTGCACACCGTGCCGCCAGCCCCGATCACCGCGACGGCGTACGTGCCCGATACATCGCAGGCGGCGATGCTCGACTTCAACAACGACGGCGTTCCGGAGATGTCGCTCAACGCCTATCACGCCTCGGGATTCCCGGGCGACAGCGTGGGAACGTACCTGAGGATGCAGCGGACCGGGGTTCAGTTGCCGGAGGAGAACGAGGATCTGGTGCGGCTCGCGGCCGGTGCCCCCATCAGCCCGGCCGCCACGTTCGCCTACTTTGAAACGACCCCGTTCAACGTGTGGTACGGCATCGCCGGTACGGGCGAGTGGGAGTACAACGCGCCGCCATCGTACTTCGGCTTCCGGTTCGAGATCGGCGGCGAGTGGCACTACGGCTGGGCCCTTGCGCAGATCACGTTCGCAAGCTCACCGCCGTCCTACTCAGCTACCGTGCTGGAGTACGCCTACGAGGGCGTGCCCGGGGTCGGCATCGCCGCGGGGCAGATCCCGGCGCCGTCGGCGGCGGGGGTGCTGGTGCTGGGCGTGCTGGGCATCTGCCGCCGTCGGCGCGGCGGATGAGTCTGGGGACTCGCTCGCCGCGCGCTGTCTACGGCGGGTCGCCACGCTCCGCCAGCACCTCGTCCAGCCTCCGCACCACCGCCGGCAGTTCGAGGTGCACGGTTTCCCACACGAGGCGCGCCTCGACCCGGAAGTAGACATGCACGACGAAGTTCCGCAGTTCGCGGAGGTCGTCCCACGCAATGGCCGGGTGCTGCCGGATGATGCGGCCGGGCCTTCGCAGCAACCGGGCGTGTCCAATGGCTCTTCCGTGTCGCAGCTCACCGGCGACTTCGGCAACACGCACGACGGCGGCCATGGTGTTCGCCACGACGTTGGGCTTTGCATGGTCGGTCCCGCTCCCCGGCGGCTTTGTGCTCTCAACCGGCACCGGCGAGAGCCTGACGGCGTTCGCGTGGGCGTACGGGACGCAGCCGGGCGTGCCCATCGTGACGGGGGAGGTGCCCGCGCCGGGGGTGGGTGTGGTGCTGGCGGTCGGGGTGGTGGGGGC
>JAEYTB010000066.1 GCA_023434205.1 Planctomycetota bacterium | reverse complement strand
TCCCCCACCACCTCATCGACATCGCCGATCCAACCGAGCGGTTCACCGTCCACGACTGGCTGCGGGCCGCGACACGCGTGATCGCCGAAGTCCTGTCCCGCGGCAGCCTCCCGATCGTGGTCGGCGGCACGCACCTGTACGTGAAGTCGCTGCTGGACGGCCTGTTCGAGGGGCCCGGTGAGGACCCGGCCCTCCGCGAGCGGCTCCGCGCCTTGACACCCCAGGAACTGCGGGAGAGGCTGGAGCGGACCGACCCCGCTGCCGCGGCACGCTTGCACCCCAACGACCTCCGCCGCACGATCCGGGCGCTCGAGGTGTTCGAGCTCACTGGCAAGCCGATCAGTGAACATCAGAAGCAATGGGACCGTGGCGCGGCCCTGCCGGACCGAGGCCCCGTGGCGCGGCTGATCGGCTTGGACTGGCCCAGCGAGCTGCTCAACCCCCGGATCAACGCCCGTGTGAAGAAGATGATCAGCGACGGGCTGGTCGAAGAGGCCCGCTCGCTGTGGCTCGCGAACAAGCTGGGCCCGCAGGCCCGCGAGGGGCTCGGCTACAAGCAGCTCCTTGTTCACTTCGAAGGTCGCTGCTCGCTCGAGGACGCCGTGGAAGAGATCAAGATCGAGACCCGCCGGTTCGCCAAGAACCAGCGGACGTGGCTGCGGCGGCTGCGGACCACGCCCGGGTCAGTCTGGATCGACGCGGCCGAAACGCCGGTGGAGAAGTGGGTCAACGTTGTATGTGGTGCGTGTGACTTGCCGGTGTGAAGCGATCACCCCTGCCGATCAAACTCACCGACGGCAGGAACATCCGCCACCATCTTCGCACCCTTGCACAGCGAGCACGGCATCGGCCGCCCCTCACCTGGGGTATCGATCGGGCGACCCCCGTTGAGGGTGCGCACACCCATGTAGCGCGGGCAAGGCTCCGTGCCGCGGCCGTTGCACTGCGGGCAGATAACGCGGACGAAGGTGTCTCCGACAAGCTTCAGCATCGCAAGGCCCTCATGGCCCGACTCCCGGTGTCTCCGACAACTGGGCTCCTAGATAGTTTATACGGGATCCAATGCGGTTGAGCTTCACGGCATGACGGCCGTAAACCGTCCCTGAGACCGGGTTTGGGTTGCTACCCTCGCGGGCATCTTCCAGCGGGGCGCGGGTCCCGGTGAAAACACCTGCCCGTACCCCTCCTACTTGACACCGGGCCCGACTCTCCCTTTCCTGTGGCTCGATCCCGGCCCCGCCCGGGATTTTGTTTGGTTATAGTTCGCATCCCGAGACCCCCATGGCCAAGAAACCCGTCAAGTCCAAGGCCACCACGGCGACCGCGACGCAAGAGGCACCCGCCGCGAAGGGGCGCGGCGCGGGCGGCTCACGCGGCGGACGGGGGAATCGCCGGGCTGCGACCACCGCCTACGTCGCCGGCGCGGGGAAGAACCGGCACCTGGTCATCGTCGAGTCGCCCAGTAAGGCCAAGACCATCAACAAGTACCTGGGCAAGAACTACCTGGTCCTCGCCAGCGTCGGGCACGTCCGCGACCTGCCCAGCCGCAACCCCAAGGGCGTCAAGAACCCGGTGCCGGGCGTGGACCTTGAGCACGACTTCAGGCCGACCTACGAGGTTTCCGAGGGCAAGGAGCGGGTGATCAGCGACCTGAAGCGTGCCGCGAAGGAGTCGATCTCCACCGGGCACGAGGTCTGGTTCGCAACGGACTTGGACCGCGAGGGAGAGGCGATCGCCTGGCACCTGGCGCAGGAACTGGGCGTCGAGCCCCAGCACGCGAAGCGCGTGATCTTCCCGGCCATCACCAAGACCGAGATCGAGAAGGCCTTCAGCAACCCGCACCCGATCGATGTGGACCGCGTGAACGCGCAGCAGGCCCGCCGGATCCTCGACCGCATCGTGGGATACCAGGTCTCACCGCTGCTGTGGAAGAAGGTCGCCCGGGGCCTATCCGCCGGGCGCGTGCAGTCGGTGGCGGTGCGGCTCGTGGTGGAGCGGGAGCGCGAGATCCGCGCCTTTGTGCCCGATGAATACTGGTCGATCTCCGCGAACTTCACGCAGGAGCTCGCCAAGGCCGCGGGGCTTGCCTCCACTTGGTCCAAGTTCCTGGCCAAGCGTGACGAGAAGGGCAACCCGCCAACGCAGCGGGTGCAGGGCGCGTGGCTGGCCGAGCACGGGGGATTCCACGCCGAACTGGTCGAGTTCGACGGTCAGAAGTTTGATGTGCGGATCCCCGGCACCGCCGCGGTGCTCGACGCGCCCCCCGACGACGGCTCGGACCGCGTGATGGAAGTCGCGATGTTCGCCGGCCTGACCGACGTACACACCGAGGTGCGCGAGGACGCGAAGGGCAAGGGCCCCGCCCGATGGGTGCGCGAGGTCCGCGGCACGCTGGACCCGGCCACCAAGTACGCCGTGGTTTCCGTCGAGACCAAGCGGACGACGTCGCGCCCCGGCGCACCCTACATCACCTCCACGCTCCAGCAGGCCGCGTCGAGCCGCCTGGGCTTCAACGCGCAGCGCACGATGCGCACCGCGCAGCAGCTCTACGAGGGCGTGGAAATCCCGGGCGAGGGCCCGGTCGGCCTGATCACGTACATGCGTACGGACTCGACCCACCTCTCCGCCGACGCCATCGACATGGCCCGGGGCTACATCAAGAGCAAGTGGGGCGACAAGTACCTGCCCGAGAAGCCCAACTTCTACACGTCGTCCAACAAGGCGGCCCAGGAGGCGCACGAGGCCATCCGCCCCACCAGCGCCGACTATTCGCCCTCGCGCCTCAAGAGCGCCCTCAGTCCCGACCAGTACCGGCTCTACCAGCTCATCTGGGAGCGGTTCCTCGCGTGCCAGATGGTGCCGGCGCAGTGGGACTCGACGACGGCCCTGATCAAGGGCGGGCGCGATCCCCAACGCCCCTGCACCTTCCGCGCCTCAGGGCGCGCACTGGTGTTCGACGGCTTCTACAAGGCAACGGGCGTGCCGGTGGGCGGCGACGAGCAGACCCTGCCGCGGCTCGCGGAGCAGGCCCCCGTGGCGCCCTTCGCCCTGGACGTCGAGCAGAAGTTCACGATGGCCCCGCCGCGGTACACCGAGGCCTCGCTCATCAAGGTGCTGGAAAGCGAGGGGATCGGCCGGCCCTCGACGTACGCGTCGATCATCGGCGTGATCCAGGACCGCAAGTATGTGGAGCAGCTCGAGCGGCGGTTCTACGCGACGGACCTGGGCGAGGTGGTGACCGACAAGCTCATCGAGGCCTTCCCGAACATCCTTGATGTGGGCTACACCCGCGAGATGGAGCAGCAGCTCGACAAGGTCGAAGAGGACCATATCGACTGGGTCGACATGCTCCACAAGTTCTACGGCCCCTTCAAGAAGTCGCTCAAGGCCGCGGAGGAGAACCTCGTCCACGCCAAGGCCGAGACCGTGCCCGCGCCCGACCAGTTCCGCTGCCCCACCTGCGGCTCGACGCTCGTGTACCGCTTCGGCAAGAACGGCCGCTTCCTCTCGTGCTCCACCTACCCGGATTGCAGCTACGCCAGCCCGGTGGACCGCGAGGGCAACCCACGCCCCGCGGCGGAGACCGTCGACGTCGCCTGCCACAAGTGCGGCGCCGCCATGACCAAGCGCGTGGGCCGCTTCGGGCCCTTCCTGGGGTGCAGCAACTACAACAACAAGGAACGCCCCTGCGACGGGATCCTCAACCTCGACCGCAAGGGCAAGGTGACGGCCCCGTCCATGCCCGCGCTCATGACCGAGGTGCCCTGCGAGAAGTGCGAGTCCCCGCTGGTGCTCCGCACGGGCGTGCGCGGGCCGTGGCTCTCCTGCTCGCGCTTCCCCAAGTGCCGCGGCAGGGGCAAGTGGAACGAGCTGCCCGAAGAGACGCGGGCGGCCCTTGAAGAACGCCTCAAAGCCCACGAGAAGGCCAACCCCATCCCGATCATCAGGACGATGAGCGGCAAGCCCCTCACCGACGCCGCCGGCAAGCCGCTCCCCGACGCGCTCCCGGTGGGCGCGTCGCCCGATGCACCCGAGACCTTTGAGTCGGTCGCGGACGCGATGGAGTAGCGTCGAACCTCGCCACCCCATTCACTTCGGCTGCAACTGCTGCCTCAGCAGGTCGCCGAGCACATCGCCGGGCCGGAGGTTCTTGCGGATGTTCTCCAGGAACAACCGGCTGTCCACGCCCGTGGTCGGGTTGTCCAGGGGGCCGCTGGTGCGGATCGGGACCATGGTCGCCGCGTTCACGATGGAGCCGCCCGTGGGGCCGAGCACCTGCCGCACGCTGGTGTTGAGCACGCCCGCCGCGCTCTCCGACAGCTCGCTGAAGGGTACGTACGTCACCACATCCATCGTCCGCTTAACCAGGTCCACCGTGCCCTCTGTCTGCACCTCAAACTCGCCGACCGGCAGCGACCACTTCTCGTACGTCGCGATGCCGCTGACCACGCGGACATTGACGGGCTGGAGGCGCCGGCCCACCACGCCCGACTCGCGCTGCCCGACGCCCTTGAGCAGCCTCGCGAACCCCGTGCTGGTGTCGAACCGCGCCTCGCCGGGGTCGATCCGGAAGTTGCCGTTGAGCTTGGTCATGTCGTTGCCCATCGGCACCGTCAGGTTCGACCCGACGATCAGGGCCGGGGCGTCCTGCGGGCTCTTGGTAAGCGTGCCCATCAGCGGCAGGCCCTTGATGAGCCGCTTGGCAAGCTCATGTGTCAGCTCGACGATCGTGACCTCCATGGGCCGTTCGCTCACGAAGGTGTTGTCGCGGATCGTGCCGCGGACATCGGCCTTTGCCCGCTGCGACTCGGCCTGGACCGACACCACGGGCGGGGGGCCGTCGCCCTGAACGGCCTGCCCGAGCGGGTAGCGCTCCACATTGATGCGGACCGAGGCCACCGGGCCCAGCGCGTCCTCGATGAGCCCCTCCTGCTTGAGGAGCGCGTCCACCAGGGCGCTGGGGACGGCGGGGAGGTCGCCGTTCATCGCGATGCTCGCCGCGTTGAGGCTCACGTTGCCGCGTGCGTCGACCAGATCGCTGATCGAGCCGCGCATCGCCATCGCCCGCGAGGCGGGCTGCTCCCCGATGGTCGCCTCCGCCACGTCCAGCCGCAGGTTGACCGGCACCTTGGGCATCGCGCTGGCCGCGGCATCGGACGGACGCACCGGAGTTGCGTCCACCCCCACCGCGATCTGCGACATCCGCAGGTCCTGCCCGTCCTTGGTCACGAACTGGAGCTGGGGCACCGCGAGCGCCAGGCCTGCCTCCATGAACACCGGTCGCGCCGGGTCGAGCTCGCCCAGCGGGTACGTCAGCTTCGAAATTGTCAGCGTGGCGGTCGTCGGGCGTGTGAGCTGCATGTCCGGCTTCGGCCGTTGACCCGCAAGGACGTTGGGTGGCAGGGGCTTCTCAAAGAACTTGTTGACCCAGGCCGGCTCCACCTCCATCACCATCCTGACCGGCTTATCCAGCGTCACGCCTGAAGGTGCAACCGTCGCCTGGATCGGGCCGTCACTCCGCAGGCGCGGCGCTTCCAGCGTCAGTTGCACCGCGGTCGTCGCCTGGGTGAAGTCGAAGCCCTTGGCCGCATCCCGCGGCGGGGTCAGGTTCGCCGTGAGCTGCGCCGACATCGTGTTGCCGATCGCCCCGGAGATGAGCCCGTCCTTGCCCGCGAGCTGCTCCAGCAGGCGCGTGTTGACGTTGCTGAGCTTGGCGTTCGCCGCGAGCGCGCCCGCCAGCTTCCCGTCGCTCATCTCGGTCGCAAGGTCGCCAGAAAGAACGACCAGCGCTTCATCCTGCGGGCCCAGCACCGTGCCCGAGAGCGTCGCTGTGACCTTGCGCTCCTCGGGCAGGGCCGGCCCCAGCAGCGCGGCGACAGGCACCTTTGCGGCGATCTCCAGCGTGTCAACGCCCACTCGCCCAAGCTCGCGCAGCGTGCCGTCCTCGTTCTTCACCTGGAGGCCGTCAACCAGAGTCCGCCCGGGGATCGAGATCCGGGCCCCCGCGACGCCCGCCCGGTCCAGCAGCGGCGCGAAGTCGCGCATGGGGATGACGATCGGGTCCGCCTGGACGATGACGCGGGCTGGCCCGGCCAGGCGCGGCGCGCCCGCGACATCGGGCGCAAAGGCGTGTGTCAGGCCGGACACCGTCTGGGGCGTCACGCTCATCTGTGCGGCGAGCTTGCGGAGCGAGAGCTGCGTCTGGCTCAGGCTCGCGTTCACCTCCGCGACGGTGGTCGGCGTCGTGAGCGTGATCACCGCGTTCGTCGTCCCTGGGGCGCTCTCCACCGCCGTCGTCGTCACCGCGCCGGTGAGCGTCGGCCCGAGCGTGTCCGCCAGGAGCTTTGGGAGGTCGAGCGGCTTCTCATCGCCCGAGGGCGCGGCGGGCTTCAGGAACATTGCCGCGATCGCCGTCGGCGCCTCGCGCAGTTCGAGCTTCCCGATCGGCTGGAGCTGTGCCGCGGGGGCCATCCCGAACGCCTCCCCGCGCCGCACCAGCAGCCCCCGGATGTCGTAGCTGGCCTTCGCCGAGAACCCCTGCCCACCGTACGCCATCGCGGAATCCAGCCCCAGCTTCGCGTTCCCGCTGTCCACGTCCAGCCCCAGCGTCGTGTTGTTCAGGGCCAGCGCCGCTGGCTGAGCTGACGGCTGCCGGCCCGCCACGGCGTCGGCCTGCTCCACCACGATCCCGCTCAGCGCGACGTCCACCCGCGCCTGGGCACGCTCCAACTGCAACGCGCCGTCCGCCGCGTTCCGCGGCACATCGAGCCCCTTTACCGTCACCACCATGCCCTGCCCGCGGCCGGCCTCACCGGACGGAGCGAGCCGGAGCCCCGTCTCAGGGCCCACAAACCCCGCGGCGATCGTCGCCGGGCGGAGCACCTCAACGCGCAGCCCGTCCCCCGCCGTCCGGATGAAGGTCTGCGAGAGCTGCACGCCCCCGTTGACCCGCAGGCCCTCGCTCGTCAACGCCACATTCAGCGCCGTGGGCGGCGTCGCGCCCGCCGCCACGCCGCGGGTCTCGGTCGTGGCGCGGACTTCCACATCCAGCGTGGGGCCGATATCCCGCGGCAGGTCGATCTTGGTGGCGGCCAGGAACGGCTGCGCGATCGCCGTAGCAATCTTGCGGACCGTCACGCCGCCCTCGATGCTGCCCGGCAACCCCTTCACGGGCGCGCCCGCGTCGTCCAGCAGCCCCGCGAGCCGCAGGTCCACATTGACATCCCCCGCGGGCTGGTTATTGATCGTGGCGGAGGTCGCCGCCGTGATGCGGGCGCCCTGATCGACGCCCGCGGACTCGACCCGCGCCTCGAGCGGCGCGATGCGGAAGGGCTCGGCGCGGCCCTCCCCCATCGTGACCGTGCCGCGGGTCTCGGTCAGGCCGAGCGTCAGTTGCCCCGTCGCGCCGCGCAGGTCCAGCGCCCCGCTCGCCGGCACCGCGAGGCGGAGGTTCGCGACCGAGAGCGTGATGTCCGGGTACGCCTCCAGCGTCGCGGTCCCCTGCTCACGCATCGCGGCTTCAAGCTGCGGCGCCAGCGCCCGCACCGCGGCGCCCTTGATCGACGCCTGGAGCGGCGTTTCGGTGGTGAGGACACCCTTGGCAATCTTCACATCACCGCTGGCCTGCAGCTTGTCCGCCGCGGCGGTCAACTGCGCGCGGGCGTCGTCGAGGCTGCCCTTGGCCTTGACGCTGATGTCGATGGTCTGCCCCACGCCCTGCCGCAGCGAGGCACCCTGCGGGAGCGGGGCGAGCGCGTCGGCCAGCGCCAGAGGGAAGCCGACCAGCTCGGCCGATGCATCGACCGTCGCCTTGTCGGGCTGCACCAGCCCGTCCTTGCGGATCAGCTTCTCCGCGTTTACCGCGATGTCGATCTTCCCAGTCTGCTGGCCCGACACCGCGTCGGCCTCCAGCGTGAGCTTCAGCGGGTCGCCCGCGCCCACCCTCAGGTCGAGGTCCGCGTTCTTGACCACGGCGGTCGGCGCGGCGGCGGTGCCGCCCGCGCCAGCGTCGATGAACGTAATCTGCATGTTGCGGGAAACCACGCGGGCCCGCAGCGAGTCTGGGATTCGGACCTCACCCGCGTCCTTGGCGGGCGCAGGCTTGGCGGGCTGACGCGGCGTGACGGCTTCTTGCAGGTTCGTGGTCCCGTCGGGCTGCTTGATGACCGTCGCCTTGACGCCGCTGAGCGTGACGGTGCCCAGGTCCAGGTTGCCGCGGATGAAGCCGAACAGGCCCTTGTCTACTTCCGCGGTCGCGGTGGCGACGACCTGGCCGTCCTTGCTGCGCAGCTCGAGCCCCTCGATCCGCTGCGGCCCGAGCCAGCCGAAGCTGGCGTCCTTCACGCGGACGGTGCCGGTGATCTGGGCGTTGGCCTGCTTCTGAATGATGCCGGGCGCGAACGAGCCCGCGATGGTCGGGGCGAGCACGACGAGCAGGATGAGCAGCAGCGCCAGGCTGCCCAGCGTGATGAGCACCACCCGGCGGCGGCGCCTGCGCCGCCGCTTCTGCTCGTCGGCGGGCGCGGCGGCCCGTGCCTGGGCCTGCTGCTTTTTGCTCTCGGCCTTGGACCAGAAGTCGTCCGCCGGCGGCGCGGGCTGGGGGTTCTCTCCGCCCTTACCCCAGAAGCCGCCGCCCTCGCCCGCGGCGGGCTCATTCTTTGGCTTGCCGGCCTTGCCCCAGAAGTCGCCCTCGTCTTGGTGTGCCATGTGAAACAGTAGGGTCGGGCCGCTCCCCCGCTCGTGCGAGTGCCGCCCGAAAGCCGGCTCACCGCACCCCAATGAAACAAGGCCCGGGGCGATACCCCGGGCCTTGCGTGCGTACGTCTCTGCGTCGGATCAGACCTCTTCGGCCTTGCCGATCTGCCACTCTTCGAGCTCGATGGGGGCCTGCCGCCCGAAGATTGTGACCAGCACGCGGACCAGGCCCTTGTCCGGAAGCACCTCGTCCACCGTGCCCTCGTAGCCCTGGAAGGGGCCCTCCTTGATGACCACGTGCTCGCCCTTGGCGAAGACCAGCTTGACGCTGGGCTCGTCCTCGGGCTTGCGGCTGTCCTTGAGCATCTTCTCGATCTCGTGGTCCTTCATCGGCGTGGGCCGGCCGGCGGTGCCGACGAAGTCGCCCACGCCCGTGGTCTCCTTGATCAGGAAGAACACGTCCTGCGGGATCCGCCCGTCGGGCTCCAGCCGCATCTCCACGAACACGTAGCCGGGGTACAGCTTGGTCTCGGTGACCTTCTGCTTGCCCGCCTTGATGGTCTTGGTCTTCTCGGTGGGCACCAGGATGCGGCCCACCAGGTGGGTCATCCGTTCGATCTGGACCTTGCGCAGCAGCGTCTCGCGGACGGAGGACTCCTTGTTGGAGGCCACGCGGAGCACGAACCAGTTCATGCCCTCCTGCCGCACCAGCTCGTCGGGGCGCAGCAGGTCAGCGCGCTCATTCGGCCGCCCGTCAAACGCCGTCCCAGCTTCGGTCTTTTCCATCGCTCACCTCGCTGATTGGCCCACACCGGGAGCGTCGCTCCTGCCTGGAAGGAGCCCCCTTTGGCCCGGCGCTCCGGTGCGCCGAAGCCCCCACGAAAACGTCGTCAGCCGCCCGTCCCCAGAATGCCCAGCGCCCGGAAGAGCTGCGCGAACATCGTGTCGGCGGCGAAGATGACCGCGGCGATCAGGAACGTCGCCCCGATGACCACGTACGTCGAGTCCAGGATCACCTTGCGGTTGCTCCAGTTGACCTTCCGCATCTCCGCGTCGGTCGCGATCAGGAACTCCACGCTCGAGGGCTTGCGGCCCACGTAGTGGTATGTCAACGCCCCGCCAAGAAGCACTATCACACCCGCCACCGCCGCCTGCAGGTACACCAGCTTGAACAGCCGGATGCCGTCGGCCCGCGACACGCTCGCCACGAAGGACTGCGTGCCGTCGGCCCGCCGCACCTGCAGTTGCTTGGCGTCCAGCGGGCTGGAGTTGCCCAGGGAGAGCGAGCCGACCACCACCCGGGCGTTGCGGCCCGAGGTGCTGAACGACTCGACCACGCCCGTTCCCAGCGGCTCACCCAGGCCCCCGGTGGGCAGCATGGTGACGGTGTCGCCCGGCGCGGCCGTGCCCTCGAGCCCGGTCACGTCGAACGACCAGCTGGGGGTGGGGATGTTGGCGCGGGCGCTGAGCTGGCCCCAGACCCACGCCGCCGCGGACAGGAACAGGATCCCCGCCATCACGGCGGTCATCATGCGGACCCAGTAGCCCTGGCCGTACTTGTAGATGCCGAAGGAGTAGTGGCTTGGAGTTTCCACGGGAACACGGCGGGAGGGACTTGAACCCGCAACCTGCGGATTTGGAATCCGCTGCTCTACCAGTTGAGCTACCGCCGTTTGATTCTGCTGGCCGTTGCGGGCAGCGTCACCGCCGCCCGCGCCGGGGTTGGACCGATTACCTTCTTGATTGACCTCACCGGCCACGCGTGCCGCCTTCCGAAAGAACCTGAGACCCGCCTTCTACGCCGCGGGGCCGACCAGGGGTCAGCCCGGGATCAATCACTTGCGCTTGATCTTGTGCAGCGTGTGGCGGCGCAGGCGCGGGCAGTACTTGCTCAGGCCCTCCTTGACACCCTCGGGCATGCCGCCCTTGGTGTTCAGGCTGGTGCGGTAGTTGAGGTCGCCGCTCTCGGTGCACTGCAGCCACACGTACTCGCGGGCCATCGACTTCTTCTTCGCCATGGGAACCTCCTGGGCACCCGGTCTTTTTTTGAGATGGGCGCCCCTGCATTCTCGATCTGAAAACCCCTCCGAACCTCTCGGTCCGGAGGGACTTGCGATTCTAGGAACCCTGGGACCCAGCCCTGAGGAGGGACGGGCCGCCGGGGTCAGTCGAGGATCTCGACCACGACGCCCGAGCCGATGGTGCGGCCACCCTCACGCACGGCGAAGCGCAGGCCCTTCTCCATGGCGACCGGCTTGCCCATGAGGTCGATCTCCATGGTCACGTTGTCGCCGGGCATGCACATCTCGGCGCCGCCCAGCAGCTTGGTGCTGCCGGTGACGTCGGTGGTGCGGAAGTAGAACTGGGGCCGGTAGCCGCTGAAGAACGGCGTGTGGCGCCCGCCCTCTTCCTTGGTGAGGACGTAGACCTCGCCCTTGAACTTGGAGTGGGGCGTGATCGACTTGGGCTTGCAGAGCACCTGGCCGCGCTCGATGTCGTCCTTCTCAACGCCGCGGAGCAGGGCGCCGACGTTGTCACCGGCCATGCCGCTGTCGAGGGTCTTGTTGAACATCTCGACGCCGGTGACGACGGTGGGCTTGATCTCGGCCTTGAGGCCGACGATCTCGACGGTGTCGCCGACCTTGACCATGCCGCGCTCGATACGGCCGGTGGCGACCGTACCACGGCCCTTGATCGAGAAGACGTCCTCGATGGACATGAGGAAGGGCTTGTCAACCTCGCGGGCCGGCTCGGGGATGTAGCTGTCGATGGCGTCGAAGAGGTCGTCGATGGGCTTGCAGGCCTTGTCGTCCTTGGGGTTCTCGACGGCCAGCTTGGACTGCCCGCGGATGACCGGGGTGGTGTCGCCCGGGAAGCCGTACTTCTTGAGCAGCTCGCGCACCTCGAGCTCGACCAGGTCGAGCAGCTCGGGGTCGTCGACGAGGTCGACCTTGTTCATGAACACCACGATGTAGGGCACACCGACCTGGCGGGCCAGCAGCACGTGCTCGCGGGTCTGGGGCATGGGGCCGTCCGCGGCGGACACGACCAGGATCGCGCCGTCCATCTGGGCGGCGCCGGTGATCATGTTCTTCACGAAGTCGGCGTGGCCCGGGCAGTCGACGTGGGCGTAGTGACGCTTGGACGTCTCGTACTCGGTGTGCGAGGACGCGATGGTCACCGTCTTGTTGGCGTCACGGACGGTGCCGCCCTTGGTGATGTCGGCGTAGGACTTGATCTCGCCGCCGAAGCGCGCGGCCGAGCGGGCCGAGAGGGCGGCGGTGAGGGTCGACTTGCCGTGGTCGATGTGACCGATGGTGCCGACGTTGACGTGTGGTTTGGTACGAGCGAATACACCCTTTGCCATGAGACCTACCTCCAACAAGACACTGCGGGATACCCGTTGTTGCAGGCCTGGGGCGGGGCTCCCATAGCGCCTCCACCAAGCCAAACCACCGCATTCCATCCGGGCCCTGCGGCCCACCACCAGCCCACCCCCGTGCCCATCGGCTGCCAAAACCGCGGGTGGCGGCGGGCGGCGGGTGCCGCGCCGACGCCGAGGGCTGCCGCTCTCTTGCTCAACCTCTTGAAAAAACAGAGGTTGCGTCCGAGGGACGGCGATCGATCCACAAGCCACCAAAGGGACTTGAACCCTTGACCTCTCTCTTACCAAGGGAGTGCTCTACCACTGAGCTACGGTGGCCTTTTGCCGGCCCGTTGAAGCCCGCCAACCTGGGTCCACGCCGAAAAACGGCGGGTCCATAGAAGACAGCCCCCGCGCGGACCGGCCGCGCGGGGAGGGATGATAGCGGGGAGGGGGAGGGGGTCAATCCGGCCGGCGCGGCCCGCCCTCCGGCCCCCGTTCAGGCGACCACCGCCGCCAGCCCCACGTCCACGTTGTTCCGGGTCGCCCGGGAGTAGGGGCACACCTGGTGCGCCTCCCGCACCAGATCGTCCGCCTGCGCCTGCGTCAGCCCCGCGAGCCGCACGGTCAGGTCGACCTTCAGCCCGAACTTGCCCTCCTCGGTGGTGCCGATGCCCACCGCCGCGTCCACCGCGATATCCCGGGCCGGGAGCTGCTTCTGCCGGGCGACCAGTTCCACCGCCCCGCCGAAGCACGCGGCGTACCCCGCGGCGAACAGGTCCTCGGGCGTGGTGGTGTTGGGCTTGCCCGGACCGCCCATGCCCTTGGGCACGGAGAGGTCCACGCTCACCAGGCCGTCAGAGTTCTGGGTGTGGCCGTTGCGGCCGCCGGTGGCCGTGGCGCGTGAGGTGTGCAGGACTTTGAGGGCCATCAATCGCTCCTTGGTGCGCCGCGGGCGCGCCGGAACCGTAGGCCGTTGAGGCCCTGACCCATGACGCCCGCACCTCGCACCCGAGACGTCGGCGCGGCAAGCTGGGCAACCTAAACAACTTCTCATTCAAGGTTTAGCTCAGCCGGAAGCGCACGGCCGACGAGCTTGGTAGTTTGCCGGACCAACGCCTGATGGGCCGCGCGAATCCCAGCCTGCAACGCGCGGTCCGTACGTGGGGGGCCGGGGGTCAACGATCCCCGGCCTCTTCTTTTCCGGCGGCGAACGGCCCTCTCCCGGGTCGGCCGCCCTTCGCACTACCATGGGCGCGTGCCCACCCTCCACCGCATCGAAGTCCGTACCCGCCCGCACCTGCCAGACCCCCGCGCCCACAGCGTCAAACGGCGCGCAGAGGCCCTGGGATTCCAGCTCAACGACGTCGCCACGGCGAAGGTCTACCTCGTGGAGGCAGACCTCGACCACGCCGCGCTCGATCGGGTTCTCGCGCGCCTGCTTGCCGACCCCGTGACCGAGCAGGCCAGCATCGGCGCCGCACCGGCACCCGCCGCCGCGCAGACCATCGAAGTCCACCCCCTGCCTGGCGTGATGGACCCCACGGCACAATCGGTGGCCCAGGCGATTCAAGAGCTCACGGGCACGCAGCCCCTGGTGTCGACCGGCGCCCGCTTCGACCTTGCCGGGCTGTCAAAGGACCAGGCCGAGCAGCTCGCCCGCCAGGTGCTCGCCAACCCCGTGATCCACCAGATCAGCACGGGCGCGTGGACGCCCAAGGCGCTGCCCAAGGGCCACCAGTACGCGCTGCACGTGCGTTCGGTGCCGATCCTCAGCCTCTCGGACGACGAGCTGACGCGCCTCTCGCGCGATGCGCACCTGTTCCTGAGCCTCGATGAGATACGGGCCGTGCAGGCCGAGTTCCGGCGCGTCGGTCGCGACCCCACCGATATTGAGCTTGAGACTCTCGCCCAGACCTGGTCCGAGCACTGCGTCCACAAGACGCTTAAGAGCACCATCCGCTACACGCCCGGCAAGGCCCCCAAGGGCTTCCACGACCCCATCCCCTGGGCCGAGCACCCCAACCACGACGTCCACGAGGACGGCTCGGTCACCATCCACAACCTGCTCAAGTCCACCGTCGCCGCGGCGACCTTCGAGCTGATCGGGGATGGCATCGACTGGACGCTCAGCGTCTTCAAGGACAACTCCGGCATCGTCGCTCTTGACGACGCCCACGGCGTGTGCATCAAGGTGGAAACCCACAACCACCCCTCCGCCCTTGAGCCCTACGGCGGCGCGGCGACCGGTGCGGGCGGCTGCATCCGCGACGTCATTGGAACGGGCCTGGGCGCCAAGCCCATCGCGAACACCGATGTCTTCTGCGTCGCCAGCCCCAACCTCGAGGGCACGCCGCCCGGAACGCTCCACCCCCGGCGCGTCCTGACCGATGTCGTCGCGGGCGTGCGCGACTACGGCAACCGCATGGGCATCCCCACGCTCAATGGCGCGGTGGCGTTCGACGACCGCTACGTGGGCAACCCGCTGGTCTTCTGCGGCTGCATCGGGATCATCCCGCGCCACCTCATCAAGGGCGCGGCCAGGCCCGGCGACCGCATCATCGCCCTGGGCGGCCGGACCGGGCGCGACGGCATCCACGGGGCGACGTTCTCATCCGCCGAACTCGAAGAAGGCCACAGCGACGAGTTCTCCCACGCGGTGCAGATCGGCAACGCGATCGAGGAGAAGCGGCTGCTGGACGCCATCCTGCGGGCGCGGGACGCCCGCCCCGAGGCGCCGCTCTTCAGCGCGATCACCGACTGCGGCGCGGGCGGGTTCTCCTCCGCCGTGGGCGAGATGGGCGGGGAGCTTGGCGCCGAGGTCCACCTCGACCGCGCGCCGCTCAAGTACGCCGGCCTGTCCTACACAGAGGTCTGGATCAGCGAGGCGCAGGAGCGGATGGTGCTCGCCGTGCCGCCGGAGAACGTGCCGGCACTCCAGGCCATCTGCGATGAGGAGCACGTGGAGCTCGCTGATCTGGGCCACTTCGGCACGCAAAACGCCGAGCTGATCCTGCACTACGCCGGCACCGAGGTCGGCCGCCTTTCCATGCACTTCCTGCACGAGGGCATCCCCACCCCCACCCGCGAAGCGACGTGGGCCCCCCCCACCCCACCGCCTCGTCACATCCCCACCTCTTCGAATCGCTCCACCGCCGATTCACTGCTCGCGCTCCTCAGCCACCCCACCATCGCCAGCAAGCACTGGATCATCCGCCAGTACGACCACGAGGTGCAGGGCAACACGATCCTCAAGCCGCTCGTGGGCCCGGGAGGTCGCGGTCCCGGCGACGCGTCGGTGCTCGAGCCCATCGCCGGCTCCTCCCGCGGCATCGCCATCGGCTGCGGCCTGGCGACCCCGCTGGGCGACCCGCTGGTGCCCGGCAGCGACCCGTACCACATGGCCATCGCCACGATCGACGAGTGCATCCGCAACATCGTGTGCGTGGGCGGCGACCCGACCCGCACGGCGATCCTCGACAACTTCTGCTGGCCGAGCTGCGCCAAGCCGGAGAATCTTGGCTCGCTGGTGCGTGCCGCGGAGGGCTGCTACGCGGGGGCGAAGGCCTACCGCACGCCCTTCGTCAGCGGCAAGGACTCGCTGAACAACCAGCTCCGCTACACCGACCCGCAGACCGGCCAGGAAAAGCTGATCGAGATCCCCCCGACGCTGCTCATCACCGGCCTCGCTCAGGTCCGCAATGTCACCTGCTGCGTCACCATGGACGCCAAGAAGCCCGGCAACCTGCTCGTGCTCGTGGGCGTAACGCAACCGCACATGGCCGGCTCGATGTACTCAATGCTGGGGGGGCGGGCTTTCAGCCCGCCGTACGACGCGATCCCCACCCCCGACCTCAACGCCGGCCCCGCCGCGGCACGCGCGGTGGCCCAGTGCATCCAGGACGGCCTCGTGCAGTCCGCGCACGACCCCTCGGAGGGCGGCCTGCTCGTCGCGGTCGCGGAGATGCTCATCGCCACCACCGGGAGCACGACGACACCGTCCAACACCTCCGCGCTCGCGAGCCTGCTCGCCCGCGAGTCCGGCCCGCGCCCGCTGGGCGCCGAGCTCACGCTCACCGACGACCTGCTCGAGGTCGAGCAGCTCGCGTTCAACGAGTCGCCAAGCCGCTACGTGCTGGAGATCAAGCCCGAGGACCTGCCGAAGGTCAGAACGGTCATGCGCGACTACGGCGGCGTGCGAGTAACGCCCATCGGCAGGGTGACCGACAGTGGCAAGCTTGCGTGGGTCCACGCGGGGTTGGAGGTTCCTGTCTCGGAACTCGCGGCGGCGTGGCTCAGCCCGCTGGACTGGTAACCCGCTCCAGCACACGCGGCAGAACCTCCCCACTTCTCCCCCGCAAACTCACATCCACCCATGCGCTGATGGGCGTGCCTTCGCGGTTCACCTCCGCCGTGAAGGCCCCGCGCCGGCGGGCCATGTCCACGTACCCCGCCGCGGGATAGACCGCGCTGCTGGTGCCCACGCTGATGAACACATCACACGCGGCGACCGCGGCGTCGGCCGCCTCCAGCGCCGCGGGCGGCAGCATCTCCCCGAACCACACAACGTCTGGCCGCAGCAGCGCCCCGCACGTGCTCCGCGGCGGGAACTTCGTGAAGGCCTCCGCCGCGGGGGTCTGCTTCTCGCCCGTGCGCGTGCAACGCCACTCAATGATCGAGCCGTGGAGTTCCACCACGTTCACCGACCCCGCCCGCTGGTGCAGCCGGTCGACGTTCTGGGTGAGCAGCGTCAACGAGCCGGACCGACCCGCCAGCCACCGCTCAAGCTGCGCGATCGCCGCGTGCCCCGGGTTGGGCTCGGCCGCCAGGCAGCCCAGCCGCCGGTGGTCGTACCAGCGCGTCACCAGCTCCGGGTTCTCGTCGAAAGCCTCGGGCGTGGCGAGCTTCGCGGGATCGAACTCTTTCCACAGCCCTTCCATCGTGTCGCGGAAGGTCCGGATGCCGGACTCCGCCGACACACCCGCGCCGGTGAGCACCACGACCGAGCGCGCCGTGCGCAGCCGCCCCGCCAGCTCGTCGATCTGCCGTTCCACGTCAGGACTTCCGCGGCTTGACCGCCAGGATCGAGCACGGCGCATCCTGAAGGATCCGCTCCGCCGTGCTGCCCAGAACGATGTCCCGCAGGTTGGTCCTGCCGCGGGTGCCGACGACGACCAGCTCCGCCTCGATCTGGCGGGCAAACTCGCCCACGCCCCGGCCGTGGTTGCCGCTCTCGATGAGCTGATACCGCGGCTTGAGGTAGGCCAGCTCGTGCGCGAAGGGCTTGCAGAACTCCTCAAGCCGGGCCAGCATCACCTCGCGGTACTTGACGTCCAGGTCCGGCGTCGCGCCCTTGTTCAGCAGGTACGAGT
>JAEYTB010000049.1 GCA_023434205.1 Planctomycetota bacterium | reverse complement strand
TGCCCATCAGCTCGACGGGGCACCTGGTGCTGGCCGGGGCGGCGATGAAGCTCGATGTCGAGTCGCAGGCGGTCAAGGACTTCAGCATCGTCATCCAGGGCGGCGCCATCCTCGCGGTGCTGGGGCTTTACTGGCCCAGCATCATCAAGATGCTCAACGGGCTGATCGGGCGCGACCGCGACGGTCTGCGGCTGCTGATCAACCTGGTAATCGCCTTCATCCCATCGGCGGTGGTGGGCCTGCTTGCCAACAAGTGGATCGACGCCCACCTCATGGGGGTCGGCCCGGTGATGGCCAGCGTCCTGGTGGGCGGGGTGTTCATGATCGGCGTGGACCTGTGGTCGCAGGGGCGGCTCGGCAAGCCGCGGGCGTGGCGGCGGGAGGAGAAGACGATCTACGACGTGACGGCGCGCCAGGCGTTGACGATCGGGCTGCTCCAGTGCTTCGCCCTGTGGCCGGGCACGAGCCGCTCGATGATGACGATTACCGGTGGCCTCTTCGCGGGGCTGCGTCCCGCCGAGGCGGCGCGGTTCAGCTTCCTCCTGGGGCTGCCCACGCTCACAGCCGCCACGTTCTACAAGCTCTACAAGAACCTCAGCCACGCGCGGGAGACGGGTGGGAAGAACCTGTTCGAGGAGCTGGGCGTCACGGCGTGCATCGTGGGGATCGTGGTGGCCGCGGTCTCCGCCGCCGCGGCGGTCAAGTGGCTGGTCTCGTTCCTGACCCGCCACGGCCTGGCCCCCTTCGGCTGGTACCGGATCGGTCTGTTCGTCGTGCTGCTGGTGCTCAGCCTGACGGGAATTCTGTCGATAAAGGGGGGGACGAACTCACCGGCGCCGGAGCCGCAAACCGTGGGGCCGCTGACTTGGCCGCAGGAGCGATAGAAGGAGCCGCCGCGGAGCGGCGGGGTACCCGAGAGCATGAAGACGTCGTTCCCCAAGGACAAGATCAGGGTCGTGCTGGTTGAGAACATCCACCCCGAGGGCGCGGCGATGCTCCGCCGCGAGGGGTTCAGCGTCGAGACCATGGCCGGCGCACCCGACGAAGCCAAGCTCCTCAAGCTCATCGCCGGTGCGCACGTGCTGGGCATCCGCAGCAAGACCGAGGTGACGCGCAGGGTGCTTGAGGCCGCCCCGCGACTGCTTGCCGTGGGCTGCTTCTGCATCGGCACCAACCAGGTAGACCTGGGCGCTGCGCGGCTGCGGGGCGTGCCGGTCTTCAACTCGCCCTTCAGCAATACGCGGAGCGTCGCCGAGCTGACCATCGCAGAGGTCATCGCCCTCTACCGGCGGCTCACCGAAAAGACCGCGCAGATGCACGCTGGCCTGTGGGACAAGTCCGCCGAGGGCGCCCACGAGGTACGCGGCAGGACGCTGGGCATCGTCGGCTACGGCCACATCGGCTCTCAGGTCTCCGTGCTCGCCGAGGCCATGGGCATGCGCGTGCTCTTCTACGACATCCTCCCCAAGATGGCGCTGGGCAACGCCCGCGCCGTCAAGAGCCTCGCCGAACTGCTCAAGGAGAGCGACGTCGTCACACTCCACGTCCCCGCGACCGACGCCACCCGCGGCATGATCAGCGCCGCGCAACTCAAGCGCATGAAGCCCGGCGCCTACCTCATCAACAACAGCCGCGGGAGCGTGGTGGATGTCCCCGCCGCCGCGGAAGCGATCAAGACCGGCCACCTCGCCGGCGCCGCCCTCGACGTTTTCCCCGACGAGCCCTCGCACAAGGGCGAACGCTTCGAGAGCCCCGTCCGCGGCCTGCCCAACGTCATCCTCACCCCGCACGTGGGCGGCAGCACGGAGGAAGCCCAGGCAACCATCGCGGATGACGTCTGCACCAAGCTCCTGAAGTTCGTGAACATCGGCAGCACCACCGGCGCTGTGAACGTGCCGGAGGTGGAACTGCCGGAGCAGCCGGGTGCCCGGGATGAGGGGGCCAAGCGCCCGCACCGCATCCTGCACTTCCACCGCAACGTCCCCGGCGTGCTGAGCAACATGCACAAGGCCATCGCCGCGATCGGGGCCAACATCTCCGCCGAGTACCTCCGCACCAACGAGGAGGTCGGCTACGTCGTGCTCGACGTCGACCCCACCGACGGCGAGCAGGTGCTCGCGAAGCTCAAGAAAATCCCGGAGACAATCCGCGTGCGGATGCTGTGGTGACCTATGCCCGCTGCGGTTCCTGAGGGGCCTGCTCGAGCTCCCCCTGCGGGTACGCGATCCGCCCGTGGTACATGCTCGTCACCGTCCGCGAGATGCTCTCCACGATCAGGTGCAGCTCTTTCAGCGTCAGCTCGCAGTCGTCGAACTGGCCGTCCAGCAGCCGCTTGTTGGCGATGGTCCGGACCAGCGCATCGATGCGGCTGGGCGTGGGCTCGGCCATCGCCCGTGCCGCGGACTCCACGGCATCGGCGATCATCAGGATCGCGACTTCCTTCGTCCGCGGCTTGGGCCCGGGGTAGCGGTACTCGAACTCATCGGGCACGTACGTGTCGTCGGGCTCGATGTCCTGGCCGTCCTTGCCCTTCAGCGCGAGCTGGCGGGCGCGGTGGTAGAAGAACTCGACCAGCGTCGTGCCGTGGTGGGCCTCGATGAAGTGCTGGACCTTGCCGGGGAGGCGGAACTCGCGGCCGAGCTCCATGCCGTCCTTCACGTGGCCGATGACCAGCAGCAGCGACATGGCGGGGCTGAGCTTGTCGTGCTTGTTGCTCCCGCCCACCTGGTTCTCGACAAAGTACTCGGGCTTGTTCATCTTGCCCACGTCGTGGTAGAGCGCCCCGACGTAGGTGAGCAGGCTGTCGCCGCCGATGGCGTCCGCGGCGGCCTCGGCGATGGAGGCGACGTTCAGCGAGTGGTTGTACGTGCCCGGCGCGCGGAACTGGAGCTCCTTGAGCAGCGGCTGCTTGGGGTCGCGCAGGTCGATCAGGGTCATCCCCGTCGTGACGTTGAAGGCCCGCTCGATCACCGGGAGCATGAAGAGGGTGATGCCGCCCACCACCACCGCGCCCGCGCTGGCCAGCACGGCCTCCAGCGCGATTTCCTTCATGACCGGCTCGATGACCTCCGGTGTCAGCGGACGCTCGATCAGGCTGAAGATCACCGTCGCGAGCCCCACTCCTGCAGCGGTGAACACCGACGCGCGGAACAGCGAGTTACGGTCGCGGATCTCCTTCACGGCCCACACCACGCACGCGATTCCCGTGATCATGACCGCCATCTGCCCCACGGACTCCCGCAGCGCCACGCACACCAGCAGCGCGTGCAGCAGGGCGTACGCCAGCGCCGAGCGGCGGTCGTACGCGATGGCCAGCAGCAGCGCCACGAACAGCGTCGGCGCGATGGAGAAGATCGCGGCAAACCCCGGCGCCTGGGCGGTGCCGATGACCGCCACGCCCAGCGCGGCGCCGAGCGTGAGGGCGACGCCCCCGATGCGGGAGGCATTCTTGCGGACACGCGGGCAGAAGAGGAAGGTGTAGCCCGTGAGCGCGAGCGTGATGGCGAAGCACGCCGCGAACACCGCGATGTTGCGGGCCAGCCCGTAGCTGGTGCGGCCGTGCTCGTCGAAGTGGAGCTGCTCGGCCCGGTAGAGGTCCGCCTGCGCCTGCGTCAGCGGGTAGCCCCGCTGGAAGATCACCTGCCCGGGCGAGCTGACCCGCTCGATGGTCTTGACCGCGTTGGCCGCCCACGTCTGGTGCAGCGCCGTGGTCGCCTCGTCGAACGTGAACGTCGGCTTGATCCGGTTCACCAGCCGGTGCGACACGAGCGTGTGAAGCGGGCCGGTGAAGCCCGCGGCACGGGCGACCTCGTCCGCCGCACGCGCGAACCGCTCCTTATCACCCATGTTCACCAGGTCGGACTTTGGAACATCGTCGCGGTCGCGGTCGACGAGCGACACGATGGTCGTCGCGCCCTCCTGCAACGCCCGCTGCCACGTCTGCGCTTCCAGGAACGGGCGACGCAGGAGGATGGCGTGCAGCGCCCGCACGCGCGTCCGCCACGCCTGAGACGGTTCGCCGTCAACCGCCTGCGACCGGATCGCCGCGAGGATCTCGGGCGTGAGCGCGTACTCCTCGCGGATGACGGGGTCCACCGCCGCGAGGTCCGCGGCGCTGGCGAGGGTCTTGGGGAGGGTCTCGAGCGGGTCCACCGCCGCCGTCAGCACGGCATGGTCGGGCCGGAACACGCGGGGGGTCGCCTGCCGGGCGAGTTCCTTCGCCTGAGAGGTCGCCGCCTCGTCCGGCACGTTCATCGGCACACGCACCAGCCGGGTCTCGTCCATGATCCGACCCACGGCGACGAGCGGCTGGGTCCGGGCCCAGATCACAAAGCCGGTGCAGACCAGCGCGAACACCGCCGCGATGAGCACGCCCATCCCCAGGCTGGGCTGGGCCAGGGCATCCAGCAGCCGGATGTACGCGCCCATGCCCGAGAACCGGCCCGGGTGGGGTCGGCGGGCCCGCACGCTCCGGCTCAATGAGCCGGTGCGCGTGGTGGGGGGAAGGTTTTCCGGGTCTCGTGGCATGGGGCGCGGGGCTACTTCTTACATCGGCGGTTAGGGCGTCTCGGTTGTGTGGTTATCGGCCTTCCGGCGACCCTTGGGCCGTGCGGCGGGCAGGTCGGTGGGCTCCTCGCCGTAGGCCTCGATCACTCTCTGCACAAGGTCGTGCCGGACCACGTCGGACTTCTCAAAGTGAACGAACCCGACGCCCCTCGTCCGGTTCAGGCGGCGGGCGGCGTCGATGAGCCCCGACTCGGTGGGGTCGGGAAGGTCGATCTGGGTGATGTCGCCGGTCACGACCATCTTGGACCCCTGCCCCATGCGGGTCAGGAACATGAGCATCTGGCCGCGGGTGGTGTTCTGGGCCTCGTCCAGGATGATGACCGAGTTGTTCAGAGTCCTGCCCCGCATGAAGGCCAGCGGCACGACCTCAACCACGTCGCTCTGCATGAACCGGGCGACGGTGGAGTAGTCCATCATGTCGTTGAGGGCGTCGAAGAGGGGGCGGAGGTAGGGGTTCACCTTCTCGCGCAGGTCGCCGGGGAGGAACCCGAGCTTCTCGCCGGCCTCCACCGCGGGGCGGGCCAGGACCACGCGCCGAACGCGCCCGGTCTTAAGCAGGTGGACCGCCGCGGCGACGGCAAGGTACGTCTTTCCGGTGCCGGCGGGGCCGATGCCAAAGACCAGGTCGTTGGCGCGGATCGCCTCTAAGTACAGCTCCTGATTGGGCGTGCGCGGGCGGAGGGCCTTGCCGCCCGCGTAGACGCTCAGCTTGCCGTCCCACGGCTCGGGCTCGAACACGGGGGTGGTCTCGCCGTCGGCAGCGACCGTCCAGCCGCGCCGCTCGCGCTTCTGCTCGCCCGACTCCTCGGCAATCAGATCGAGCACCTGCTGACGGTCCAGGGGCTCGGTCGAGGCGGCCTCGGTCAGCCGTTCGAGCACCCGGCGCGCGGCGGTCACAGCCTGCTTGGAGCCCGAGAGGTGGACCCGCCCCTCGCGCGCGACCACCCCCACGCCCAGGCCTTCGCGGATCATCTTCAGGTTGCGCTCGGCCGACCCCAGCACCGACACACGCTCGGAACCAGAGGGCACACGGATGCTCACTTCCAAAGACGTCGCTCCAGCCCACCGGCGCAGGGCCCGGTGCAGGTCTTTATGATACGGGACACGACACCCATGCGGACGCCCTATCGCTCATTTTGTTTGGTTCATGGAAGGGTTGTGGCCCTCGCCCTGATACTGGGGTTTCCTTTGGCTTCCTGCCGGAGCCCGCTGTGGACCCAGGGCGGCCCGCCGGTGCGGGAAGTCCTGGCGGACTGGGATGACGCGGACGCGGCGGTGGAAGTCGCAGCCAAAAAGGTCGAGATGGGTTTGCTCCGCTCCGAAGCCCTAAACAGCGGCCGGAGGTACCACCTGCGGACGGAAGGGGATGAACCCGTGGAGCTCGACCTCCAGCCCGCCGACGGGACCGACCCGCGCCTCGTCCGAATTGAGGCCAGGGTCGGGCGGTTCGGCGACCCGCGGCGCGAGGGGCAGCTCGCCGCGGCGGTGGCTCGTCGGCTTACGCAGCTCCGGGGCGTGGAGCACGCACCCGTGCGGTAGCGGGGGGGTCAGAAGCCGAGCTTCTTGATCGTGCCCTTCATGCGCTGGGCGTTGACGCCCTGGGGGGTGGCCCCGCGCTGGGCGCCCAGCACGGGAGTGCCAGGCTTCATCTTGCCGGTGGTGGTAGGGGTCGCCGTCTTGAACCCGGGCTTGGGGGCGGGGGCCTTGGCGGTCGTGACCTTCTTCGCCGCGGAGTTCATGCCCATGCCCAGGACTTTGGCGGCCTTGGGCGGGGTGTTGCCAAGGCCGAGGACCTTGGCGGCTTTGGGCGGGACCTTGTTGGACTTGGACATTACGTGCGCTCCTGAGTCTGTTGCGGGCGGGGCTTCACCACCGGGAAACAGGCGGTTCAAGTTACAGACTCTCGTGAGGGGAGGCAACGTGAGAGAGCAGCCGCGGAGCGGCGGGGTACCCGGGCGGCGGGGTGCCCAAGGCCGCTACCATGCCGGCCTATGGCGTGGATCGCGAAGAACTCGGGCGGGATGAAGGTTGAGCGTCGGGCCGAGCCCTACCTGACCGCGGCGATGCAGGCGGAGCTGAAGCAGTCCGTCCTGCCGCGGTACGAGACGAAGCTGGCGGCCCTGTTGCCCTGCCTGCACGCGGTGCAGCACGCGTACGGGTGGATCCCGCCGCAGGCGATGCTCGAGATCGGCGAGTTCCTGGGGATCGAGGCCTCGCAGGTGTACGACACGGCGAGCTTCTACGAGGAATACTGGCTCAAGCCGCGGGGCCGGCACCTGATCCAGGTTTGCCGCTCCATCGCGTGCGAGTTCTGCGGCCAGCAGAAGATCACTGATGCGATCCGGGCCAAGCTGGGCATCGACGTGGGCGAGACGACCGACGACGGCGAGTTCACCCTCATCGAGCTCGAGTGCCTGGGATCCTGCGGGACGGCGCCGGCGGCGTTGATCGACGAGGTCCTCCACGAGGACGTGACGCCCGAGGGGATCGTCAAGGCGATCGACGCCGTGCGGGGCAAGGGCGGTCATCATTAGACTGGGCGCGTGAGCCCCGCCGCCGAGTTCCCCTGCCCCGAATGCGGCTACAACCTTTCCGGGGTGAGCTACCGCTATGCGTGCCCCGGCTGCGGCAAGCCGGTGGCCCAGGCGCTGGGCGAGGACCCGCCGCCGCCGGAAGTTGCGCCCAACGCGGTCGATGAGCAGGGCCGTGTAGTCGTGGATGCGCTCTGCCTGTCGTGCGGGTACAACATCCGCGGGCTGGACGCGTTCGGCCCGTGCCCCGAGTGCGGCGTGGCGATCGCCAACTCGGTCCGCGGCTCGTACCTCCGATTCGCCGGGGCCGAGGTGCTGGGCCGGATGGCCTCGGGCGCGGTGCTGATCGAATGGTCCCTCACGGTGCGGGCCGGCTCGCTGCTGCTGGCGGTGGCGATGGGCTGGGCGGGCATCGGAACCGCGGCGTTCGTCGTCGTCCTCGTGGCGTTGGTGGTGGCCCCGGGGCTCAACGCGCTGGGGTGGTCGCGCCTCGCGGCGCCACAGCCCGTGCTGGAGGGCGTGCGGTCGCGCCGGCCGGCGCTCGTGCTTGTGCTTGTGGGCTGCGGCCTGGAAGCCCTGATGACGCTGGGCGCCGTGGCGGGCGTGCGGACGGTGGGCATCTACCTCAGCCCGTTGTTCTACGTGCCCCTGCTGCTACTCTTCTGGTGCGTGAGCATGGCCTACCGGATGACGTTCCTCGTGCGGACGGCCAGGCTCCTGCCCTCGAAGGTCCTCGCGACCTGGTCGGACGTGGGGCGGTACATCTTCCCCATCTTCGGCGTGCTGGCGCCGGTGCTGATCTTCGGATGCCTCCCGCTGGTCATGGTCGGCGCGGGGGTGTTCGCGTTCTACTTCGTCGTGGTGGACCGCTGGCGGCACGAGCTGCGGCGTTACCAGCGACTCGCGGCGGAACTCCCGCAGGCCTGAGTCTGGTTCTACCCTTAACTCCCCGCGGGCGGATGGCCCCGGGGCTGGAGGGTTCTTATGCGCTTGCCTTCATTTGCCGCCGCGGTCGCGATCACCGGGAGTGTGTTTGCTCAGGACGCGTCGCCGCCCCCGACGCCCGTGAAGCCGGTGACCGACACCTACCACAACGTCAAGGTTGTTGACCCTTACCGCTGGCTCGAGGACTGGAACGACGCCAAGGTCAAGCAGTGGTCCGATGCCCAGAACGCGTACGCGCGCTCGGTGCTCGACGGCCTGCCCGGCGTCGAGGCCGTGCGCGAGCGCGTCACCAAGGTGCTCTCCGCCACCAGCGAGTCGTACAGCTACCTCAGCTTCCACGGCGGGAGGCTCTTCGCCCTCAAACGCCAGCCGCCCAAGCAGCAGCCTTTCCTGGTGGTCCTGGACTCGCCCCACCACCCCGACACCGCCCGCACCCTGGTGGACCCCAACACGCTCAACGCCGAGGGCACCACCGCCATCGACTGGTTCGTGCCCAGTCCCAACGGGAAGCTCGTGGCGGTGTCGATGAGCCAGGGCGGGAGCGAGTCGGGCGATCTGTACTTCTTTGATGTGGAGACGGGCAAGCAGGCCTTCGAGCGCGTGCCGCGGGTGCAGAACGGCACGGGCGGCGGCGCGGTGGCCTGGACGCCCGACAGCAAGGCGGTGTACTACACGCGGTACCCCGGCGCGAGCGAGCGGCCGCCCGAGGACCGCGACTTCTACATGCAGCTCTGGCGGCACGAGCTGGGCACGCCCGTCAGCAAGGACACCTACGAGATCGGCAAGGACTTCCCCAAGATCGCGGAGGTGGTGGTCTTCACCAACGAGGCAGGCGTCGCGCTGGTCAACATGCAGAAGGGCGACGGCGGGGAGTTCCAGCACTACGTCCGCACGCTGGACGGCAAGTGGCACCAGCTTGATGTGTACGAGGACCGGGTGGTGCAGGCGGAGTTCGGCCACAGCGACTCCCCGGACAGCACCACGATCCTGATGGTCAGCCGCCTGCACGCGCCCAAGGGACAGCTCCTGAAGCTGAGCATCGCCAACGACGGCTCGGACGTGGGGAAGGTGGCCGACGCGAAGGTGCTGATCCCCGAGGGTGAGCACGTCATCGTGTCGGAGTTTGGCGAGCACACCGGCAACCTCGCCGCGACGGAAAACTTCCTTTACGTCACCTACCAGCTCGGCGGGCCGGCGGAGATCCGGGTGTTCGACCACGCGGGCAAGCCCGCGAACAAGCCGCGCCAGTTTGAGATCGGCGATGCGGGGAGCATCGTGCCGATGCATGGCGCGGGCGACGCGGTGCTGTTCGCCAACGTCAGCTATGTCCAGCCGCTCACCTGGTTCACCTTCGACCCCGTGACCAACCACACCGCCCGGGCCCCGATCTCCGCCAAGGCGACAGTGGACATGTCCGACGTCGAGGTCACCCGCGAGTTCGCCACCAGCAAGGACGGCACCAGGGTGCCCGTCAACATCGTCAAGCGCAAGGGGACCAGGCTCGACGGAAACAACCCCGTCCTGCTCACCGCCTACGGCGGGTACGCCATCAGCATCACCCCCCGCATGCGGCCCGAGGTCCGTGTGCTGCTCGATCAGGGCGTGATCTTCGCCGAGGCCAACATCCGCGGCGGGGGCGAGTTCGGCGAGCAGTGGCACCACCAGGGCAACCTGACCAACAAGCAGAACGTGTTCGACGACTTCCACGCCGCGTGCCAGCACCTGGTCAAGGCCGGGTACACCAGCCCCGAGCGGCTGGCGATCATGGGCGGCAGCAACGGCGGCCTGCTGATGGGCGCGACCTTCACCCAGCACCCCGAGGCGGCCAAGTGCGTGATCGCCAGCGTGGGGATTTACGACATGCTCCGGGTGGAGCTCTCACCCAACGGCGAGTTCAACATCCCCGAGTTCGGGACGGTCAAGAATCCCGACCACTTCAAGGCCCTGCACGCCTATTCGCCCTACCACCACGTCCGCTCGGGGGTGGACTACCCCGCGGTGCTGTTCCTGACCGGGGCCAACGACCCGCGGGTGGACCCCATGCAGAGCCGCAAGATGACGGCGGCCCTGCAGGCGGTGGGGGGGACGGCCCTGCTGCGGACCAGCGCCAACAGCGGGCACGGCGTCGGCAGCAGCCTCAGCCAGCGGATCGAGCAGGTGGTGGACATGTACGCCTTCCTGTTCGACCAGCTCGGGGTCGAGGTGAAGTAGCTCAAGGATTTCGCGTTTCCCAACCGATAACTCCTCGGGCCGCACGGAACACCGCGGCCCGAGGAGTTTTTGCATGGACGCCCGTGAACAGGCTCGTGAGCAGGTGACGGTCCTTGGCCCTGATGCCCGTTTCAAGGGCGACCTGGTGGTTGATGGCATCCTGAAGGTCCTGGGGACTTTCGAGGGCAACGTGCGGGCCGGCGAGGTACACATCGGGCCCAACGCCCAGTCCAACGCCTCCATCGAGGCGAGCACGATCGTGATCGACGGCAAGCACCAGGGCGATCTGGTCGCCAAGGACTGCCTGCAGCTCACCAGCAAGGCCAACGTGCAGGGCGACGTCACCGCCGCGGCCCTCGCCGTGGCCGAGGGCGCCACCTTCGTGGGCCGCTGCATCGTCGGCCCCGAGGCCCTGGCCAACCGCGGCGCTGCCAGCGTTGAGGCCAAGGTCGAGGCCAAGCCGCACGGCCGCAAGGCCCGCAGCAACGAGTGGCTGGAGTCGGCCCCCGCCGCGCCCGCCGCCGGCGACTGGCTCGCCAACACCGGCGCAGCGCCCCAGAAGGCGTGGGCCAACCAGCCCTCCGCGACCGGCAACGCAGCCTGAGACGTGCCAGGTCTGATCGCAGGGAGGGGTGGAGATGCCCCCGGTCAAAGAACGAATGGTCCGCTGCTACCACTGCCGCAAGGAGATCTTTGTCTCATTGGCGGCGCGGTCAGCGTCGTGCCCACTGTG
>JAEYTB010000015.1 GCA_023434205.1 Planctomycetota bacterium | reverse complement strand
TGGCCATGCCCGCCGAACCTACCCTCGCCCCCACCGCCGATTCCGAGCGCATCCACGCCCTCGACCTCGTCCGCGGCGTCGCCCTCCTGGGCATCCTCTTCGTCAACATCCAGGTCTTCGGCGAGACCTTCGGCTCCTTCACCCTCCCGCACCCCGAGCCCGAGCAGGGCCTCTGGGGCGCGATCTCCTTCTACTTCGTCGCCGTCTTCTGCGCCGGCAAGTTCTACACCCTCTTCTCCATGCTCTTCGGCATCGGCCTGGCGATCCAGTGGACCCGCGCCAAGGAGCGCGGCCGCGGCTACACGCCCTTCGGCGCCCGCCGCATGCTCGCCCTCATGGCCATCGGCCTCCTCCACGGCCTGCTCATCTGGTACGGCGACATCCTCTTCGCCTACTCCCTCTTCGGCCTGCTCACGCTCCCCTTCCTCCGCGCACGCCCGGCGACGCTGATCGCCATCTCGATGAGCGTCCTGTTCGTCGCGACCCTCGTCAGCGGCGTGTTCACCATGCTCACGATGTTCAACCCGCCCAAGCCCACCGACCCCGCGCTGGTGAACACCCTCCTCAACCCCGACCTCCCGCCGTTCCAGCGTTTTTTGCAGGCCTACGAGGCCACCGACTACAAGATCCCCCCTTCCGACCCGCTCTGGACCCTCCCCGAGACCGAGGCGATGCGCGATGGCCCTTACTCCCAGGCCTTCGCCTTCCGCGCCATGAGCTTCGGCTTCATCATGATCATCGTGCTGGTGGGTATGGGCTGGACGATTTGGTCCATGTTCCTGCTCGGTGTCGCCCTCTACAAGTCCGGCGCGTTCACGACCGAGCGTCTCGGCCTGCACCGCCGCTTCGCCACCCTCTGCCTCCCGACCGGCCTGGCGATGGTGGCCGCCAGCACCTACCTCATGAGCAAACCGGACAAGTCGATGCCCGAGCTCGGCCTCGCCGTGGTCCTGGCCATGCCCGGCTCCGTCCTCATGAGCCTGGGCTACCTGGGCAGCATCGTCCTCTTCGCCCACAGCCGCGCCCTTCACGGCGTCAAGGCCGCTATCGCGCGCGTGGGCCGTATGGGCCTGACCAACTACCTCCTCGAGAGCGGCCTGGCGACCTTCTTTTTCTACCACTGGGGTTTGGGCTTCTTCGGGCAGACCACCCGCATCGAACGCATGGGCCTGGTCCTGGCGATCTACCTTCTCCTGATCGGTTTCAGCGCCCTGTGGCTCAGGCACTTCCGATTCGGGCCGATGGAATGGCTGTGGCGCACGCTGACCTACCTGCGCCCCCAGCCCATGCTGCGGGGCGAAGGAAAGGCTGGCACGCAGGTTGCGGACCTCTAGCCGCGGACCCTCCGCGCCTGCCGAGCCCCCTATGACCGCCGAGAAACCACCTAACCTCTCGCAGATTCTCAAGTTAGAGGTCCCCATCGTGGTCCGCCTGGGTGAGCGCACCATGGAGGTCGACGACGTCCTGGGGCTCGTCCCGGGCGCGATCATCGAGCTCCCCAAGCTGGCGGACTCCGAGCTTGACCTGCTCGTCAACAACAAGGCCATCGGCTGCGGCGTTGCCGTGAAGGTCGGCGAGAACTTCGGCCTCAAGCTGACGTTCCTGGGCGATATCGCCTCCCGCATCCAGGCGATGGCGGCGGAGGCCCCCGGCGTCGCCGCGGCGTAAACCCCTGAACATTCAAGGCCTGGGTGCAACCGCCGCCGCCCGGCGCGGGCAATCTTGTCGCGTGGAGCCGATCCCGCCACGCCGCGGGCGATGATGGTGTAGGCTCCACCGGCCGCGTGTGGGCGGGTTTGACGAGAAAGACGGCTATCAGGGATGCGAGATGCCGCGTGATATTCCGGTTGGGAACGGCGACCTACTGATCACCTTCGACAGGCTCTACCGAGTGCGGGACATCTACTACCCGCACGTGGGCCGCTACGACCACACCGACGGCCACGTCCAGCGGTTCGGCGTCTGGGTTGACAACCAGTTCGCCTGGATCGAGGACCCCGGCTGGCACCGCTCCCTCAAGTACCGTCCCGACACCCTCGTGACCGAGGTCACCCTCCGCCACGACGGGCTCGGCCTCGAGATCGTCTGCCACGACGCCGTGGACTTCCACGAGCCGGTCTACCTCCGACACTCCATCGTCAGGGACCTCAAGGGCGAGGACCGCGATGTGCGCCTCTTCAGCCACTGGGACCTCTCGATCCGCGGCACGCCCGTGGGCGACACCGCCAACTACGACCCCACCACCTCCGCCGTGGTCATCTACAAGGACGACGCCTACTTCCTCTTTAACGCCTGCGACGAGAACAAGTGCGGGATCGACAACTGGGCCATCGGCACCAAGCGCGTCCGCGGGGCCGAGGGCACGTGGCGCGACGCGGAGGACGGCCAGCTGGGCCGCAACGCCATCAGCCAGGGCTCGGTGGACGCCACCATCGGCTTCAACCTCCAGGTCCCCGCCAACGGCGCTTCCTACGTGACGAGCTGGATGGCCTGCGGGTCCTCGTACAGCGAGGTCAAGGCCCTCAACATGCGCCTGCTCGAGGCCGGCCCGGACCGCATGATCGGCCGCACCGGCTCCTACTGGAACCTCTGGGTCCGCAAGGAGCCCCCGGGCGGAAGCAGCGGGCTCTCCGACGGCGTGATGGACCTCTTCCGCCGCAGCCAGCTCGTCCTCCGCACGCAGATCGACAACGGCGGTGCGATCATCGCGGCCAACGACAGCGACATCACCCAGTTCGGCGGCGACCACTATTCCTATTGCTGGCCCCGCGACGGCGCGCTGGTCGCCTACGCGCTCGTGCTCCTGGGTCAGGGCGAGCTCTCCCGCAACTTCTTCCGCTACTGCGCCAAGGCCCTCGCCGGCCAGTCCTACTTCCTGCACAAGTACAACCCCAACGGCGAGCTGGCCAGCAGCTGGCACCCCTGGATGATCGAGGGCCAGCGCGTGCTCCCCATCCAGCAGGACGAGACCTCGCTGGTCATGTGGGCCCTCCGCAAGCACTTCGAGACCTTCCGCGACGTGGAGTTCGTCAAGAGCCTCTACACCCCGCTCATTGTCCGCCCCGCCGAGTGGACGCTCAAGTTCCGCGACAGCCACGGCCTGCCCCTGCCCACCTGGGACCTGTGGGAGGAGCGTCGCGGGATCCACACCTTCACCGTCGCCGCGACCGTCGGCGCCCTCCAGGCCGCCGCGGCGTTCGCGCAGGACTTCGGCGAGTTCGACCGCGCTTCCACGTACCGCGAGGGGGCCCGCCACATGCAGGCGGCGCTGCGCAAGCACCTGTGGAACCCCGAGCAGCAGCGGTTCGCCCGCAACGCCCTGCCCGCGCCGCACAACGGGGACTACAAGCTGGACATGACCAGCGACTCGGCCAACTTCGCGGTGTTCGCCTTCGGCGGGCTGCCCATCGACGATCCGCAGGTCGAGAGCGAGATGCGTGAGATGCAGAAGCGGCTCTCGGTCAAGACGGGCGTGGGCGGCTACGCACGGTACGAGCACGACTACTACCACCAGGTCGAGCGCGAGAAGATCGAGCAGGTTCCTGGGAACCCGTGGGTCATCTGCACGCTCTGGCGGGCGCAGTACGTCATCGCCCGCGCCAAGAGTTTCGAGGACCTCAAGGAGGCCGAGGGGCTGCTGGAGTGGTGCGTCTCCCGCGCCGAGGCCTCGGGCGTGCTCGCCGAACAGCACCACCCCTACACCGGCGAGCCGATCTCCGTCGCCCCCCTCACGTGGAGCCACGCGACCTACATCATGGTCGTCATGGAATACGCCCGCAAGGCCGAGGAACTCCGCCGCAAGGGCTAATCGAGGAAGTGCACCGCGTTGGGCAGCTCGTCAGTATCCGCCGCGTCGCGGGGGAACCGCTCCGCCATCGCCGCGCCCACCAGGCCGACCGCCCGCTCAAGCCCAGCGCCCAGCTCGCCGCGGCGGGAGGCCGAGGCGATGGCGGCGCTGGCCTCCGCCCACGTGCTCTCCGGGAGGGCCGCGTTGACGGGGTCATCGCCTGAGACCCACGCGGTGTGCTCCAGGAGCGAGACGAAGACCAGCACGCCGGTCCTGGCCCGCGTCGCCGGTACGCGGAAGAGGTGGAACGCCTCGAACCCGCGCCGGCGGACCTCGGCCTCAAGGTGCATGCGCGAAACAAACGGCCGCGCCAGCACCGGGAAGCGTGTCGCCAGCCCGAGCCCCACCAGCCACCAGAACACGAAGAGCGCCAGCACAGGGATGAGTCCCAGGTGCAGCTCGGTGCCCATGGCCCAGTCCCCGCTCGCGGGGCGCAAGTCCTGGTAGACAATCCACGCCAGCGCCACCGCCAGCAGCGCCAGCAGCACGCCGAAGGTGTCCTCGGCACGGTCGTAGCGGCCCGAGCGGGTCGCGATGACGACGACGATCTCGGCGGAGGTCTTCTGCTCAGCCGCGGCGATGACCCGCTCGAGCTGCTCGCGCTGCGTGGTCGAGAGTGATTCAGAGGCTTTCTTCATAGGTGATCACCAGGAACCGGTGGCGCCGCCGCCGCCGGAAAACCCTCCGCCAAAGGAGCCGCCGCCGCCGAAGCCGCCGAAGCTCCCGCCGCTGAAACCACCGAAGCCGCCGCTGCTGCTGGTGGAACTATCGCTCGAGCCGCCCGAGAACCCGCCGCCGTCGGACCGGTTGCGCGAGCCCCATGCGTGGCCCAGCAGCCCGCCCAGCGCCAGGCCGCCGAGCATGCCGCCCATGCCGCTGCCGCGGGAGCCGCCCCAGCCCGCGGGGCCGTAACCACCCGCACCGTAGCCGGCGTCATGGCCCGGCCCCCGTTTGAAGGATCGCACGGCCATGAACGCCACGATCAGGATGATGGGGATGATGAAGCACGCCAGCGAGCCCGAGAGCGTCTTGACGAGCCCGCCTGCGCCCACCGTGCGGGCTGGGCTTGACCCTGTCGGCGCGGCGGAAGGCGCGGTCCGACCCGTCATGCCGCCGGCCTGCATCTTGCCAGTCGGCTGGCCGATCCCGTGCGCGATTGCCTCCGACCCCAGCACGATGCCCTGCGAGAACTGGCCGGCCTTGAACTTGGGGACGATGACCCGGTTGATGACGTCCGCGGCGAAGACATCTCTGGCGTGCGTGAACGCCGCGCCCATTTCGATGCGGACCTTGCGGTCGTTCTTGGAGACCAGCAGAAGGACGCCGGCGTTGCGGTCGGTGCTGCCGATGCCCCACTCCGCGAACAGGTTCATCGCGTACCGCTCGATGGGCCAGTTGCGGGCGCCGTAGTCGGCCATGGAGTTAATGGTGACGACAACCAGGGGGATGCCCTGATCGGTGAGCAGCTTCGCCGCGGCGGCCTTGACCTTCTCCTCGTCCGCGGGGGTGATGAGGTCGGCAAAGTCGCCGATGTAGTCGCTGGCCCCGATCCGGGGTGGGTAGGTGACCTGGGCCACGGCGGGCGCGGCGAGGCCGAGCAGCAGGGCGACCGCCGCGAGGAGGAATCTGAGCCGGTGGGGAATGGTCAGCATGAGGGGATTGTTGGTAGCCCGGGTGGGCGGTTTCGGATTATCGGGTGAGCGAGGGAAGTGGCAAGGGAAGGCATCCGATAGTACAATGTACCATGAAGAGCGACGGCCCAACCACGACCGGAGGCATGCAGGTGGTCAAGACCCTCCAGAAGTACGGCAACAGCTACGCGCTGATCATTGACAAGGCGCTGCTGGACGCGATGGGCATCACGCCTGAGACGCAGTTGAAGGTGACGGTTCAGGGTGATTCTCTGACACTCTGCCCATCGAATGTGGGGATCGGGCGCGCTCGCGTCGATGCTCTCATGGATGAGATTGAGCGTGACTATGGGAGAGCACTCAAGAAGCTCTCGGAGTAGGCACGTCGATGAACATCACTTTTCTGTCCATTGAAGATGTCATGCGCATCCAGGAGCGTGTGATCGCGCGTGACGGCGGGCTTGCGGGCGTCCGCGATGTCGGGCTGCTTGCCTCGGCGGTCACCATGCCGCAGCAGGTGTTCGGCGGTCAATACGTGCACGAGGATCTTGCGGCGATGGCCGCGGCATACCTGTTCCATCTCGCGAAGAATCACGCGTTTCTCGATGGGAACAAGCGGGTCGCCCTCGCGTCGGCCATCATGTTCGTCCGCGCGAACGGCGTGCGAGAGACCGTTTGGGAGGATGCTGCGACGGAAGTGACGCTGGCGGTGGCGTCCGGTGATATGACCAAGGACCAGCTCACTGCGTGGTTCAGGAAGGTGTTGGCGGGCTGAATACCGCATCGAAAGGACTCTGGGGAGCGAATCAACCACCAGGAGACTTTCGATGCGCGGCCACGACAAAGAAGAAAAGCCGGCTTCCGACCCGCTCGGCGG
>JAEYTB010000293.1 GCA_023434205.1 Planctomycetota bacterium | reverse complement strand
CAAAGTTGTCCGCATCGAGAAGGACAGCGGAGAGGTCGCAGTCCGCAACCGCCAAGGCGACCGGTACATCTTCACGCTCAGGCCCCGCAGCGAGCAGGACCCCAACTGACGCATACCCTTGCGGCATGCTGACATCACTGCTCGCCGCGCTGCTCGCCGCGCTGCTCTCCTGCGCCCTCCCCCAGCCCCACCCGCCCGAAGGTGAGCGTCCCTCCCGCCCGCCGACCACGTCGGCGCCGGCTCCCGCCACCGCGTACTTCTGCCCCATGAAGTGCGAGGGCGACAAAACCTACCCGGACCCCTCCGTCCGGTGCCCGGTCTGCCACATGAAGCTCAAGCCGGTGCCCGCCGCGGCCCCTTCGCCGGCCCCCAAGGGCTCTCTCTCGCTCACCAGCCCCAACGCCGAGACCCTCAAGCCCGGCGAGACGGTCACGCTCACGTTCACCGCCTCCGGCCCCGCGCAGGCCCTGGCCGGCACCGAACTCGCCATCACCGCCGCGGACCTCCGCTGGGTCCAGCATGTCCCCGCCGCTCCCGATGCAGACGGCAAGCTCCCGATCCGTTCCGCGATCCCGACCGCCGGGCCGTACATGGGCATCCTCGTCGCCACCGGCTCGACCTTCCGGCCCACGGCGGTCGCTCCCTTCACGGTCCCCGGCGACGCGCCACAGCCGACCGCCTTCCCCGCCCCGGGCCGCCCCGCGGAAGTGGGGGACGGCTTTGAGCTCGTCCCGTTGACCACCCGCCTCACCCCGGGCAAAGAGGGCCGGCTCGAGTTTCGCCTGATCCGGGACGGCAAGCCCTACCCGCTCACCCTTCACAAGGCCAACGCCATGCGGGTCATTCTCCTGAGCGAGGACCTGTCCCAGGGCGTCTCGCTCCGCCCCGACACCGACCAGACCGGCGTCCCCAAGTTCCGCGTCACGCTCCCGGCCGCGGGTCTCTACCGCGCCCTGGTCCTCTTTGAGGAAGCAGGCCAGCCGCGCAGCGGGCTCTGCACCGTGGAAGCCCGGTAACAAGCCCACACGCACCCGCCACGCGTGATACCCTTGCGCGGCGATGCTCACCCCCATGACCACTGGTTTCATCGGCCGGCTCCGCGGCAACGACCAGGCCGCCTGGTTCGAGCTGTGGGAAACCTTCGGGCCCGTGGTCCGCGCCCAGCTCGCCAAGTGGGGCAAGGGCCGCATCGGCTCTGAAACGGTCCGCGACCTTTCCCAAGAAACACTCGCCGCCCTCTCCGAGTCCATCGACCGCTACGACCCCGCGCGCGGTGCCCGCTTTTCCACCTGGCTCCTGGCCATCGCCAAGCACGTCCTGGGCGATGAGCTCGACCGCCGCCACGCGCAGAAGCGCGGCGGCAACCGCAAGAACGCCGAGCTCGACGAGTCGTGGATGGGCGCGTGCGCCGGCCAGTCCGTCGATGAGCAGTACGAGGCCGCCGTCTTCCGCTCCAAGGTCGAGGCCGCCATCCGCCTGGTCGAGAAAGAGGCCGACTTCACCGACTTTTCCATCTACTCCATGCGGGTCCTGGAGAACAAGCCCGGCAAGGAGGTCGCGGCCGCCCTGGGCATCAGCGAGCCCACCGTCAGCCGCCGCCTGGCCAGGGTCCGCGAAATGCTGCGGGCCCGCCTCTGTGAGGTGATCTCCATCTACAGCTTCACCCGCGAGGAGATGGACGAGGCCGCGCGAAACGGCCTGGAGTTATCTCCCAAAAAGGAGGCTGCCCCCTCCGATGACGCCATGTTCGACGACGCCATCTCCGAGATCTACCACCGGCAGTTGGAGTTGCGTCGATTGGACCAGGCACAGCGCCTGGCGTAGCGGTGGGGGCGCCGCGGGCCGTCCCGCCCCTCACCGGAGGTCGCCGCCATGGGAACCAGCCTGACGATCCTCGCCATCATCGCCGCCCTCGCCATCGGCGCGGTGGTCTTCGTGCTCCTGCTCATCCCCATCTTCAAGGGGATCGGATGGCTCTTCACCCGTCTCTTCCGGTTCATCACCAGCGAGATCGGCGACCTCTTCCGATTCATCGGCGCCGTGCTCACCGCCATCGTCTATGTCCCCATGATCGTCGGCAGCGTCCTGATCGCCCGCTGGTCCGCGGCCTCCCACTTCGGCCGGGCCTTCCAGGCCGAGCTCACCACGCTCGCGGCGTGCGTCTACCGCCTCATCATCGGCAACCCGGCCCGCCTCGTCGGCCTGGAGGGTGTGACCGAAGGCTTTGAGAAGCGGCTCCCGGAAGTGGTCCGGGCGACCCCCGGCGGCGACCTCCCCTCCTCCCGCACCGGCCAGTTCGAGGGCTACAAGATCGTCGGATCCCTCGCGGGCGGGGGCTCGGGCGCCAAGCTCTACATCGCCGTCCCCGACTCGGTGAAGGCCGCCGCGTTCGCGCGCGCCGGCCTCCGCGATGTCTCCCAGGTGGTCATCAAGTCCTTCTCGCTCGCCGAGGGCAGCAGCCTCCCGCAGATCGTCCGCGAGAGCCGCTCCCTCGACGCTGCCAAGCGACTGGGCCTCATCCTCGACCACGAGCTGACCCAGCACCGCTTTTTCTACGTCATGCGGTACGTCCCCGGCGAGTCCCTCAGCCTGGTCACCCGCCGCCTCCACGCCGCCAGCCCCAGCGAGGGCCTCGCCGAGCCCCAGCTCCGCCTCGCCATCGGCTTTGCCTGCGATCTGGTTTCCACGCTTTCCGAGTACCACCGCGGCGGGCTCTGGCACAAGGACGTTAAGCCCGACAACATCATCGTCGACGGCGGTCCCAACCCCCGCGCCCACCTTGTGGACTTCGGCCTGGTCTCGTCGCTGCGCTCCGCGATGACCCTCACGACCCACGGCACGGAGTACTTCCGCGACCCCGAGCTTGTCCGCCAGGCGCTCAAGGGCGTCAAGGTCCACCAGGTCGACGGCACACGGTTTGACATCTATGCCGCGGGCGCGGTGCTCTTCTCCATGATGGAGGACTCCTTCCCCGCCCACGGCGTGCTCTCGCAGGTCACCCGCCGCTGCCCCGACGCCATCAAGTGGATCATCCGGCGCGCCATGACCGACTACGACAAGCGCTACACCTCCGCCGACCTCATGCTCGCCGACCTTCACGTGGTCGTCCGCGCCGCCGACCCCTTCGCGGTCAAGCCCGTCGACCTGCCCAGCATGTCGGGCGAGCCCGCGCCGACAGTGACGCCGCACGTGATGGCCCCGCCGCCGCCCGAGCCCGCGCCCCAGGCCGCGGCCCCCGCGGCGGGCGTCGCAGGTGTCGCCGCCGCCGCCGTGGGCGCCGCCGGCGCAGCCC
>JAEYTB010000045.1 GCA_023434205.1 Planctomycetota bacterium | reverse complement strand
TTTCTTCTCCATCTTCACCAGCAGCCAGTGGCCGCCGAGCGCCGCGGGGACCGCGGCATCGAGAACCCCCGGCACCCGGCGCACGCGCTCCGCTGTCGCGACCGCCGCGGCCCCGGTCACCGCGTCGATCTGCGTTGTCCGGCAGAGCTCCGCCGCGAGCCCCTCCTGGGAACGTGTCGGCGGGTGTGTTTCTGCATCGCCGCGTTTGCAGGTCGCGTCCAGGCCCATTTTGCCACCCGCCCCCAGGAACGGCGCGGCGTGGTCGAGGATGTCGAGCGGGCCGCGCACCAGTTCCGTGTCGCGCGCCGGCACGCACCGCTCGCCCACCGCGCTCAGCACCGCGCCGGTGTCGTGGACGTCCACATCTTCATCCACGACCACGATCGACTTGGTCCAGCTCATCTGCCCCGCGCCCCAGACGGCGTGCATCACACGCCGGGCGTGGTAGGGGTACTCCTTCTTGATCTTCAGGAACGCGCAGTTGTGGAACGCTCCGAACATCGGCAGGTCGTAGTCCACGATGTCGGGGATGATGGTCCGCAGCAGCGGAAGGAACAGCCGTTCCGTTGCCTTGCCCAGGTAGTAGTCCTCCTGCGGCGGGAGCCCCACGATGGTGGTCGGGTAGATCGGGCGCCGCCGGTGCGTGACCGCCGTCACTTCGAGCACGGGGTAGCGGTCGGGCAGTGAATAGAAGCCGGTGTGATCGCCGAACGGACCCTCGAACACGGCGCCCGGGCCCAGCGGGCCGTCTCGGCGCGGGTCAAACCCCGGGACGCCCGCACGGTCGTCCACGTAGCCCTCGATCACGATCTCCGCGTTGGCGGGCACCGCGAGCGGGACGGTCTTGCAGTCCACGAGCGGGATCGCGCCTTTATTGAGGAATCCGGCCAGGAGCAGTTCGCTGATGCCCGGGGGCATGGGGGCGGTCGCCGCGTAGGGCAGCACGCTCTCACCTCCCAGCACGATCGCGACCGGCATGCGTTCGCCCCGCGCCTTCCACGAGCGCCAGTGGCGGGCGCCGTCGTGGTGCATGTGCCAGTGCATCGCCATCGTGCGCTTGCCGAAGAGCTGCACGCGGTACATACCGATATTGCGGCTCGAGGGCGCCGGGCTGCCGATGTCATCGGCGTGGATGGTGTGGATCCCCGCGAGCGTGATGTACCGGCCGCGGTACAGCCGCTCCCACTCCTCCCCGCCCTCGACGCCCGGCACGCCGGTGTTGACCTCCGGGTAGCCCAGCGCCGCGAGGTCGCCGTCCATCGGCCAGCAGCGCAGCAGCGGCAGCCGCCGCAGGTCCACCTGATCACCTGTCAGCACGACTTCCTGGCAGATGCCCGACCGCACCTTCTTTGGCGGGATCCGCGCCAGCTCCATCAGCTCGGGGATCTTCTGCAGCTTTGCCAGCAACGTCGGCGGCGGCTCGGGCTTGACCAGCTTCCCGATCTTGTCCGCCAGCCCCTCGAGCCCCTGCACCGGGTCGCAGCCCAGGGCCATCTCCACGCGCCGGTAGCTGCCGTAGGCGTTGATCAGCACCGGCCACTCCGACCCTTCTACGTTGTCGAACAGCAGCGCATAGCCGCCCAGGTGGTGGTGGCGTGGGTCGGTGCGGCGTGCCGCGGCGGACGGCAGCCCCGGCGCGGGAGACTTGCTCACGCGGTCCGCGATCTCGCTGACTTCGAGGACCGGCGAAACCCGCGCGGACACCCGCTTCAGCTCCCCCGCCGCCGCCAGCGCACGCACGAAGTCCTGGGTAGTCTCATACATACCCCCAACCCTATGACCCCCCCAACGCCCAGCACGCCCCCGACGCCTAAGGCCCACGAGCACGCCGCGAAGCGCGACTGGCCGGGGTACTTCGCCGCCGTTGAGGGCAAACCCGCCCGCGACACGCTGCTCAGAGCCCTGGAGCTGTTCGCCAAGGAACCGCCCGCCGACCGCTTCGCCATCGACCTTGGCTGCGGCAGCGGGCGGGACACCCTCGAGCTGCTCTCCCGCGGCTGGCGCGTCCTCGCGATCGACTCCAGCCCGCTGGCCATCGAGCTGCTCCTCAAGAAAGTCCCGCCTGAGCACCTCCCCCGCCTTGAAACCCTGGTCGCGCCGTTCGAGGGTTTGGAGCTCCCGAAGGCCGACCTGGTCAACGCCAGCTACGCCCTGCCGTTCTGCGACCCTCCGGCCTTCCCACGTCTTTGGCAGACCATTACCGCGGCGATCCCGGTAGGCGGCCGGTTCGCCGGGCAGTTCCTTGGCGAGCGGGACGCCTGGGCCGTCCTGCCCGACCGCACCCACCACACCCGCGAACAGCTCAACGCCCTGTTGCGTACCTTCAACCTCGAGGACCTGAAAGAAATCGAGAACCGTGAGCCCGGGGCCACGGGCGAGGTCAAGGACTGGCATATCTTCCACGTGGTCGCAAAGCGCCGCGTGTGATCCCCAACAAGGCTCCGCATGTCCGAACTCGCCCTCGACCTCTCCCATGTGTCCAAGACCTACGCCGGACGCGTCCACGCCCTCCAGGGCATCGAGATGCGCGTCCGTCGGGGCGAGATCTTCGGGCTGCTGGGTCCCAACGGGGCCGGCAAGAGCACGCTCGTCAAAATCCTGATGACGGTGATCCGCCCCACGCAGGCCCAGGGCACCATGCTCGGCCAGCCCGTCGGCCACAAGCCCACGCTCGCCCGCATCGGCTACCTGCCCGAGCACCACCGCTTCCCGGACTACCTCACGGGCGCGCAGGTGATTGACTTCTACGGCGCGCTCACCCGGACCCCGCGTGCCGAGCGCCGCCGGCGCGGCGCCGAGCTCCTCGACCTCGTCGGCATGACGGCGTGGGCGGATAAGCGGGTCCGCGGCTACAGCAAGGGCATGCGCCAGCGCGTCGGCATCGCCCAGGCATTGGTCAACAACCCCGAACTGGTCCTGCTCGACGAGCCCACCGACGGCGTGGACCCCGTTGGCCGGCGCGATATCCGCAACCTGGTCAGCCGCATGCGCGATGAGGGCCGCACCGTCTTTATCAACAGCCACCTGCTCAGCGAGCTCGAGATGGTCTGCGACCGCGTCGCGATCATGGTCCAGGGGAAGGTCGCCAGCCAGGGGACCATCCACGACCTTACCGCCCACCGCACGTACTACGAGGTCTCGCTCGCGGCCGATGCCGGCGCGTGCGCCCTGGCCTTCGCCGACATCTTCAGCCTGCGCAGCCCCGGCGAAACGCCCTCCGGCGTCCTGCCCTGGACGCGCGACCTCGCGGAACCCGTGACCGCCTCGCAGCACGCCTGCGATGTGCGGGTCAACACCCCGGATGCGCAGGTCATCCAGCCGCTCATCGATGCGCTCCGCGCCCGCTCGCTCGCGATCCGCCAGGTGCGCTGCGTCCGGCCTTCCCTGGAGGACCTGTTTATGGAAGCCGTCACGGACTCCAGCGGCGCCACCCTGCCCCCCGGCGCCGCGGGCGTCAACGGAGCCCGCCCATGATCGGTCAGACCTGGGCCATCCTCGTTGACAGCTACCGCGAGTTGCACAGCAAGAAGCTGTTCTGGATTTCGCTGCTCATCTCCGCGCTGTGCGTGCTGGTCTTCGCGGGCGTGGGCATCAACGAGCGGGGCATCACGCTGCTCGCCTGGACGATCCCCAACCCCCTCTTCAACACCAACTTCTGGACCCCCGCCGCCTACTACAAGTGGGTCTTCGTCAACTTCGGCATCCAGCTCTGGCTCGCCTGGATCGCCACCATCCTCGCGCTCATCTCCACCGCCCCCATCTTCCCCGACTTCCTCGCCGGCGGCGCGGTGGAGATGGTCATCAGCAAACCCATCGGCCGCGTCCGCCTCTTCCTCACCAAGTACTTCGCCGCACTCATCTTCGTAGGCGTCCAGGTCCTGGTCTTCTGCGGCCTGTGCATGGTCATGCTCGGCATCCGCGGCGGTTCCTGGGAGCCCAAGCTCCTGCTCGCCGTGCCCCTGGTCCTTGCGTTCTTCAGTTTCCTGTACTGCCTGTGCGCCCTTTTCGGCGTGCTGACCAGGTCCACCATCGCCTCGCTGCTGCTCACCTTCCTGGTCTGGCTGCTGCTGTTCGCGATGAACGCCGGCGATGCCGCGATGGTCTTCGGGCGCGAGTACTTCGAGTCGCGCGTGGAATCCCTGGAAAGGATCGTCCCCCGGCGCGAGCGGGCCGCGCAGAACGAGGCCGACAGGCTGAAGGAAGACAAGCTGGCGCTGGAGGAGGGCCGCGAGCCGGTCACCCCCTCGCCCCGACGCGAGCACACCCAGGCCGAGCTCTTCGCCGCGAACCCGCTGCTGGAGCGCGGCCAGCGCGAGCTCGAGGAATCCAGGAAAGACCTCAAGCAGCTCCGCTTCTGGCACGGCATCCTGATCAAGGTCAAGACGCCGCTCCCCAAGACCACCGAGACCATCGAGCTGCTCGAGCGCACCATCCTGACCCCGCAGGAAATCCAGCGCTTCAGCACCGCCGTCATGGAACGCCAGCGCGATCGGGAGCTCCAGCGCCGCAAAATCCGCGGCACGAGCGACGACGATTCCCTCACCAACGCCGAAGTGCAGGCGCAGGCCGAGCAGGCCCTCCGCAGCCGGTCGCTGTGGTGGGTCCTGGGAACCTCCTTCGCGTTCGAGTCTGTCGTGCTGGCCTTCGCCTGCTGGCGGTTCGCGCGGCGCGACTTCTGAACTCAGCCCCCCAGCGCCCGCCCGCGGTCGCGTGCCGCGATGATCGCCTCCACAACCGCCCCACGGACGCCAGAGCGTGAGAGCACGCTCATCGCGGCTTCCGTGGTGCCACCCTTGCTTTGGACGCCCGCGATCAGCTCCGCGGGGGTCTGCTCGCTCGATTCCAGGAGCGCCCCCGCCCCCGCCACCGTCACCCTTGCGAGCTTCATCGCTGTGGCCGGGTCAAACCCAACCGCCTCCGCCGCCTCCGCCATCGCCTGCGCCAGGTGAAAGACGTACGCCGGCCCCGAGGCCGCCACCGCCGTGAAGGCGTCAAACAACTCCTCCCGCGCCCGCACAACCTCGCCCACCGCGCCGAACAGCCGTTCACAAAACGCCGCATCACCGTCGATCGCGCCCTCGCCCACGCACACCGCCGTCAGCCCACGCCGCAGCCGCACAGGCGTATTGGGCATCGCGCGGACCACCTTCGCACCACCGCCGAGCCCCGCACGCACCTTCTCCGTCCTCACTCCCGCCATGATGCTGATCACCATCCGCCCGTTCCAACCGGCCCACCCCCCCACTTCAGCGCACAGCGCCGCGAACATCTGCGGCTTGACCGCCACCAGCACCTGCCCGTCCGAATCCAGCATCGCCAACGCCGCGCTGGAATCCTCAACAACCCGCACGCCCACCCGCTCGAACACCCCCCACTTCCGCTCATCCGGCTCGGCCACCACGACCTCGGCCCCGGCCAGCACCCCGGCCGCGACCGCCCCCTCCACGATCGCGGACCCCATGTTCCCGCCGCCGATAACCGCCATGCGTGTGCCCATTCACACAAGGTACCGACCCCACGGCCCCTCCCGCCATAAACTACCGGACACCCTCCCGGAGCCGCCATGGCGACCTTCTACCAGCTCGAGTTTGAAAAGCCGCTGATTGAGCTCGACCAGCAGATCGAGGCCGCGGAGCTGCGGCTCAAGGCCGAGGCCGGCGCGGGTGAGGACAGCCCCGCCGTCCGCCAGCTCCAGTCGGAGATCGCCGAGCTCCAGGCGGCCCACAAGGCCCAGCTCGACAAGATCTACGCCAACCTCTCCCCCTGGGACACCGTCCGCGTCGCGCGCCACCCCCTCCGCCCACAGACCCGCGACTACATCAACCTCATCTTCCGCGACTTCACCGAGCTCCACGGCGACCGCCGGCACGGCGACGACCCGGCCATCGTCACCGGCTTCGCACGCATCGGCCCGCTCAAGGTCATGCTCGTGGGCCACCAGAAGGGCAAGCAGACCAGCGAGAAGATCGCCTGCCACTTCGGCTGCGCCCACCCCGAGGGCTACCGCAAAGCCCTCGCCAAGATGAAGCTCGCCGAGAAGTACGGCGTGCCCGTCGTCACGCTCGTGGACACCCCCGGCGCGTACCCGGGCCTGGGCGCCGAACAGCGCGGGCAGGCCGAGGCCATCGCCGTGAACATGCTGGAAATGAGCCGCCTGCGCGTGCCGATCGTCAGCATCGTGATCGGCGAAGGTGGCTCGGGCGGCGCGCTGGGCATCGCGGTGGCCGACCGCGTCGGGATGCTCCGCTACTCGTGGTACACCGTCATCAGCCCCGAGGGCTGCGCGGCGATCCTGTGGAAGGAAGCCAACGAGCAGACCAACCTCGCCGCGGCGCGGGCGCTCAAGCTGACCGCCGCGGACAACATGTCGCTGGGGATCATCGACAGCGTGATCGAGGAACCCCCCGGGGCGGCGCACCGCGACCCCAAGACAACGGCGCTCTCACTCCAGTCCTGGATCGTGAACAACCTGCAGCACCTGCGCAAGCTCGATCTGGACTCCCTGCTCGAGGAACGGTACCAGCGTTACCGCCGGATGGGCTCCTACCTGGAGTCATCCGACGCCGCGCCCGCCGCGGCTTCCTGACAGGGCTTTGTTAGCCACCCTCTTTGACTAACCGCCTGATCAGGCCTACGTTTCGGCCCATTATCGGGATCAGGCGCGGCGCAGGCACCGCACGCCCGCTTCCCCCCGCGACCAGCCTGGACGAGAGGTCCCAGTGGCGAAAAAAGCCCCCAAAGCCGCGAAGCCCAAGGCAAAGAAGGCCGGCACGTCCAAGGCCGCCAAGCCCGCCAAGAAGCCTGCGAAGGCGCCCGCCGCCAAGGCCGCTGCGCCTAAGACGAAGGCTAAGTCCAGCAAAGCCAAGGCTGTAGCCGCCCCTGAGCCCAAGGTTGACAAGAAGAAGGCCGCCAAGCCGGTGGAGGCCCCCAAGGAAGAGCCCAAGGGCGACGCCTCGAAGTCCGGCCGCAAGGGCATCACGATCGTCTCGCAGAAGCCGGCGAAAAAGGCCAAGGCGCCGAGTTCCACCATCTCCGCCGTCCCCGCCGGCATGGGCCGCCTGCTCGACCCTAAGGGCCCCGCCCGCAAGCCGCTGATTCCCTCCGGCCCCAAGGCCGCCGCGCAGCGGCCCCTGGGCCAGCACGGCGGCGTCCAGAACGACCTGCCCCGCCCGACGGCGAAGACGCCCTTCAACAAGAAGGAGCTTGAGCACTTCCGGACCATCCTCATCGCCAAGCGCCGCGAGCTCTTTGGCGACGTCTCCACCATGGAGTCTCAGGCCCTCCGCGGTCAGAGCGGCGCTCTCTCCAACATGCCCCAGCACCTCGCCGAGCAGGGGTCCGAGGCCTACGACCAGGCCCTCTCGCTCGACCTGGCCGCCGCGGACCGCAAGCTGATCCGCGAGATCGACGACGCGCTGGGCCGCATCGCCGACGGCACCTACGGCATCTGCGAGATGAGCGGGAAGCCGATCAAGGTGGAGCGTCTGGAGGAGCTGCCCTGGGCCCGCTACTCCATCGAGGCCGCCCGCGAGCTTGAACGCCAGTCGATGAGGGGCTGATGGCGGCGCCCCCCCCGCCACCCGCGCGCCCCACGTGGCGACGCCCGCGCGCCTGGGCCGTGCTGCTCATTGTCACCGTCCTGGGCCTGATCGCAGACCTTGGGTCCAAGCACCTCGCGTTCCGGCACGTCGCGGTCGCGCCCGTGGTGATCGACCGCGAGATGGTGCTGCTCACCGGGCAGCCCGCCGACCAGATCCCCTTGCACGACCCGGTGATCGTCGTGCCCCGCCTGCTCGAGTTCACGCTGGTGGCCAACCGCGGCGCGGTCTTCGGCATCGGCGCGGGCAAGCGGACGTTCTTCATCGTCTTCACGGTCGGCGCCCTGGGCGCGGGGCTGTGGCTCTTCGGTAAGTGGACCACCCCCGGCGAGCACGCAGCGCACGTGGCGATCGGACTGCTCCTGGCCGGCGGCCTGGGGAACCTGTACGACCGGGTCGTGTACGCCTGCGTGCGCGACTTCATCCACCCCCTGCCGCGGGTCCACCTGCCCTTCGGCTGGTCGTGGCCCTGGGGGGGGACCGAGGTCTGGCCCTACGTCTCGAACGTGGCGGACCTGTTCCTGATCATCGGCATTGGCGTGCTGGTGATCCGGGCCCTGCGCGAGCCCAAGGCGGCCAAGGCGCCCAGCGCCTGACTACGCCGGCTGCCCCTCGTTCGCCCGCATCCGGATGCCGTCGATCACATCCCGCACCTCCGCGGCCATGCGGCTGTTGGGGAACTCCGCGATGATTCGGTCGCCGATCCTCGCCGCCTCGCGCCACTGCCGATCCTGCACGGCCATCTTGAACGAGGCTCCGAGCGTCTCGCGGGCCATGCCGATCACACCCCGGGCCATCTCGCGCAGCGGCTCGGCCTCTGTCACGGTCAGGTAGGGGTCCAGCTCCTTCATCAGCAGTAGCGCCTCCTCGGGGCGGCCTTCCTGCGCCGCCTGGAGGAACCTCCGCTCCAGCTCCTTCTTGTAGAGCCCCCGGGCATCCTCCACCCGCGCCTTGAGCGGCTCCACCCGCGGCGAGTCGGGGTACAGCCGCTGGATGCGCGCCGCGTCCACCAGCGCCTCGTCCCAACGGCGCTGGATGATCAGCCCGTCCAGGTAGCCGATGGCGTCGGACACCTCGCGGTCCACCGTCTGGTGCCGGGCCTGATCGATCTTGCGGCGGAACTCTTCCGCGTCGGCCCGGTAGCCGAAGTTGTCGGCCAGCTCCTTCACGAGCACCATCGCGGCGTCCCAGTTCCGGCTCTCGATGTCCTCCTCGATCGCCAGCCGCAGCAGGTCGCGCTCCGCCTGGCGGTTCAGCACGCGGCGCGCATCGTTGGACAGGGACGCGTGGTTATTGAGCGCCCGCACCGTGCGGGTCAGCTCCTCCACCCGCTCCATGAGCTGCGCTTTCGTGCGGTCCACGTGCGCCAGGGCGATCACGAACGAGACCGGCCCCATGGTCAGCACGAGCATCGCGCCGATCGCCCCGAGCTGGTAGTCGCCCCGCACGATGAGCATGATCGACAGCCCAAGCGCGACGAAGTACACCACGCCCAGCCACGCGAGCACGGCGTTCCCGCCCTGCTTCCGCGCCCGCTGTGTACCGGGGACCACCGGAGGATCATCAAGCTGGCTCATACCAACCTCCTTTGACAGCGTGCGGCCCGCGACCGGGGGGCGGATGAAGCCCGGGCAGGGTTTCCCCTCACCCGGCGCTCCGCGGACCGCCCCTCATAGAGTTCGGCGATGTCCCACTCCATGCATCAGACCACGCAGGCCCCCGTCCTGGAAGCCTATGTCCTCGGGCCCTTCGCCACGAACTGCTACCTCGTACGCACCCCCGCCGCCCGCGGCTGCTGGATTGTGGACCCGGGGATGAACCCTTCCCCGGTCGTCGGGCGCGTCAGGGAGCTCTCACTGACGCCGGAGGCCATCCTCCTGACGCACGCGCACCTGGACCATATCGCCGGTGTTGACAACGTGTTGCGCGCTTTTCCGGGCACCCCCGTCCTGCTCCACGAGGCCGAGGAGCAGTGGACCCAGGACCCCAGCCTCAACCTCAGCATCCTCTCGGGTATCGGGGTGACCTGCCACGGCCCCGACCGTCTGCTGCGGCACGGCGACACCCTCACGCTGGAGGGGCAGGAGTGGGCGGTGCTGCACACCCCGGGGCACTCGCCGGGGGGCGTCACCTTCTACCACGCCCCGTCGCGCACGGCGATCGTCGGCGACACACTCTTTGCCGGCAGCATCGGCCGCACGGACTTCCCAGGCTCGGACTTCGCGACGCTCGCACGCTCCATCCGCGAGCGGCTCTACACGCTGCCGGACGACACCACGATCTACCCCGGCCACGGCCCGGAATCGACCATCGGCGACGAGAAGCGATCCAACCCGTTCGTGCGAGCCTGAGCCGTCACATCGCGCTGGGCAGCCCGAAGCACCGCCGCCAGGCGCTCACCTGTCCGGCGTGAACCAGCACGTGGCTGTTGAGCATGAAGTTGAGCGCGATCCCCGTGGTGGGGAAGAACTCGCGGTACCGCTCATTGGCCGTGGGCGTTGAGAGCACCGCGTCGTCCACCTTCGCGAGCGCCGCGTACGCGGTGTCCATACTGCGCAGGAATGCCGCGGCGCACTCGTCAAACCGCGGGTAGATGCGTCCCTCGGGGTCGTCCTGGCACGCCACGCCGGCGCTGAAGAGTTCGGCCCAGCCCGCGGCGGGCTCCGCCGCGCCTGGCTCCTGCCCGACCAGCGCGAGCAGCTTGGCCGGGTACAGCGACAGGTGCCCGAAACAGAACGTGGGGTGGTTCATGTCCACCACCTGCACCGCCCCCGCGGACTCAAAGTGCGGCTTGCGGGCCGCCTGCTCCGGGCGGATGCCCACCATGAGCTTCTCTGCGTAGCCCCGCCCGCGCCGGGACGAGTCGATCATCATGTTCAGAAACTGGCCCATTGAGCACCTCCTGCCCCCCGCCCGGCAGCATAGCGGGCCGGCGGTGTCGGTTCTTGCGCCCCCATTCTCAACCCCGGGAACGCGGGTGACTTAGCGGACCGGGCCGTTACAGACGGCCCAATCCTGAAAACTTCGCCCTCTCTGCCCTGTTGCCCAAAGTCGCGCTCCGTTCCAGACGACACAGATGGAGCGAGTGCCGCGTGGGACCGACACGTCCCCAGTCCCCAAGGGGAGCGGCTGGGCGACCGAACCTAGGGACTCCAACGATGAGGTTTTCAATGGCGAGCAACGACAACAAGACTCAGAACACGACGCGGACGCTTTCGACCACCCACAAGGCCATGTTCGCCGCGCTGCTCGCGCAGCTCGCGGGCACCGCCGCGACCCTGGGCCACGCCCACGTGCCCGGCCAGGACACCGGCGGCTCGCTGGGGGCCACCGCCCTCGCCCAGGAGGAGGCCCTCTTCTCCGACGACCCGCAGGACACCACCTCCGAGCCGCAGCCCGGCTCGGGCAACGACAAGGTCCGCGTTGACGAGAACCAGATCGTCGATCTGCACGTGAACGACGAGGAGCTCTCCAATGTGCTCGAGATGCTCAGCATCCAGAGCCAGCAGAACATCGTCGCCAGCAAGGCCGTCAGCGCCCGCGTCACCGCCAACCTGTACGGCGTGACGTTCTTCGAGGCCCTGGACGCCATCCTCAACGTCAACGGCTTCGGCTACATCAAGCAGGGCAACTTCATCTACGTCTACACCAACGCCGAGCTCGAGGTCATCGCCAAGGCCCAGCGTCAGAAGGTCAGCAAGGTCATCAACCTCAACTACCTGAACGCCATCGACGCCGCGGAGTTCGTCAAGCCGCTGCTCAGCGAGACCGGCCAGATCAAGACCAACGGCAAGACCGCCGCGTTCCCCACGCCCACGGGCCCCGTCGGCCTGGACGACTACGCCGGCAACGCCACGCTCGTCGTGATCGACTTCGAGGACAACATCACGGAGATCGAGAACCTGGTCAAGCAACTCGACACCCGCCCCGCGCAGGTCCTGGTCGAGGCGACCATCCTCCAGACGACCCTCACCGAGGCCAACGCGTTCGGCGTTGACTTCTCGATCATCGCCGACATGGACTTCGGCGACTTTGTCAAGCTCGGCGGCCCCCTCACCGCGATCAACAACCTGATCGGCGGCGCCAACGACACGACCCGCAACACGCCCCTGCCCTTCGACGGCAAGGGCGGCGGCGCCTCCAGCACCGTCGGCAACACCGCCGGCCCCGGCGGCATCAAGCTCGGCATCGTCAAGAGCGACGTCGCCGTGTTCATGCGGATCCTCGACGAGGTCACCGACACGACGATCCTCAGCAACCCCAAGATCCTGGCCCTCAACCGCCAGCCCAGCCGCGTCCTGGTGGGCCGCAAGGTCGGCTACCTCAGCACGACCTCGACCGACACCGCGACCACCCAGACCGTCGAGTTCCTCGACACGGGCACGCAGCTCAACTTCCGCCCCTTCGTGACCAGCGAGAACATGGTCCGCATGGAGCTCAAGCCGCAGGTCTCCGAGGCCGTCATCCGCGACACCAACGACTCCACCGGCAACCTCGTCACCATCCCCGACGAGATCACCAACGAGCTCGTCACCAACGTGCTGGTCGGCGACGGCCAGACCATCGTGCTGGGCGGCCTCTTCCGTGAAGCCACCCAGTCCTCGCGCCGCCAGGTCCCCTTCCTGGGCGACATCCCGGTCATCGGCCACGCCTTCCGCGGCAACGACGACTCGACCAACCGCAACGAGATCATCTTCCTGGTCACCCCGACCATCGTGAACGACACCACCCTCTCGCTGGCCGGCCAGCGCGGCAAGGAGTACGTCGATCACGTCCGGGCGGGCAGCCGCGAGGGCCTGCTCTTCTGGAGCCGTGAGAAGCTCACCTCCAAGATGAACGTCGAGGCCGAGCGTCTCGCCCGCGAGGGCAAGACCGAGAAGGCCCTGTGGAAGATCAACCGCTCGCTGAGCCTCAACCACAACCAGCCCGAGGCGATCGCCCTCCGCGAACGCCTCACCGGCAACAAGACCCAGTGGCCCGACCGCAGCATGTTCGAGCGGATCCTCCGCCCCGACGCGGAGAAGATGGTCGGCGACAGCCCGGCTCCCAGCCAGCCTTTCAACCAGTCGGCCGAGACCACCGACGAGTGGAACGAGCACGCCGACGCCCAGCCCGCGATGACGCTCGACGTTGAGACCCAGGATGCTCCTGTCGCCCCCTCCACGATCACCAACGTGGACCCCAGCGCCAGCAGTTCCTTCAACCTCGACACGGCCTCGCCCGACCTCTCCGAGTCCGAGGCCAACGAGCCCGAGACCAACTCGCCCGAGGTGAGCACCAGCCCGATCGTCACCCCCGAGACGCCGGTCGAGAGCCAGGCCCCCGTGTGGCCCGAGCCCCAGACCACGCCCGAGTACGACCCCGAGCTGACGCCCGAGTTCATGGACGAGAACGCCAATGACGAGGGCATGAGCGAGGAGTTCACCGACGAGGCCGGCGAAGCGCCCGCCTCCGATCAGACCCCCGAGACCCCTGAAACCCCCGCGCCCGGCACCGCGGCGACGACTCCGGTGATGCCCAGCACCACCGCGCCGGTCCCTGTGCACCCGGACTGGATTTCGGCCCTCGCTCAGAACGAGCCGTCCAAGACGCCGGCGACCCCCGGCGAGACCCCGGACGAGACCGATCTGTTCGAGGACACCGAGATGGCCGAAGGCGAGGTGGCCGAGGGCGAGTGGGCCGAAGGCGACACGACCTGGGTTGAGGCCAACGCGCCCGAGCACGTGGCCCCCGCCGACCCCACGGCTCCCAACGCCGTGAACCCCAACGCCCCCACTACCCCCGCCACCCCCGCCAACGCCATCCCCACGGGCACCGACATCGCCCGTCTCTGGCTCGGCCGCGGCGGCATGCGGGGCGGCGCCTGGAACTTCTTCCGGGCACTGACCCTCCCCAACGCGAATTCCACCTTCACCGAGGTCAAGGACACGACCGAAAACGTCGAAGGTAGGTAAGTCCGATCAACCCGCCGCCGTGGGGGGTGGTCGAGACCACGCCCCACGGCGGTTTCCGTTTTGAATCAAAGACTCGGGAGAAAAGACATGCACACGCTCGAGACCCGCCTCCTTGCCAACCACGCGGCCCTGCTCGCGCAGGCCGTCCGCCTCGCGGTCGGCGTCACCGTCACCGCCGCCCTCGCCCTGGGCATGCTGTCCGCGCAGGGCTGCAACACCCACGGCAAGTCGACCTCCGCGCACATCTCCCAGGCCAAGATGAAGATGGAGGGCATCAAAGCCGCCACCGAGTACAAGATGGCCGAGCAAGCCTTCCTCTCGGGCTCCATGCCCAAGGCCCTCAAGCACGTCGACCACTCCCTCTCGCTCAACGACGGGGTCGCCAAGAGCTACGTGCTCCGTGGCCGCATCCTCGCCGAGCTGGGCGACGTCGAGAACGCCGTGGTCTCGCTCCGCAAGGGTCAGGAGATCGACCCCAACAACGTCGATGCCCACTACTTCCTGGGAACCATCGCCGAGCGCGTCGAGCGCCGCGAGGAGGCCCTGGCCCACTACCTCGCCGCGTCGGAACTCGACAAGACCAACCCCCAGTACGCCATCGCCTCGGCCGAGATGATGATGGAGGTGGGCGAGATCGACCGCGCGGAGTCCTACCTGAAGGCCCATACCGCCAACTACGACCACAACGCCGGTGTCCGGCAGACGCTCGGCCACATCGCCATGATGAAGAACGACCCGGAGAGCGCCGTGAAGCTCTTCAGCGAGGCCCGCCTGCTCGCCCCCGATGACCAGACCGTCACCGAGGACCTCATCCGCGCCCAGATCGCGACCCACAAGTACGCCGAGGCCGAGTACAACCTGTCCCGCCTGCTCACCGGCGCGGCCAACAAGGACCGTCGCGACCTCCAGCACATGCGGGCCAAGTGCCTCGTGCTGCTCGACCGCCCCGTGGAGGCCCGCCAGATCCTCATCGCCCTGACGACCGACCAGGCCGGTTCGGCCGACATCGAGGCATGGTCCAACCTCGGCCAGGTGGCCTACCTGCTCCGCGACTACAACCGCGTCAAGCAGTGCGCCGCCCGCGTGACCGCCATCGCGCCTCACCGTCACGAAGGGTACGTCCTCCGGGCCCTCGCGCAGCGCAAGTCCGGCGACCTCAACGGCGCCCGCAAGAGCGCCGAGATGGCGATCTCCATCAGCCGCACCAGCGACAACCTCGTGCTCCTGGGCATGATCCAGCAGGACATGAACCAGCACAAGGCCGCCCGCCTGAGCTTCGCCGAGGCCCTCCGCCTCGACCCCGGCAACACCAACGCCGCGCCGCTGCTCACCGCGTCGGAGAACAAGATGGCCAACGTCCCCATCGAATAACCACCGCCCCGCTCCCATCGCATCGCGCAGGCCCGGGCCGTCCCGGGCCTGTTTCATTGCGCGGAGCGCACGCCGTGGCTCCCGTTCTGCGCCGCGGCGGCCTTCGCCGCCCGGTACCGCATGAACTGTGCCGCGGCGTAGTTCGTCAGGTGCGGCAGCATCGGCCGCAGGAGCTGGATCACCAGCCCCAGCGACAGCCCGCCGACCGCCGCCTTCTTGACGTCTTCCTTCCGCTGCTCGCGCAGCCACCAGCGGTTGAACTTGGGGGGCTTGGCCTCGGGCCGCGCAACCAATCGGTGGACCGGCCGCGCCACCGCCAGCCCCAGGAGCAGCGCCGCCGCCGCCCCCCCGACCAGCGCCTTGCCCTGCCACGTGCCCAGCGGCCCGCGCGCCCGCCTCGCGGCGTCCGCCTGCTCGCCCGTGAGCAGCAGCCGCCGCTTGGCCTCCGCCACCGAGATTACCGCGTCAGTGTCTTGAACAGCCATAAAAGTCCGCCGCTTACGCCCAGGGTGACCACGCCCGTAATCGCCGCCGCCGCGGGCTGCCCCAGCGGGTCGCGCAGCGCCATGAAGAGGGCCGCCAGCAGCAGGCCCACGCCCGCCACCACCAGCGGCGCCGTCGCCAGCAGCACCGCCAGCCCCAGGGTGAGGCGCGCCGTGACCTGCCGCAGCACGCGTCCCTCGACGCGGGCCACCTCGCGCAAAGACCGCCCCTCGGCCTCCATCAGGTCCGTCACGCGCACGATCATTTCGGAGATTCGCTTCAAGGCACGCCTCCCCACCCTCAGCCGCGGCGGATCAGCGCGCCGACCAGCAGACCGACGCCGAACGCGATGCCGACCGTCGCCAGCGGGTGCTCGTGGATCTGCTCCTCCAGCGTCTCAGCGATCTCCGCGCCCTTCTCCTTGGCGTTCTTGACCGCCCCTCCCATGCCCTCGCGGGCGACGCCGAACATGTCGCTCGCCATGCTCGTGACGTCCTGGCGGAGCTGGGACAGGTCGTCCTTCAGCGTGTTCAGGTCCTCCTGGAAGCCCCGACCGCCGACCCCGCCCACGCCGCCCGCATTCATGCTGCTCATTGCCGATCCCTCCATCTGGTGTGTGTTCGCGCCACGCCGGGTGGCCGCTCCCAAGTCTAATGAGCGCTATGAACAACCCCTCTCATGCGCGTGAGCCCACGCTCACGCTCAGCGCAAACCCACGCGCCGCATCATCGCAGCGGTGATCGACTGCCTCACGGTCTGCATCCGCTCCCACGGGTCGCGCTGGAGCGCCGCCAGCCGCGCGGGGACCGTCCGCACCGTGTACCGCCCGCCCGTGGTTCCCTCGCCCAACTCCTCCCACGACAGCGGCGTCGCCACCGTCGCGCCCGCGCGGGCCCGCGTTGAGTACGGCGCGATCGCCGTGGCGCCGCGCCCGTTGCGCAGGTAGTCCACAAAGATCTTGCCGTTCCTCTTCGCCTTGGTCATCACCGCGAGGAACTTCCCCGGGTTCTCGCGCACGATCCCCTCCGCCACCGCCCGCGTCAATGCCTTCGCGTCCTCCCAGCCCGCCCGCCGCTGCACCGGGAACACCACGTGCAGCCCCTTGCCGCCCGTTGTCTTGACGAACGACTCCAGCCCCAGGTCCGCGAGCCGCCCGCGCACCAGCCGCGCCCCCTCCACCACCTCGCCCCACTCCACCCCAGGCCCAGGGTCCAGATCGATGATCAGCCGGTCGGGGTGCTCGACATCATCCTCGCGGCAGCCCCAGGGGTGGAACTCCAGCACCCCAAGTTGCACCAGCCCCACCAGCCCACGCAGGTTCTCGACCGCGATGTACTCCTCCACGCTCTTCTTCTCGCGGATCGGCACGGCGTGGACACCCGCGGGCATCGCATCGCTTAGGTGCTTCTGATAGAAGCAGTGCTTCTCCCGCCCTGCCGGGCAGCGCACCAGCGACACCGGCCGCCGCACGAGGTGCGGCAGCACCCACTCCGCCACCGCCTCGTAGTACCGCGCCAGTTCCAGCTTCGTCACGCCCGACTCGGGGTACTGGACACGCCGCGGGTTGGTCAGCGTGACGCCCGCAACCGGACCTTCCTCGATGTCTGCGCCCTCCGCACGCCCCTTCGCCCGCTTCGGGCCGGCGGTGCGCGGTTGTGCGGCCGCGCGCAAACCCCCGCGCGTCTGCCGTGCCGGCCGGGTCCGTGCGACCCGTTTCGCCTTGCCGTCCATATCCTCCAGCACCACCTTCGGGTCCTCGCGCACCACCTCGCGCGGGTCTTTGTCCTCCCGGAGCCCCTGGAACGACGGGTGCCGCAGGATCCCCTCTTCCGTCCACTCCGTGAACTGCACCTCCCCCACCAGCGCCGGCCGCAGCCAGTGCACACCCTTGGCCTCATAGCCCCGCGGCGGGTTCTTGAACGCCGCCACGTCTACCTCGTGCCCGCGCATCCGCTTCATCAGCGACGAGAGCAGCCGCCCATCGAACCCCGTCCCCACTTTCCCGCAGTAGATCAGGTCCCCCTTGGCATCGAACGTCCCCAGCAGCAGCGCCCCGAAGTGCTCGCGGCTGCCCGCCGGCTCGGTGTACCCCCCGATCACGAACTCCTGCCGGTTCCCGCACTTCACCTTCACCCAGTCCTTCGTGCGCTTAGGCACGTAGAGGCTCTTCGCGCGCTTGCTGATGATCCCCTCCAGCGAGTGCTGGCACGCCTGCGCCAGCACCTGCCCCCCATGCCCCTGGATGTGCTCGCTGTACCGCAGCGGTGAGCCCGCGCCGACCCCCTCCACGATCTCACGTAGAAGCCGCTTGCGTTCCAGCAGCGGCACCCGCGTCACGTCGTAGCCGTCGTAGTGCAGCACATCAAACACGAAGTACATGAGCGTGGCCCGCTTCCTCACGCCCTTGAGCGCGTTCTGGAGCGCCTGGAAACTGCTCCGGCCCCGCTCATCCAGCACAACGACCTCGCCGTCGAGCACGAGCGGGACCCTCCCCAGGGCCCCGACCCCCTCGACGATCGTTGCGAAGCGGTCGCTCCAGTCATTGCCGCGGCGCGTCAGCAACCGCACCCGTCCGCGCTCGCCAACAGCGAGGATCCGGTACCCGTCCAGCTTCACCTCGTGGAGCCACTCGTCCCCGGTCGGAGCCTCCTTCACCAGGGTCGCAAGCTCAGGAAAGGGCGACTCGGGCACCTCCGCCTTGAACGCACCCACGAGCCCCGACACCCGCACGCGGCGCCCCGTCCGTGCCGCCTTCTTCCCGCCGCGACGCTCCGCCCGCTTCTTTTCCGCCCGGTCGCTCTTCCGCACGTTGTCCTTCGCCGCGGCGATCTCTTCCATGCTCCGCCCGCTCGCCACGCTCTCCGCCCGCTCCTCGCGCACATCGCCATCAGCGTGCGTCACCACCTCGTCATCACGCTCCTTGATCAGCAGCCAGTTCTTGCCGTCCTCCCCATACTTGCCGCCCCGCATCCGCACCAGCGTCCACCCGCCGCGGAGCTTCTCGCCGTGCAGCTCAAACTTGAGCTTGCCCTCGCGCATCCCCTTATCCACATCGCCCCTGGGCTCCCACGTGCCGCGGTCCCACAGCAGGACCGTGCCGCCGCCGTACTGGCCCTCGGGGATCGTTCCCTCGAACGTGCCGTAATCGACCGGGTGGTCCTCGACCTGCACGGCCAGGCTCTTCTCCGCCGGGTCCAGGCTCGGGCCCTTGGGCACCGCCCAGCTCAGCAGCACGCCCTTGTGCTCCAGCCGGAAGTCGTAATGCAGTCGCGTGGCGTCGTGCTTTTGCACGACGAACGAGCGGCCGGACGTGCTCCCCCGCACGTTCCCCCGCGGCTCGGAGGTCACGTCAAAGCGCCGCTTCGCCTTGTACGCGGCGAGCCCCGCGTCCCGCCCCGCCGCCCTCCGCCCGCCTGTTGCTCGCCGCGTCGCCACACATCACCCCGCCTTGCGGCGCGCCGGCGCCTTGCGTTCCCCGCTCGCGCGGCGCGGCGCCTTTTTCTTGACCGCGCCCTCCGCTCGCCGCCCCGCGCCGCGACCTTCCGCTCCGGCCTTCGTCCGCGCGGCGCCCCGCCCGGGCTGACCCCGCCCTTCAACGCTCCGCTTCAGCAGGTCCACGATGCTGATCGGGGCCGGAGCATCCTCGTCTTCTTCAGCGCCCGGCGTCGGGGCGGCCGGCCCCATCTCCCCCTTCCTGACCTTCTGCTCGATCCACTTCATCAGCTTGTCGCGGTACTCATCGCGGTACTTCTCCGGCTCCCACTCGCTCGTCATCGTCTCGACGAGCTGCTCCGCCATCGCCAGCTCCTGCGGCTTGAGCTTGCCGGCCTTCTTCACCGCCTCGGGGATGCCGATGTCCTCGGGTTTCCGCAGCTCCGTCGGGTACCGCACGAGATCCAGCAGCAGCGCATCGCCCTCGGGGATCATCGCCGCCAGGTACTGCTTGGTCCGCAGCACCACCCGCGCGATCCCGATCTTGTTGGTGCGCTCCAGCGTCTCGCGCAGCAGCGCGTACGCCCGCTCCCCGCCCTTGCCCGGCACGAGGTAGTACGGCTTGTCGAAGTACGCGTAGTCCACGGCGTCGCGGTCAACGAAGTCCTCGATCGCCACCGTCTGCGTGGCCTCCACCGCGGCCCGCTTGAAGTCCTCTTCCCCCAGGAACACGTACTGCCCGTCCTCGTACTCGTAGCCCTTGACGATCCGGTCCCAGGGGACCTCCTCGCCCGTCACCTCGTTCACGCGCTTGTACTTGATCCGCGCGTGGTTCTCGCGGTCGAGCATGTGAAAGCTGATCTCCTCTTCGCGGTTCTCCGCCGAGAACAGCGTGACGGGGATCGTCACCAGCCCGAACGACACCGAGCCTTTCCAGATGGGCCGCGCCATGAAGGGCTGGCCGGGGGTTCCCCCCAGGCCCGCCGTGAGTCTACCGGTCGCCTGCCACGTACCCGTTGCGGTCACGCAGCTCGAACCGACGTCCGTTCATCGTGATGTCCTGCGCGATGATGATGCGCCTGCCGTCGTGGTCCGCGTGCTTGCCGCGGACCCGCACGGTCTCGCCCTGGCGCAGGTTCAGCCCCATGCTGTCGAGCCGGTTCGCGGGCACGAGCTTCACGACCCGCTCGCCCTCGTCGGTCCGCAGCACCAGGTCCACTACGCCGTTGCCGCCCGTACGGTCGATGCCGACGATCGAGCCCTCGAAGGTCGTTGACGCCCCGGTCGCGAACTTGCGCTGCAGCTCCGTCGCCTCGGTGCTGCGCTCCTGCTGCTGACCCTGGTTGTCGCGCCAGGCGTCGTCGCGCCGGTCCTGATCGCGCCAATCCTGGTCGCGCCGCCAGTTATCGTTGTCCCGGTCAAACGCGCGGTCCGCGCCGAAGTGCTGCCGCACCCGCTGCTCAAACCGCGGGTCGCTCAGCTCCGACCAGTTTCGGGTCTCGAGCTTGGGCGCGTTCTCCAGCACCGTGCGGTCCAGCCTGGACGCCGTGACGCGGCCCTGCTGGTCCACATTGAAGTAGCTCCACGGCACCGCGTAGCTGGAGTCCGCAACGCCCATGAACCCGCCCGTGCTGAGCACCGCGAAGCCGACCTTGCCGTCCTGGGGGTTGAACACCACCGACTGCACCCGGCCCAGCTCGTTGTTCTGGGCGTCCACCAGCCGCTGCCCTCGGAGGTCGCGCGCCCGAACCAGGGTGCCCTGACGGTCGTCGTCGCGCCAGCGGTCCGTGTCGCGCCACCGCTCATCATCGCGCCACCGGTCCGTGTCGCGCCGCCGGTCCGCATCGCGCCAGACGTCATCGTCACGGTCCAGCCGCTCGTCGCCGTCCACGCGCAGCTGCCACGGCGCCCTCCCGTCGTCATCGCGCAGCTTGTAAGTGCCGCGCGACGTCCGCACGTCCTTGGCGACCAGGAACGTCCGGTTGTTGTCCGCGTTCACCGTGGACGCATTCACCTGCACCTGCTGGCCGCGCTGGACCATGTCGCGCTGCTGATCGACAAACCAGGCCGGCCCGATCAGCACCACCCGCTCCTGCCCGTCGTTGGTCTCGATCCGCAGCCCGCGCTGCGCACCCAGCCCGGCGACCGGCTCCAGGGACACCAGGTCGCGGACCGTCCCGCGCACCGTCACGTCCCGGCCCTCGCGGACCAGCCGCGACCAGCGGTCCATCGCCTGCCCGTCCTCCGCGCCCTCGAAGAACTGCTCAGAGCGCCGCTGCCACTCCGCGTCGCTCAGCCGCTGCCAGTCGTCCCGGTCGATCCGCGGCGCCGACTCAAGACGCTCCCTCGTCAGCCCCACCGACAGCACGCGGCTGTCCGCGTCCCACCGGAAGTTGTTCCACGGCACGGGCACGTAGTCCTGGCCGATCCCCAGCACCCCGCCGTGCTCCAGCAGCCCGTACACCACGCGCCCGCGCCGGGCGTCGAGGATCACATCGCTCAGCTCGCCCAACCGCTCCTGGTTGGTGCCCAGCACCCGCGAGCCCGTCACCCAGTCAACCGGCACCAGCGTCGCTTTGCGGCCGACCACCTGGTCGCGGCCCTCCTGCTGCCAGATGTCCGGAGTTCGGCTGTTTTCCCATCTCTCCCGCGGCTGGCTGAGCACCTGCCCCGCCGCCGCCCCGGCGCACACCGCCACCACCATCGCCGACACTACGCGAGTGTTCATAAGCACTGCCTCCTGGTTGAATGTCCCAAGTTCCTGAAGTCACCGCAGTGGACGCACGTTGATGTTGACCGACTCGCGGTCCACCTCGCGCCCGTCCACCAGCAGCGACGCCGTCACCGTGTACATGCCCGGCTGCTCGAACATCAGCCGCGCCACACGGTCGCTGTCCGCGGTCTGGAGGTCCCCGCCCGTCGTCGTCCACTCCACGCGGGCGTCGCGCCCCAGCGTGTTGCGGCTGTTGACCGTCAGCGTCGTCGTGTCCCCCACCGCGATCTCCCGGTTGCTCGACACCAGGCTGATCTGCGGGCGCGTGTTCGCCAGCGGCTCGTCCGCTCTGTTGTTCGCGCAGCCGAGACCAACTCCCATCGCCGCAACGCACACCGCCAGTATCGCACGCTTCATCTCAAGGCTCCTTTCAGTGTCTTCAGGCCACCGCACGCCGGTTGACCACCTGGTCCGCAAGCTCCGTCAGCCGGCGGTCGGCGGACTTTTCCTCTTCCAGAGTCTGCTCCAGCAGGCTCACGTCGTCCTCGCGGTTCAGCAGGTGCGCAAAGTTCCGCAGGCTGCCGTACGCCGCGATCTCGTAGTGCTCGACCTTCTGCGCGGCGACGATCAGCCCCGCGTCGCGGACCGCGTCCTCGCCGTCCGCCTTCATCATGTCCTCCCCCTCCGCCACCAGCCCCTGCATCGCCTCGCACACCTCGCCGCCGGGCCGCTCGTTCAGATCGCCCAGGATCTTCTCCAGACGCGTCAGGTGGTTCTGCGTCTGCTCCAGGTGCTCGTGGATCGCGGCCTTCAGCTCGCTGGTCTGCGCCGCCCTCGCCAACTTGGGAAGCGCCTTCACGAGCTGCCGCTCCGCGTTGTACGCGTCCTGAAGCTCCGCCACATACAGGTCCGTCATGCTCTCCAGCCTCATCGCCCCAGCCTTCCCTTCCTACGCCCGGCCCCACTGCGCCCGGAACATCCCTGCCGCGAGCGACACCACGAACAGCCCCATGAACACGAAGAACAGCACCTTGGCCACCACCGCGGCGCCGCTGGTGACCACTCCAAACCCCAGCGCCGCCGCCACCAGCGCGATCGCCAGGAACACCACCGCCCAGTACAACATCCGACACCGGCCTTTCTGGGTGGCGCACGCCACGACCGCCTGCGCGCCCGCCGCGCCGGCCACCGAATACTTCCGCAACCCCGTAAACAGCCCGTGAATGCCCGCCGAATCAGCGCACGGGCTCACGACCGCGCCGTCAACCTCAGCACCCCCTCACCCACCCCTCACAACCCCGCGCTCTCCTGCGCACCATGCCCGAGAGCAACCCCAAGCAGCCGCTCCGCCCCGCCCAGCACCAGCCCCACCAGCCGGGCCGCGAGGCTCAGATGCGCCCGCGCCCGCGCAGCGGCGAAGACAAGCCCCCGCCCGGCCCCCGCCTTCGAGACAAGCGCGCCATCATCACCGGCGGCGACAGCGGTATCGGCCGCGCCGTCGCCATCGCCTTCGCCCGGGAGGGAGCCGACGTCGCCATCATGTACCTCGAGGAGACCGAAGACGCCCGCAAGACGCGCGAGCTCGTCGAGCAGCAGGGCCGCCGCTGCCTCACCCTCGCGGGCGACATCGCCGATGACGCCTTCTGCGCACGTGCCGTCGACCAGCTCTCCAATCAGCTCGGCCGCCTTGACATCCTCGTCAACAACGCCGCCGAACAGCACCCCGTCGATGACTTCGCCGACATCGACCTCGCCACCGTCCGCCGCACCTTCGACACCAACATCCTCTCCTTCTTCGCCCTCACCAAGGCCGCCCTCCCCCGCATGACCAAGGGCTCCACGATCATCAACACCGCCTCCGTCACCGCCTACCGCGGCAGCAAAACCCTCGTCGACTACGCCGCCACCAAGGCCGCCATCGTCGGCTTCACGCGCTCCCTGGCCCTCAACCTCGCCGACAAGGGCATCCGTGTAAACGCCGTCGCCCCCGGCCCCGTCTGGACCCCGCTCATCCCCGCCAGCTTCGACGCCGAGAAGGTCCAGACCTTCGGCAGCGATGTCCCCATGCAGCGCGCGGGCGAGCCCGAAGAGATCGCCCCCTGCTACGTCTTCCTCGCCAGCAGCGACTCATCCTTCATGACCGGCCAGGTGCTCCACCCCAACGGCGGCGAGATCGTCAACGCCTGACGCCCACTTGGTTTGCCGCGATCCGCTCGCACTCGCGAAGCCACCGCCCCCGCTCGCCGCTCTGACATCCGGCTGAAATGAGCCGCCTTTCATAGCTCGCTCACCACACGCTCACCGGCTGGGCCGATAGTTCCGCAGCCGTGACCCGGAGACAACCTCCACCACGTTCCGTCAGCCTCGCTCTCGGAATCACGTGGCGCGTGTTTGGAATCCTGCTCACGCTGATCCTGACTCTTGAGCTCCTTGGAGCGGGCGCCGATCAGGCCCCGCCTTTGGGAGGGGTTCGGCAGTCCATCCCGGAAAGAAACCCCCAGCCTGACCGGGTTCGGACTGTCTTGGGTGAGAAAGAGGCGCCCGCGCGAGCGGGCGCCTCTTCCGCCCGTTTTCTCAGGGACGGGTCCCACGCCGTCACGCGATAAAGCTACGACCGGCCCGGCGCGTTCTCCCCGCTGTCGCCGCGCCCCTGCTGGTCGGACCCGCGGCCCTGCTGGTTGCCCGAGCTGCCCTGCTGGCCGCCCTGGTTGTCACGGCTGCGCGCCTTGTCGGAGCGGCCCGCGAACTGCCCGTGCTCATCACGCACCTGCACCTGCGCCGACCGTTGGCCGCCCTTCACCCGAGCTTCCCGCGAGAGGTTCGCCGCGTTCCCGCGCCCACGCCCGCCGCCGTTGCTGCCCTGGCCCGTGCCCCGGGTGTCCGACTGGGACGCTGAACCTTGCCCGATCCGCGCGTCGGAGGCGTTGCCTTCCCCCTGGTTGATCCGTTCCATGCTGGCACTCCGTATTTCCTCGGCTTGCGCCGGGTGCATCTCCATCGTGCGCGGGCCGCACATTCCGCCCGCGCTCCGCCGCGGCGTTGCCGTCACGGCTCCCACAAGGTCATTCCAAGCCCCGAGACGAGCGTGAAAGGTCAGTGACTTAGCGTCTATTTACTTGAACCCAAGTGACCGGCCCACACCGGCTTGAAGCCTGCCGGCACGCCCACGTCACACGCTTCTCATCCGCGCCCGACACCGCGCGGTGAGGTTCTCTGCTCAATTGCACCCCCCGCCCGGCCTTTTCAGACTATCTTTAGGGGTCCGTGTTCCACACCCGCGCTGGAGTCCCGTAACGCATGCAGTCCAACCTGCCCATCCTGATCGTCGAGGACAGCCCGGAAGACTTCGAGGCCGCCGTCCGCGCGTTCAGCAAGGCCAAGGTCCCGAACCCCATCTACCGCTTCTCCTACGGTGAGGACGCCTTCGACTTCCTCAAACAGCGCGGCCGCTACTTCAAGCACGGCGCCGAGGCCCGCCCCGGCCTGCTCATCCTCGACCTCAACCTCCCCGGCACCGACGGCCTCCGGATGCTCCAGGAGATCCGGGCCGATCCGGTCCTCAAGGCCATCCCCGTCATCATCTTCTCGACCTCCAGCTCCGCGCGCGAGATCGAGGCCTGCTACCTCGCCGGCGCCAACAGCTACATCGTCAAGCCCTCCAGCCCCGACGAGCTCTTCGAGGTCATCCGCCGCCTCAAGGAGTACTGGCTCGAGGCCGTCACGCTCCCCAGCAAGCCCGACAGCCTCGAGGTTGTGATCCCCAAGATCCCCAAGCCCGCGGGCGACCAGGCGACAACCTGAGCACGCGCTCGCGGCTCCCTCATCTTTCCGCCCTGGGCGCTCACGCGCTCCCATCCATCGCCAAACCCCCGCCCCGCCTCGCGTGAGCCGCGAACAAATCCGCGCTCGCCCCGGGTGTTTCACGGTCCTTTTCAAGCAGTCTTAGCCACCCTCACCATCGTGTCAGGGCAGGCGGGAGTCCGGCACATCTTCACGCGGTTTCAACGTGCGGAAAGCCGTCAAGGGTTGCTGGCCGTCGCGCACCAACGGCCACCCACCGCGGGCAAGGGTTGAGCGCCCGCGTCTCAAGTCTGAAGGAAGGCACATGGAATCCAACAAGCCGACCGACCTCTCCCCGCGCTCTCGCGCCGGCAGGAACCCCGCGGACAACCTCACGCAGGAAGACCGTGTCCGAGGCGGCCTCCGATCCGCGGGCAGCCAGCTCCGCGGGCCCAAGGGCCAGTTCGCGGGCAGCGTCCACCGCATGGGTGGCGACGCCCGCTCGCCCGCGCCCCAGCCCGCGCCTCAAACGCAGGCTTCTTGATCCACCTATCTCTCTTGGAAACAGCCCTTTACGCCGCGCTGACGCCGCGTGAGGGCTGTTTCACAACACCCTCACTTTTCACTTATTCATTCAGACAAACCTTACGCCCTGGAACCAAGCGCTCATGCTGTTCAGGGCCGCGGGAGATCGTGTCTTCCGACCACGCACCAGGACACTCAAGGAGATGCCCATGCAGCATGATGACCGCCGCTCTTCCTACGACAGCGACCGCAACGACCACAACCAGCGTGGCCAGTGGCAGGGGGGCTCGTACTCCTCCAGCCAGTTCAACGACCCCGGCTACTCGTCCTCGCAGGGTGAAGGCCGCCGCCAGGATCCGTCCTTCTCCGGCTCCGGTCAGGGCGGACAGGGCTACGGCCAGTCGCAGGGCGGCTTCGGCGGCTACCAGCCCTATTCCACCGGCTCGCAGGGCTACGGCGGGCAGGGGCAGATGGGCTCCAGCTTCGGCCAGTCCGGCAGTTCCTACAGCGGCGGCTGGAACCCCCAATCCCACAATCAGCCTTCGGGCGGATCGTCCTGGCAGGGCTACGGATCGCCGTCCGGCACCCACCAGTACGGGTCGCAGGGCTACGGATCGCAGGGCTACGGATCGCAGGGCTACGGCTCCCAGTTCGGCGGGGGCTACGGCCAGCAGGGCGGGTTCGGCACCAGCTCCGGCGGCTACGGCGGCCTCCAGTCCTACGGCTCCGCCGGCCAGGGCGGCACGTCCCCATTCGGGAACCAGGGCTGGAGCAACCAAGGTTCCAGCGCCCAGGGCTGGGGCAATCAGGGAAATCAGGGCCACCAGGCCTGGGGCAACCAGGGGTGGGGTAATCAGGGTTGGGGCAACCAGCAGGGCCAGTCCCGCGGCTCAGACTACGGCAGCTTCGGCTCCGGCTCGCAAAGCTACGGCAGCGGCTTCGGCTCGCAGGGGGGTTCAAACTGGGGCGGCTCGGGTGGGTACGGCGGTTCCGGTTCCTATGGCTCGCCGAGCTTCGGGTCCTCGGGCATGGGCTCCAGCGGCATGGGCGGTTACGGGGGAAGCTTCGGCGGGTCCGGTGCTTACGGCGCCGGCGCCTACACCGGCGGCATCGGCGGCGCCACCGCCGCGGGCTACGGCACCCAGGCCGGCCGCCACACCGACGTCCGCTCCCGGCGCGGCCCCAAGGGCTACCAGCGCTCGGACGACCGCCTCCGCGAGGAAGTGATCGACAAGCTCCTCCAGCAGTCCGACATCGACCTTGACCAGATCGAAGTCACCGTCCAGAGCGGCGACGTCACGCTCTCGGGCAGCGTCGACAGCCGCCGTACCAAGCACCAGATCGAGGACATCATCGACAGCGTCTGGGGCGTCAAGGAGATCACCAACAACCTCCGCGTCAAGTCCATGCTGGGCAACCTTTTCGGCAGCGGCGACAGCGCCTCCTCCGGGCGCGGCGACGACGACAACACCCGTACCCGTTCCGGCTCTTCGACCTCCGGCGGAACCACCGGCAGCGGCGGCTTCAGCGGGGGCAGCACCTCTAAGTCCAGATGACCGCTAGACCTACGAAACTCCTCATGCTCGGCCGCCCCGCCCCTGCCCGGGGCCGGGCAGCCTTTTCCCCAAATCGTGCCTTGCCAAGCCATCGGAGTACACGACAATGCCCACCGTGAACCCTCAAAGTTCCCCAACCACCCCCGGCCGAGCCCAAAACCGGTTGGCCGAGACCGCCCCGGCCCCCGCCCGCGCGACCCCCGTTCAAACTCAGCCCGACAACGCGTCGGACTCAACAAAGGCGACCACCATGCGAACCCTCGTCATCGAAGACAACCCCAAAATGGCCGCCGCCATCGCCCAGGGCCTGAAGGAACAGGGCTACGCGGTCGACACCTTCCACACCGGCTTTGAGGGCGAGGAGGCCGCCGCCCTCTCCCCCTACGACGTCGTGGTCCTGGACCTCATGCTGCCCGACCGGGACGGCATGGACGTCTGCCGGGCACTCCGCCGGCGGGGCGTCAAGACCCCCATCCTGATCCTCTCGGCCATCAGCGCCACCAGCGACAAGGTCGCGGGGCTCAACGCGGGCGCTGACGACTTCCTGGCCAAGCCCTTCGAGTTCGACGAGCTGATCGCCCGGGTGCGGGCCCTGCTCCGGCGCGGCCAGGCCACCGAGGCCGCCGTCCTCCGCGTGGGCGACGTCGAGCTCGACCTCGCCAAGCGCAACGTCAAGCGGGCCGGCCAGGTCATCCAGCTCACCAGCAAGGAGTTCGCCCTCCTCGAGTACTTCATGCGCAACGCCGACCGCGTCCTCACCCGCACCCAGATCGGCGAGCACGTCTGGGACATGAACTTCGACACCTCCTCCAACGTGATCGACGTCTACGTCTCCATGCTCCGGCGTAAGATCGACAAGGAGTTCGACTCGCCGCTGATCCACACGATCATCGGCACCGGCTATATGTTCAGCGCTCACCGGCCCTGACCGGCGCCGGCCGAGTGGGAAGGACCAGTGTTGCCGCCGTTTGTCCGCACCCTCCGATTCCGCCTTGCGGCCGCGTTCTTCATATGGACCGGCCTGTTCCAGCTCGGCCTCGCCATCGCCCTGCCGCTCGCACGCGAGGTCTACGTCCGGCGTGAGGTTGAGCGCCGGCTCGATGACGCCATCCCCAAGCTTGTCCGCCTCCTGGGCGAGGGCGGCATCACCAACCTCCCCCAGCGCGTCGATGAGTTCGACCCCGAGCGCGACGAGTACGTCATCGAGGTCCGCGACGACAGCCAGAAGATCCTGGCCTCTACCGCGCCCGACGGGCTCTTCGCACCCTCGGTCCTCGACGAGTCCCACCTTGTCCACGTCCGCCGGTCCGACACCGGGGTCGACGAGCGGTTCCACATCAGCTACGCCAAGGCCGTCATCGACGGCCAGCCCCTCACCATCTACGCGGGCCTCTCGCTCGCGCCGCTCGACCTGCTCCACGCCTCGCTGGTCCGCACCCTGCTCGCCGCGGTAGCAATCGGGCTCATCGGCTCCGCCGTGGGCGGCTGGGTCGTCTCCGGGTCGGTCGTGAACCGCATCAACCGCGTCGCCCGCGCCGTGCGTGAGGTCAGCCCCACCCGACTGGACGAGCGCGTCAAGATCGCGCGGACCGACGACGAGATCGGCCACATGATCGCCGACCTCAACACCATGCTCGAGCGCATGGCCGTCGCGTTCCGCAGCCAGGAACGCTTCATGTCCGAGGTCAGCCACGAGCTGAAGACCCCGCTCTCGGCGCTCCTGACCGAGGCCCAGGTCCTCAAGCAGATGCGCGCCGCCCCGCGCTACGCCGTCCCCGGCATCAACACCCAGCTCGCCGCCGAGACCCGCAAGGCCCTCGAACCCTACGAGCGATTCGTCCTCAGCGTCGAAGAGGAAATGCGCTGGCTCGGAAAGCTCGTCGAGAGCTTCCTCATGCTCGCACGCTTCGGCCACGGCAAGCAGTTCCTCGCCGAGGCCCACGTCCCCATGAACGACGTCGTCCTCGACGCCGTGGAGCACTCGACCCTCTACGCCCGCCAGCACGGCGTCAAGCTCGGCCTCAACCTCTACGAGCCCACCGACGAGCAGCCTGACGCCATGATCCGAGGCGACGCCGAGCTCCTCCGCGTCGTCGCCGACAACCTCATCCGCAACGCTGTCCAGTTCTCCAAAAAGGGCGACACTGTCGCCGTCCGGCTCCAGTACGACCCCGCCCCCATCGGCAACTCCCACGGCACGCTCATCTTCACCGTCAAAGACCAGGGCCCCGGCGTCCCCGACGAATACCTCGACCGCATCTTCGACCGCTTCCAGCAGGCCCCGGGCAAAACCGCCTCGCGCCGCGGCAGCGGCCTGGGCCTCACCATCTCCAAGAGCATCGTGGACCTGCACTCGGGCACCATCGACGCGCGCAACGACCCCGAGGGCGGCTGCACCTTCCGCGTCCGGCTCCCCATCGCCCGCGCGTCCGAGCCCGCCCCCCCGCCGCCGCGTGCAACCCATGAGCCCGTCGCGGTCTAGGGCACGGGCCGGGTGATTCACAGTCCTTTTAGAGGTCCTTCAGCCCCCCGGCTGAGACTTGGCCCCATGCCTACCGCCGCCCCACGCGCGTCTACTCCCGCCATCGAGCTGGGCGTCTCGGACCTGGCCCGCTCGCGGGCCTTCTACGCCGACCTGCTCGGCTTCGTCCCCGCGGACGGCTGGGGCTACAGCGACACACGCGTCACGCTGGTCTCACCCCTGCTGGCCCACGGCTACCGCTGCCTGGTCCTCCGCCGCAGCCGCGGGTCTGTCGGTGGTGGCGGGATGCTCCTGGAGCTTGAGTCGACGGCCGAGCTGCTGGACCTGTACATGCTGGCCCGCCTGCTGGGCGCCCAGACCTCGCAGCTTGTGACCCGCGGCCGGGCGCTCTCGGTCTGCGTGATGGACCCCGACGGCCACCGCATCGAGCTCTGCGCCGCGCCCCACCACGCCCCCGACGCCGCGGCGCACCGCTGGGGCCGATCGCAGTCCGAAGGCCGCGCTGAGCCGCGGCGGGCCGCTCGAACGGCCCCGGATTCGCTGAGCTGGTTCGATCCTCTCTGCGAGCTGCCCTCCCCACCGGCGAACTAACCGCGCCCGGCGCCGGTACACTCGGCCGCGCGGGCGCTCGTATGGAAGTCACCCTTTCACTGGTCCTTGAGGTCATCGAGTGGGCCATCCGGATCTGGATGCTGCTGGTGGTGATCACGCGCCCGCAGCGGCCGGCGGTGGCCCTCGCGTGGCTGGCCCTGTCGCTGTGGCTGCCCTGGCTGGGGCTGATCCTGTACTACCTCATCGGCGAGCGTCGCCTGGGCCGGCGGCGGGCGAAGAAGTACGTGCAATCGGTGCATATCGAGCACATGTCCCAGCACCCGGGCGTGAACCGCTCGTTCGTCACCCGCCCGCAGATCGACGAGCACCAGCACGCGCTCGTTAACGTCGCGGCCAACCTCGTGGGCATGCCCATCCTGGGCGGCAACCAGGTCGAGCTCCTGCCCCACGCGGCACGGTTCGTGGACCTGCTGATCGAGGACATCGACAAGGCCACCCACCACGTCCACCTGCTCTACTTCATCTTTGAGGACGACGACGTGGGCCGGCGGGTGGGCGCGGCTCTCGCGCGGGCGGCGCAGCGGGGCGTGAAGTGCCGCCTGCTCGCCGACGCCGCGGGATCGTTCTTCCTGTTCAGCGACCTCTCCGACACGCTGGAGCAGCAGGGCGTGGAGGTCAAGGCGAACCTGCCCGTGCGCAACCTGCGCCGGCTGCTCTCTCGCCTGGACCTGCGGAACCACCGCAAGCTGGCGATCATCGACGGCGCGGTGGCCTACACCGGATCGCACAACATCGTCCGCACGGACATGGGCCACAAGCGCGGCGGCGTGTGGCAGGACCTGACCGCGCGGATCGTCGGCCCCACCGTCGGGCAGCTCCAGGCGGTGTTCCTGGACGACTGGTGCTTCGAGACCGAGGCCTCGATCCCCGAGCAGGGCCTGTTCCCGGCGTGCCAGACGCCCGACCGCGTGCCGATCCAGGTTGTGCCCACCGGCCCCAGCGGCGGGCTCAACGCCATCATGCGGGACATCATCATCGAGGCGCTGCACTCGGCCCGCCGGCGGGTGATCATCACCACGCCGTACTTCGTCCCCGATGAGGCGCTGGTGACGGCACTGCGCCTGGCCTCGGCCCGCGGCGTGCTGGTGGAGGTCGTCATCCCCGACGTGAGCGACAACCTGCTGACCGACCTCGCGGGCAGGGGCTACTTCACGCAGCTGCTGGAGGCCAAGGTCCACATCTACCTGAACAAGGCGGGCATGCTGCACGCCAAGACCATGACCGTGGACGACGGGTTCGCAATGATCGGGTCCGCCAACTTCGACATCCGCTCGTTCTTTCTGAACTTCGAGCTCAACCTGCTGCTGTACGAGAAGGACGCCACCGCCCAGCTCCGCTTCTGCCAGACCCAGTACATCGCCGACTCCGCCGAGGTCGTGCTCGAGCTCTGGAAGCGGCGGCCCCTGTACCGGTCCATGGTCCAGAACGCCGCGATGCTCGCCAGCCCGCTGCTGTAGGATCCGCGGCATGGACGAGTCGACGATCGCCGCCCGCCGGTACTACGCGGAGCGCGCTGGCCGGTACGAGCAGGGCTCGCGACGCGGGCTGTGGCGGTATCTGCGCGGGCTGGAGACGCCCGCGGTGCTCCGGCTCGCACAGGTCACCCCGGGCCACCGCGTGCTGGACGCGGGGTGCGGGACGGGGCACTACGCCGCGGCGCTGCTGGAGCGCGGCGCGGTGGTGACGGGGCTGGACGTGTCGGAGGCGATGCTGACCCAGGCGCGGGAGCGGTTGGGGATCGCGACCGTGCAAGGCGACCTGCTGACGGTCGCCCTGGAGCCGGTGTACGACCGGATTGTGTGCGCTGGGGTGCTGGAGTTTGTTCCGCGGCGGGCGGAGGCGGTGGCGAACCTGGCGCGGGGGCTCGCGCCGGGGGGAAAGCTGGTGGTGCTGATCCTGGCGCGGTGCGTGCCGGGGTACGGGTTCTGGGCGCTGCGGCGGATGAACGGGATCAACATGCCGCTGCTGCGGCGCGCCGAAGTGGATGCGCTGGGCGCCGGCGCAGGTCTGGTGGTCGAGGAGTGCGTGCGCGCGGGGTATAACTGGGTCGCGCGGTTCGGGCGGGCGTGATCACTTGCGTCCGGGCGCTTTCTCTGGCGCTGGCTGGATGAGCGGGGTGCTGGGCTTCTCGGGCTTGACGGGCGTTGCGGGGCTGGAGGGGCGGCCGGACTTCTTCGCGGCGCGGGCGGCCTTGTCGGCCTCGATGATCTGCTTGAGGGTGTCCTCGGTGAGGCGCTCCTCGCCGTAGGGGAAGCCCTGCCAGCGGACGATGTTGTCGCTGCTGATGATCAACACATGCGGGATGCCCTCGACGCCGATTGACTTGGAGGTCGTGCTCTTGCTGTCGACGCAGACGGTGTACGACATCTTGTTGGACTTCATGAACTCAAGCACCGCGTCGGGCGCTTCGTTGCTGATGCCGATGATGACCAGGTCGTCCTTGTAGGTGTTGTGCCACTCCTCAAGCTCGGGGATGAGGGCGCGGCAGGGCGGGCACCAGGTGGCCCAGAAGTCGATGAGGACGGTCTTGTCCTTGCGGTTGGGCGTGCCGTTGAGCCAGCGTTCGACCTTGAGCGCGGGGGCGGGCTTGTTGCGGAGGTCTCGCTTGGCGTTGACCTTCTTGGCGGGCGTCGCGGGGTACTTGGCGGCGCCGGGGGTTGCGTCGGGCTTGGCTTCGGGCTTGGGCTTCTTGACTTCGGGGGGGAGTTCAAGGACGGGGGGCGTGGGCTTGGCGGGCTGGGTCTGCTGGGCAAGAACACGACCGTGAAGCACAGTCGTGGCACAGATCAGGATTGCGAGGGTGGGGCGGAGCATGGTTTGGTTCCTGGTGGTGGACACATTCTACTGCCAGCGGGTGACGTGCCAGTTCTTTTTGCCGCGGCGGAGGGCGATGATCGAGCCGTGGAGCAGGTCCGAGACCTTGGCCTTGTCTTCCAGCCCCACCTTGCGGCCGTTGAGGGTGACCGAGCCGCCGGAGAGGAACTCCTTGGCCTCTCGCTTAGACTCGGCGAGTTTGGTCGTGACGAGCAGGTCGAGGATTGGGACGCCGTCGCCTTCCAGCGTCGCGCGGCCGTGGTTGCTGCTGGGGACGCTGGCGAAGACCTCGGTGAGGGTGGATTCGGGCAAGCCGGAGATGTCGCCGGAGAAGAGGGCCTTCGCGGCGGCCTCGGCGTGGTCGCGCTCGGTGGTGCCGTGGAGGAGGGCGGTGGCCTCGCGGGCGAGGGCTCGCTGGGCCTCGCGGGCGCCGGGGTTGGTGGCGAGGGAGTGGGCGAGGGCGTCGACCTGGTCTTGGGGGAGGAGGGTGAAGATCTTGAGGAAGCGGACGGCGTCCGCGTCGTCGGCGTTGAGCCAGAACTGGTAGTAGGCATAGGGGCTAGTGCGGTCGGCGGTGAGCCAGATGGCGCCGGACTCGGTCTTGCCGAACTTGCCGCCGTCGGCCTTGGTGACGAGGGGGGCGGTGAGGGCGTGGACTTCCGGGGCCCGGCCGCCCGCAGCGCTATGGGCCTTGCGGATCAGGTCGGTGCCGGCGGTGATGTTGCCCCACTGGTCGTTGCCGCCCATCTGGAGCGTGACGGCGTGCTTGTCGTGGAGGTGCAGGAAGTCGTAGGACTGGAGGATCATGTACGAGAACTCGGTGTAGCTGATGCCCTGGTCGCGGTTGGTGAGCCGCTCCCGGACCGAGTCCTTCTGGACCATGGCGTTGACGGAAAAGAACTTGCCGACATCGCGGAGCGCATCAATGAAGCTCAGCGAGCAGAGCCAGTCGGCGTTATTGAGGACGACTGGTTTGTTGGGCGCGGAGAAGTCGAGCAGCCGCTCGAAGATGCGGAGCTGGCGGCTGACGTTGTGCTCGACCTTGTCACGGGTCTGGAGCGTGCGTTCGGCGGACTTGCCGGAGGGGTCGCCGATGAGGCCCGTCCCGCCGCCGGCAAGCACAACGGGGGTGTGGCCCGCGCGCTGGAAGTGGCGCAGAAGCATGATGGGCACCAGGTTGCCGATGGTCAGCGAGTCGGCGGTGGGGTCGAAGCCCACGTAGGCCCTGCGCGTGCCGGTCGCGAGGTGCTTGCGGACCTCCTCCTCGCCGGTGGTCTGGGCGATGAGGTTGCGCCACTGGAGCTCTGAGACGAAGTCGATCATCCGTGGAGGGTACGGGAGTCAGGGGAAGCGGGCCGGACGGCGGACGCCCGATTTTGTGCATCCCGCACGCAACGATTGCCTCCGGAACCCTCTTCGGCGCAGAAAAACGCCCGGCCGCGGGGCCGGGCGTCAGGAACTGCGGCAAAGCGTGCGCTCAGTTGCGGCGGTAGCTGAAGTTCCAGTCGGCGCTGGTCGCGTAGTTGGACCACTTGCGCATGTCGCGGAGCTGCTCGATGGACTGGAGCTCGACGTGCCCGTCCATCATGCCGGTGATGACCTTGTTGAAGTGGCGGCCGTCCACCATGCCCCACGTCTCAGGCCGGCGGCGGGCGTCGTAGGAGTTGCTGATATCCCACGCGGCGGGCAGGCCGGTGCCGGCGCCGGGGAAGCCGCCCTTGGGCGGGAAGATGTGGTTGGTCCCGGGCACGTACACCTGATTGTCGGACGAAGCCACGGGGCGGCCGGAGTAGTAAGTCCCGCCGCGGCTGCCGAACTTGATATCACGCTCGCGACCGCTGAGGAAGACCAGGAGGTTGGAAGCGTTGCGGACCTCGTCGATGCGGCCGACCCACCAGCGGCCGTTGGGATCGACCCCGGCGGTGTTGCCGTTGCCCATCGTGTGGGCGCCGTGGCCGTAGTGCCCGCCGACGTAGATGCTGTTGATGCCGAAGGACGGGTGCTTGGTGAACGCGTACTGGAACTTGTTGACGTCGTCGTAGAGGTTCGTCCCGATGGCGCCGGTGCCGGTGGGCGTTGAGCTGCGGGTGCGGAAGTCCTCGCGCGTCCGGGCGTCCAGCATCATGGCCGACTGCGGGAAGTCGCTCTGCATCACGAACCGCCAAGGCCAGGACTTGATCACGTCGCCCTCAAGCAGGCGGCGCGGGTCGGCCGGGTCGGCAGGCATCATGTTGATCTTGCCCTGGTGCGGGTGCGCCCAAGCCCAGTTGATGTAGGGGATGATCACGGCGTCCTTGAACGTCGCGGTGTACTGGTGGTAGGCCTGAACCATCTCGCGGCAGGCGGCCTGCTCCTTGATCGAGCGGCCGTTGGCGCGGGCCTTGCCCAGCGCAGGTAACAGGATACCGATGAGGAGCGCGATGATCGCGATCACCACGAGCAGTTCGATCAGCGTGAAGGCACGACGCGACCTCAGGGTGTGACCGATCTTCATGGGACTAGCGCTCCAAGTTGAAACCATTGGCCCCGACGCACGGGGTTCAGAGAACTTGCGGTGTGAGAACTCGAGAGAGGCTTGAAATACGGGTTCCGATGCCAGAAGGCCGCCCCACGCTCCTTCGACTGTACCCGCACAGGACCCGTGACGCAAGGCCGTTCGCGGGTCCGGGGGTGGGAAAGGCCAAAAACACTTGTCGGACCTCCACGCCGGGAGTCTGGAGAATATTCGGATAGATCTGACGCGAATCCAGGGCAACTAGCGGGGGGATACGCCCCAGTCCGGCCCGTCGGCCTGGTCGGCCCAGCGGCGCATGTCGCCGAGGTCCGACCAGCCCAGCAGGGCGGCGTGCCCATCCAGATGCGCCGTCACGGCCTTTCCGCCATGGCGGAGGGAGATAAAGCCCGAGTTGAGCCCGGGGCTGGGCGAGGCGTGGTCGTACGCCTGCTGCCACAGGCGGGGCTGCGACGCGGCGAACCGCGGCGGTTCGAGCCTGAAGAAGCCCTGCGGGTTGCTCAGGAATGGGACCTGGGCCTGTACATCCGCGCGGGCGGAGGCGAAGACCAGGAGGCTGGAGGGGCGGCGGGAATCCTCGATGCGCTCAAGGTGGACCCTGCCGAAAACCCTTGAAAACACAGGGTCGAAGGCACCGTGGCGGTCGCTGCCCCCAACAAAGGCGATGTTCATCCCCAGCGAAGGGAAGAGGCTGACGACGTAGTCGTAGCCCACGCCGTAGGAGGCGTAGGAAGGCTCGCCGTTGCGGAGCGCGGCGAGGACCTTGTCGTCGTCGTACATGCCGCGGAAGTCGAAGTTGAGGTAGGGGGCAATGCGCCAGGGGTAGCGCTGCGCTTCCTCATCAAGGAGGCGGTCGCCCTTGTCGTTGAGGACCGGGGCGGTGGTGTTGACCATGTCGCGGGTGGGGTAGCCGGTGAGGACCCTGCCGCGGTTGGCGTCGGAGTAGAGGGTGAAGGCGGTGAGGAGGGAGCGTGCCGCAGCGAGCTCGCGGGTGGTTCGGGCGGTCTGGCGGGCCTTGCCCAGGGCTGGGAGGAGGATGGAGATGAGGATCGCCGTGATGGCGATGACGACGAGGAGCTCGATGAGGGTGAATGCGCGGCGGGGCATGGCTCGTGGAACTGGACTTTCGGCAAGGCAGTATAGAATATTGTCGGGCAGGAATCATTCCTGTCTGGCAAGATTTTGGAGCCTTGACCCGAGCCCCTCACTATTACACGGAGCGGATGATATGCGGATCGCGGTATTGGTCGGAGCGGGCGTCGTCGCCGCGGCGTGCGGCGGAGCGATGGGGCAGGTGTTCCAGGGCGCTTGGGAGCAGCCGCTCCTGGACCGGTGGATGTACCCGTTCGCGAGCGCACCGGGGACCGAGACCTCGGCGCCGGTGTACGCCGCGCTGGGGCAGGTGGGTTTCGATGACCGGGATGCGCAGTTCCTCATCGGCTTCGGGACCGGCGGGCAGGTGCCGGCTGGGGCGGGCGAGCTGCGGTACCGGGTGCGGTCGGCGCGGGTGCGGGTGGTGGTGAGCAACGACCTGCGGTTCGTGTACGACCCGAGCTTTGATGCGGTGGCGACCTCCTACGCGGACACCGACCCCGAGTATGTGGCGGACGCCGACGCGGGGAAGCCGGTGGAACTGTTCGCGGTGGGGTACCGCAACGGGCAGAGCGCGGAGACGTTCCAGGAGACCACGGCGTACAGCACGGTGCCGAGCTTCCCTCCGCAGGAGGGCACGCGGAGCGCGTTCGCCGCGGTGGTGGATGAGGCGGGGGTGGCGACGGATGTGTCGCGCCAGGTGCGGCTGCGGTTTGAGGCCTCGCCGATGGCGGTCGGCGTCACGACGACGGTGATGCCCGGCGAGCTGGTACCCGCAGGGACGGAGTTCGTGTTCGAGGTGGACACCAGCAGCGCGGCGGTGCGGAACTACTTCTCACGCGGTCTGAACGCGGGGAAGGTGATGCTGATGGTGAGCAGCCTGCACCCGGCGTCGGGCGGGCCGGGCGGCGGGGGCGGGGTGGTGTACCCGGCGTTCTATACCAAGGAGAACGCGCTGTCGCCGGTGCTGGGGTACAGCCCCACGCTTGAGCTGGAGGTCGAGGTCCACCCCTACGTGGACTTTGACCTAGACGGCGATGTGGGGACCGATGCGGATATCGAGGCGTTCTTCCGGTCGCTGGCGGGCGTGGGCGGGAACGCGGACTTCAACATGGATGACGATATCGGCACGGATGCGGACATCGAGTCGTTCTTCTGCGCCTTGGCGGGGGGGAGCTGCTGAGAGCGGAGGACGCTCGAAGCTGATCAGTACGCGCGCGTGATGACGGCCTCGGCCATGGCGTGGAGCATGGCCTTGGCGGGGCTGTTCGGGAGCTCGGAGAGGTTCTTCACGGCCTCGCTCACGTAACGCTGCGCGGCCTTGCGGGCGTAGTCGATGGAGCCCGTCTGCTCAAGGGCGGCGTAGAGCTCGGCCCGGGCGTGGTCGTCGGGCATCGACTCCAGCGCGATGAGCGTGCCGGCGCGGGCGTGGTGGTCGGCGTTCGCGAGGTGGTGGACGAAGGGCAGCGTCATCTTCCCCTTGTCCAGGTCCTTGCCCACCGACTTGCCGACGACGGACTCCTTGCCGGTCAGGTCGAGCAGGTCGTCCTGGATCTGGAACGCGATGCCGAGCTTGCGGCCGTAGTCGGCGAGGGCGTTGCAGGTCGCCGCGGAGGCGCCCGACTGGGCGGCGCCGAGCTCCGCGGCGGTGGCGATCAGCTCCGCCGTCTTGCGTGCGAGAACCTCGAAGTACGTCGGCTCGTCGATCGAGTAGTCGTCGCGGTGGTGGAGCTGGAGCAGCTCGCCCGCGCACGTCGTGACGCTGGCGCGGCCCACGACGAGCGAAGCGCGGTTGTCGGGCAGCGTCGAGCACAGGTGGTACGCCGACGCGATCAGGTAGTCGCCCAGGATCACCGCGGCCTCGTTGCCGTGGAGGCGGTTGATGGTCTGGGCGCGGCGGCGGGTGTCGGCCTCGTCGAGGACATCATCGTGGACGAGGGTCGCCATGTGGACCATCTCAATCACGGCGGCAATAACGTGGTGGGCGGGGGTGATGAGGGAGGCGGGGCTGGCGGTGGCGGCGCGGGGGTGCGCGGCGATTCCGCAGGCGATGACGAGGGTCGGGCGGAGCATCTTGCCGCGGTAGTGCTCGACGTGCCGGCAGAGCGTGGAGACGGGGGGCAGGTCGGAGCGGAGCTGGCGGTCAAAGACCCGCTGGACCTCGAGGAGCGCACCGGCGATGGTCTCGGCAAGGGGGCCAAGGGAGGCGGCGAGGGGGGGCGGGAGGTCGATGATCGGGTTCATCCTGCGGAACGGTAGACGACGGGAGTCGCGTGCGGCGGCATCAGGATTGGCTTGAGGGGCAGGGAGGCTCGCGGGGATCGCCCGACGCTAGACTTCAAATGATGGGACGAAGCGCACTGTTACTGGTAAACCCGCACAAGCCCGCGGCGGCGACCGCCGCGGCGGAGGTACGGGCGCTGATCGAGAAGCACGGGCGGCTGGTGGCTGAGCTCCCGGCAGATTCCTCGCCGCTGCCCGCCGCGGCGCGGGGGGCGGAGTTGATCGTGGTGTTCGGGGGGGATGGGACGCTGCTTTCGCAGGCGCGGCGGTGCGCCGCGCCGGGCATGGCGATGCTGGGCGTGAACATGGGGCGGCTTGGATTCTTGGCGGAGTTCGACATGCCGGCCCTGCGCGAGCAGGCAGCGGGGATCTTCGGGTCCGGCGACCTGGTCATCCAGTCGTTCAGCCTGATCCAGGTGCGGGTGCTGCCCGCCAAGGGGGAGGCGGCGCGGTTCGAGGGGATGGCGCTTAACGAGGCCGTGATCACCGCGGGGCCGCCCTATCGGATGATCAGCCTGGCGTTCAGCATCGACGGGCACACCGGGCCGACGATGAGCGGCGACGGGGTGATCATTTCCTCGCCCCTGGGGTCCACGGCGTACAACCTGTCCGCAGGCGGGCCGATCCTGGCGCCGACGGTGGACGGGTTCGCGATCACGCCCATCGCGGCGCACTCGCTCTCGGTGCGGCCGGTGGTGGTGCCGGGGCATAGCCGGATCGAGATCAAGGCGATCAAGGTGAACCAGGAGCTGTCGCCCGGGACGACGCTGGTGCTGGACGGGCAGGTACAGGCCCCGGTGCTGCCGGGTGACCGGATCCTGATCGAGCGGCACCCCAGTTCGATCCGGTTCGTGCAGAACCCACGGAGCGACTACTGGTCCCGGCTGATCGGGAAGATGAACTGGTCGGTGGCGCCGAAGTTCTCGTGAGGAGAAGAGGAACACAGAGGGAACGGAGGGAGACGGAGGGCACTGAGGGGAATCGGATTCAATCCTGTACTTGCTCGGTGTGCTCTGTTTTCCTTTGTGGGCTCTGTGTTCGGTTTTTCCCTTCCTGCCGCGGTTGGTGCGTTGTGGGGTGTACAGCTTGAAGCGGGCATTCACGTTGATCGAACTGCTGGTGGTGATCGCGATTATCGCGGTCCTGATCGGCATCCTGCTGCCCGCGCTCTCCAAGGCGCGGGAGACGGGGCGGAGCGTGGTGTGCCTGTCGAACTTGCGGCAGGTGTTTGTGGCCTGCCGCGCGTACGCGGATGAGAACAAGGGCGTCGGGCCGGCGCTGGGGGTGCCGTACACGGAGCTGCCCAACTGGGGCATGGTGGTGCAGCAGTCGTTCGGCGTGACGGGCACGACCAGCGCGGAGCTCTACACGGAGCGGTCGGCGTTGGTGTGCCCGACCGTGCGGGCGTTCTATGGGCGGCCCATGCTCCGCACCTACGCGATGAACGGCACGGGGCACGCCGGTGCGCCGGGGGACCTGGACAACTTCGATGATGAGCTGTGGCCCCTCTCCCAGGGGCGGCCGGCGCGGCGGGCGCACATCGCGTTCGACAAGGTGCAGAAGCCCTCCGCGGCGAACCTGCTGGTGGACTCCGCCGCGGGAGCGGTGGCGACAGGGGCCCCACCGCCGACGCGCACGGCGAGCATCCTGGACTACCGGGACGCGGCGCACGTGAGCCGGCGCGTGGGGTGGTTCCACGTGAAGAAGTTCAACGGCGTGATGTTCGATGCCTCGGCACGGGTGTGGGCCGAGGTGCCGGAAGGGTGGCTGGAGCCGTTGCCTTGAAAGCGGAAAGCGAAGAGCCGAGAGCGGAGAGTCGAAGCGGTGATCAGTCGCCGAGGGGCAGCCGCAGGCGGAACTCGGCGCCGTTCTCCGAAGGCACCAGCCGCAGGTCGCCGCGGCATTCCTTGGCGAGGCCATGAGCCAGGGCGAGGCCGACGCCCAGGCCGGGGGTGGAGCCGTCGATTTGTTTCTTGCCGCGGATGAAGGGGCGGAAGATGCGGGCGGCTTCGGCGCGGGGGATGCCGGGGCCGTGGTCGCGGACGGTGAGGGTGAGGTCGGCGCGGGCGGCGGCGATCGTGAGGTGGATGCGCCGGTCCTCCGCCTCCGCGGCGTACTTGCAGGCGTTATCCACAAGGTTGTAGAGGATGCGCTCCACCTGCGCGGGGTCGCAACGAAGGGTGGTGTCCGCGGGCGCGGTGTTGTCGATGACCAGCGTCATGCCGGCCTGGTCGCAGCGGGACTGGAGCGGGGGCGTGAGCTTTTCGAGCAGAGCCGCGGCGGAGATCGGCTGGACGGCCGATGCGGCGCGGGGGCGGCCCAGGCGCGCGTAGTCCAGCACGCTCTCGACGATACGCGCGAGGCGTTGCGATTCGCTGCTGAGGGTCTTGAAGTAGCCGCGGCGGGCCTCTTCGGTGGGGACCATGCCGTCGGCGAGCATCTGCGAGTAGAGGCAGAAGGTGGTCAGCGGCGTGCGGAGCTCGTGCGTGACGGCGGAGACGAACCTGCCGCGGCGCTCGGCGAGCTCGAGCGAAGCGCGCAGCACGAGGGCAATGGCGATCACCGCCCCGATCGCGGCGAGCCATGTGGCCAGGAGTGTTGAGCGGACGGGGGTGATGCCGCGGATGGAGAGGGCGGCGGGCTCGGGCGCGACGAGCTCGGCGGGGAGGGAGGCGAGGGAGCGGCCGAGGGTCGCGAGGTCCTCGGGCGCGGGGACGGCGGCGAGGGGCCGGAGCACCGCGCCGGGGAGCAGGTCCTGCACGCTGGCGGTGAGGGTCTCGCGCAGGGCGGGCCAGTTCACCCAGAAGCCCTGCTCGAAGCGGGCCTCGCCGGCGTCGATCTGGCGGGTGTAGACAAGCTCGAGCGAGGGCGTGTCGCCCACCCAGCTTGGGATGAACTCTCGCTGCACGACGCCCGCGTCGCTGGGGCCCACGGTGATGGGCTCGTAGGCGTAGCCGCCGGCCTGGCCGGCATCCGCGTCGTGCTCCCGCGCCGCGTCGTCGCGGGCGCCGGCGAGGGGCGTTGCCGCGGCGGGCGGGGCGGCGTCGCCCCGTGCGCTCTGGCGTGTCTGCGGCGCAGCCTCCGGGGCTGACGCGGTCTGCGCCCGCTCGGGGCGGTTGATCTGGCCGATGTTGCGGGCGCGGACCTGGTACTCCGAGGCGCTCTGCTCGATCTCGAGCTTCTGGGCCTGCTGGCGCGGGGGCTCGTTGGAACGGGCGTCCTTCGCGGCGAGGTCGGCTGCGGAGTTTGCCTCCTTCTTCAGTTCATCGGCCGCGTCATCGCGCGTGGCGGTGCGGGCCGGCGCGAGCAGCGTCGTGAGCTGCGACAGCGTCTGCTCCGAGAGCGCAAGGGCGTAGCCGGTGACGTACACCGACTCGGCGAGGGCACGCATCTCGCCGGTGGGCACCTGCGGGCTCGTGACCTCCCCGGACGCGGACCGCTCAAAGTGGAGCCTGACGAAGGGATCGGTCGCGTGGAGCAAGGGTGAGGGGACGAACACCTCGCCGGGCTCGACGCGGCCGAGTTGGCGCGTGTACGCACGGTCCGCAGGGTAGAACGGCCGGTACTCGAAGTAGGGCCGCGCGGCCTCACGCGCGAGGATCGGCCCGATCGTGGAGTCCATGCGCCACAGCGCCAGGCGGATGTTCTCCTGATGGCGGGCGTCCGCACGCGCGTCCTGCTCGGCCTGCTCCAGGCGGAGCGCCTGGTGCGTGACCCAGCCCAGCGCACCGAACACCAGCAGCACGCCCGCGGCAAAGATCAGGATGGACCAGCGGGGGCCGCGCACGCGCCTACTCCCCCCCACTACCGGCGGCCGCCGGTGAGTCCGCCGCGAGCATGTAGCCCTTGGCGCGGACGGTGACGATCACGGCGGGGTTGGCGGGGTCATCGCGGAGCAGCTCGCGGAGGCGGGCGATGGTCATGTCCACGGTGCGGGTGTGCATGCCGCGGTGGTCGAGCCCCCAGACGCGTTGAAGGAGCTCCTCGCGGGCGATGGCGCGGCCGCGGTTGGTGATGAGGTAGCCCAGGACGTCGGCTTCCTTCTGCGAGAGCTGCTCGCGGTGGTTGTCGGCGAAGGTCACCTCGCGCCGGTCGATATCGATGGCGCGGCCGGCGATGGAGACTTTCTTGATGGTGCTGGGCCGCTCGGGCGAGCGGCGGAGGACGGCCTCAACGCGGGCGAGCAGCTCGGTGGCGCTGAAGGGTTTGACGACGTAGTCATCGGCGCCTTCCTTGAGGCCGCGCACTCGGTCCTGCTCTTCGCCCTTGGCAGTCAGGACGATGACAGGGAGCGTGGGCTTGGCCTTGCGGAGTTCCCTGAGGACGGAGATGCCGTCCATCCGGGGCATGAGCACGTCGAGCAGAACGAGGTCTACCTCGGCGGTGAGGGCGGCGTCGAGGCCCGCCTTGCCGTCGGCGGCTTCCATCGGCGCGTAGCCGGAGAAGGTGAGGGCATCGCAGAGTCCGCGCCGGATGGCCGGGTCATCTTCGACGACAAGGATGCGGGCGAGGGGCATTGGGAGGGTTCCCTTCAATGACACGACCGCGAAGCCGCGGTCGTGCCACGTATCAGGTTATCGAGCGGGCGCTCACGGGCCCTTGACGAGGATTCGCTCCTTGCCGACCTGGAGCAGGACGTCTCCACCAAGGGCCAGGGCCACCTGCCGGTTGTCGCGGGCCAGCTCGCGAGCGAGCGTGAGGTACTCGTCGGTGCCGAACTCGATGACGCGGTCGGGCTTCTGGTCCTCGGTCGCCAGGAGCTGGGACTCGACCCAGCGGTCCTTCCGCTGGAAGAAGGTGCGGTCGGCGATGTTCTGCACCGTCGTGATGGAGACCTCGTCGATGCTGCCGGCATCGTCCCTGTAGTACTTGTACGCGCCGACCGCCGCGGGCGCGGACGAAGCGGCCTGCTTCTGGACGTTCATCTCTTGGGCGACGCCGCCTGCGCCGGATCGGGTCTGCACGGCCCGCTCGCGGATCGCCAGATCCGCATCACGGAGGTTGTTGGCGCGGGCGGGCGCGTCGAAGCGCCGCTCCGGCTCGGTCGCGAGGAACGCGGTGTACTCCGTGAGGATGCCGTACTTCGTCGACAGCGCGATGATCTCCTCCACGATCTCCTTGCGGGCGGACTCACTCATGGGGTTGGCCGTGTCCGCGGCGGCCTGGCGGATGTGGTCGACCAGGGCCGCGACCTTGCGGTTGGCCCAGATCCGCGGCACATAGCTGTGGCGCGTGGAAGCCTTGCTCACATCCAACTCAAAGTCGAAGTGGCGGGGCTCGCCGAGGTACTCGCCGCTGAGGCGGAGGGTGACGGGCTTCTCGGTGGTGTACTGGCCCGTGAGCACGATTTGGTCGCCGTCGAAGAGGTCGGGGAGCTCGGCGGGCAGCAGCTCTCGCAGCGCGCGGGTGTCCTGCTCGTTGCCCGAGCGGACGGTGAGGCGGGGCGCGGCGAGGATGGGCCCCGCGAGGCGCTTGAAGACCTGGGAGACCTTCACCTCGACGTCCTCGTCGGGGAGCACAAAGGTGGCCGCGCCGCGGCTGGTCTTGGAGACGCCCGAGAGCAGCGGCGTGTTGACATCAAAGCCCACGCCGAAGCTGAAGATGCGGCGGTTCGCGTCGTTGGCCTTCTTGACCGCTTCGCGGATCGCGACCTCGCTGCGCTCGCCCACGGTGGGCAGGCCGTCGGTGAGGAACAGGACCATCGGCAGCATGCCCGCGCTGGGCTTGCTGCGGAGGGCCTCGAGCAGCGCATCGTGGATGTTGGTGCCGCCGGAGGCCTGGATGCGGGCGAGGTAAGCCTTGGCCTGCGAGGCGGTCTCGCGGGACTTGATCACGGGGGCCGCGGCGAAGGACTGGATGGAGTCGCTGTAGTCGATGATGTTGAAGGCCTCGCCCAGCTCGAGGCCCTCGATGATCTGTGCCGCGGCGGCGAGGGCCTGGGCCATCTTCTCGCCCTTCATGGAGCCCGAGCGGTCGATGACGAGGATGACCTCGCGCTTCACCGCGGCCTCCTGACTGCCTGAGGGAAGGCCTGCGAGCATCATGAAGAACCCGCCCTTGCCGTCAAAGAGCGCGGGGTCCGGGTAGGCCATCGTGGAGACCGAGAGCGGGCCGTTGCGTCCCAGCAGGTAGGAGAAGCGGACCGCGCCGGGCTGCTCCGCGGGCTTGCCGATCAGCTCGATGCGGACATGGTTCTCGTTGATGCGCGTGGTGGTGATCTCGTGGCTTGGGGAGTAGACGCCGGTGATCGGGCGCTGGCTGCGGATGTCGGCGTGGATGGTCCAGGCGCCGCCTCCCGAAAGAGCCTCGCTCCGCGGCAGGGCGTAGTCCACGCGGTCGCCGTCCTGAGCGAGGACCTGCTCGTACGTCAGGCTGAGCTTCTGCGACTTGCCGGGCGGGATGGGGAACGCGGACGTCTTGATGAGGTTGTAGCCGGCGAACTCGACGAGCGCGGGGTCGCGCATCGAGCGGACGATGGCGTCGTAGATGCTGCGGGCCTCCTCGCGGGGCAGTACCTTGGCCGTGGGCTCCGGGCCCACGCCGTCGTACAGCAGGGAGCGGACGACGACGCCGTCGGGCACGGGCAGGAGGATCACGGCCTCCTGCTGGGAACGGGATCGGTTGGTGAGGGTCAGCTCGATCGTGGTGGCCGAGACCTGCTCATCGACGCTGATGTTCGCATTGACGGCGGTGAGCTCGACGGGGGTGGGCGGGGTGTGAGGCCGGCGGCGGTGCGGGTGGATGCTGACCTGGGGCACGATGACGTGGGGGCCGTCGTGCACGGTGGTGGTCGTGGTGGTTGTGGTGGTGGTGACCTGGGCGGGGCTCCACGTGGGGAGCAGCGCGAGCAGGGCCAGGGAGAATGCCGCGGCGAATGATCGAAGGTGCATGGGTGCGCTCCGGGTTGCTACCGGGTTATACGCGGAGCGCGGGGTTTCGTGCGTCACGTGTGTGTAACGCGTGGGGCGTGCTTGGCGGGGTCAGGGGGAGGGAGCGAGCGCAGAGCGGGGCTGCGGCACTTTCTTCTCGGTCCAGTCCACGATCCACCCGGCCCGGCCGGGCAGGAAGTAGAACAGGTGCTCGTGGCCGCCGCTCATCACCAACCGCTCGGGGTAGTCAAGCCGCTCGTAGAGCAGTTCGCCCATCGCGGCGGGGACCCAGGTGTCGCTGGAGGCGTGCAGCACGAGGATCGGCAGGTGCGTGATGAGCGGGGCGGTGTGGTAGGGGTCGAGCTTCGACGCGGCGAGGTAGAGGTCGCTGATCTTGCTGATCGTTTGCTTGGAGGCGGGCTTCTCGCCGCACAGCACCCGCAGGCCGCCGTTGCTGAAGGTGCTCTCCATCGCGAGGCGGAAGAGGTTGCAGCCGCCGCCGACGAGCACGACAGCCTGGATGCGGCCGGGCTGGATTTCTTCCAGCCGCGCGGCGATGGTGGGTGTCGCCAGTGCCCCGGCACTGAATCCTGCGAGCACGACGGGGATGTTCTGGAGGTCGGGGCGATGGGTGTCCACGTAGTCGAGGATGGTCTCCACCGCATACGCCGCGCCGGCCATGCCCTGGTCGATGGAGGCGGCGATCTCCGCGGCGATGCCGGGGAGGTCGGCGTCGCTGCACGCCTGGTACCCGCCCTGGCGCAGCTTGGAGAGGCGGGACTGGACTTCCATGTACTCCTTGTACTTGGGATGCCTCTGGATGCGGGCAACGGCGTTCTTGGCGTTCTCTTGCTTGGCGTCCTCGAGCGAGACCACAGCGAGCTCTGTGCCCTTGGCGTTGCGCGTCTCGAAGATCTCTCTGGCCAGCTCGCGAGTCCGGGCGCCCAGGGCACGGATCTCCTCGTGCGAAGACTGGGGGATAGGGCTGGTGATGTGGCTCTGGCCCTTGAGGTCGATCACGGCCCAGCCGCGCCGTTCGAACTCCTGGAGGACCTTCGGCTCGTACTCGTTTCCACCCAACGACTGAAGGTGGATCACCAGGCCCTTGGGCCTGAAGCCGGGCTTGGCGGGCGGGATGCGGACCGGCAGGCCGTCGTCGAGGTAGAGGTGAGAGCTGTCGACCCCCTCGAGCTTCGCCTTCGCAATGGCTTTCGCGTCGGGCGCGACGACCGGGATGACAGGACTAAGGTCCTTCTCGAGGGCGCGGCGGCGGGCGATGGAGTCGAGGGTGCGGGATGAAAGGATCGCGCCGTTGGGCTTGAAGCCGACGAACAGGTGCGTGAAGTCGAAGACGGCGTTGAGGTCGCCCGGCTTGGCGGCTTCCTTCTCCTTGAACAGGCGGAGCAGGTTGACGCCGTGGATGCCCTTGTAGGCGAGCTCGTAGTGCGGCTTTTCGACGATTTTTCGCTCGGCGTCAGAGAGGGTTGCGGGGTCGACGCCGTCCTTGACCTTGAAGAGGTACACCGTGCCGGGCGTAGCGTCATGCAGGGCGGTGAGGGGCTCAACCGCGCGCTCAGGCCAGACGCCCTCCGGCAGGGTGGGCCGTGGGGAGGCATGGCCGAGCGTGGCCATGCGCGGGCGGGGCTTGTGGTGGGCCCAGCAGCCGGGAAGAACGAGAGCACACGCAGCCAGCGCAATTAACAGACGCATGCGGGGAGGATACCAGATCGCGCCCTCAACTGTCCCGCTTCATCTTCACCAGCAGCACGAACACCGCCGCCAGAGCCAGGATGCCCCCGATCACCAGGAGCGGGTACCAGCCGCCGGCCTGGGCTCGCTCGAGCAGCGTCATGCCCCCGCCCGCCGCGCCGCGGGACGGTGCCTGGGCGAGCACGCAGCGCATCAGTGGCCCCCGCCCCCGCTGAGCGACTTGACAATCTCGCCCACGAACCCCTTGGCATCACCGAAGAGCATCAGTGTCTTGTCCAGGTAGTACAGCTCGTTGTCGATGCCCGCGAAGCCCGGGTTCATGCTCCGCTTGATCACCATGACGCTGTGGGCCTTGTCGGTGTCGATGATCGGCATGCCGTAGATGGGGCTGGACTGGTCGTGGCGTGCGGCGGGGTTGGTGACATCATTGGCCCCGATGACCAGGGCCACATCCACCTGCGGCATCTCGGGGTTGATGTCCTCCATCTCCACGAGGCGGTCGTAGGGGATATCGGCCTCGGCGAGCAGCACGTTCATGTGCCCGGGCATGCGGCCCGCGACCGGGTGGATCGCGAAGCGCACATCGATGCCACGCTTCGTGAGGGCGTCGTACAGCTCGCGGACCTTGTGCTGCGCCTGGCTCACCGCGAGGCCGTAGCCGGGCACGATCACCACGCGCTGCGCGGCCTCTAGGATCCCCGCGGCCTCGTCCGCCGTGGCCGAGCGGTGGGACTTCTGCTCCTGCGCCCCCGCCTTGGCCTTCACCTGCCCGAAGGCGCCGAACAGCACGTTGGTGAACGAGCGGTTCATCGCCTTGCACATGATGATCGACAGGATCAGGCCGCTGGCCCCGTCCAGCGCCCCCGCCACGATCAGTAGCGGGTTGTCCAGCACGAAGCCCATCGCCACCGCGGCGAGCCCCGCGTAACTATTCAGAATCGCGATCACCGTCGGCATGTCCGCCCCGCCGATGGGCATCACCAGCATCCACCCGAAGTTGAGGCTCAGCACGATGATGCCCGCAAAGAGCCACGGGGCCGCCGCGGCGTGCGGGTTCATCACCAGGACCGTCGCCAGCACCACGCAGCCCGCGAACGCGACCCCGTTGACCAGGTTCTGGCCCTTGTAGACCCACGGCCGCTGCGGCACCCACTTGAGCTCCTGCAGCTTGCCCGCCGCGATCAGCGAGCCGGTAAACGTCAGGAACCCCAGGATCACCTCGAACACAATCGCAATCACGCGGAAGTGCGTCAGCGAGCGCACAGGCTCTTCGGCGACTACGAACTGCGCGGCCTCGGCCATCGCCGCGGCGTCGGCGTTGTACCAGTAGAAGAACTTGGCCGCCCCGACCAGACCCGCGGCCAGCCCGCCGAAGGCGTGGGAGAGCGCCGTCCGCTGCGGCACGGCGGTCAGCGGCACCTTCGCCAGCCAGATGCCCGGCCCGATCGCCAGCAGGATGGGGATCAGGATGTACGACGTGGTCTCGAAGGTGCGCTCAACGTAAGGGCTGAACCAGGTCGCGAGCACGCCGATGCCCATCGCCAGCGAGCCGGCGATCACGCTCTTGCGGGCGGTCCTGGGCGTGTTCATCCAGTGCAGGCTGAACACGAACAGCGCCGCGGCGACGATGTACGCGATGTGGGTCCAGTAGAGGCTCATGTCAGCCCTTGGGCTTCTCCTTGAACATCTTGAGCATGCGGTTGGTAATGAGGAACCCGCTGATGATGTTGGTCATCGAGGCGAAGAGCGCCACCGAGCCCATGACGCGGGCCCACGTGGGGTAGTCGTGCCCGCCCGCGACGATGATCGCCCCCACCACCGCGATGGCGGAGATGGCGTTGGTCAGGCTCATCAGCGGCGTGTGCAGCAGCGGCGACACGCGCCGGATGATCCCCAGCCCCACGAAGCTCGCGAGCATCAGCACCATCAGGAACAGCACCACCGTGGGCACGGCGAGCCCGGCCTCGGCGGCGAGCATAAGCGCGGGGGTTGGGTGGGCGTGGTTCATGGCTGCTGCACCTTGGCGACGCGGTCGTTGATGATCCTGCCCGCCTGCGTGACGAGCGTGCCGCCCACGATCTCGTCGGCGGTGTCGATGGTCAGGGCGCCCTTCTTCACGATCACCGCCAGGAACGCGGCGATGTTGCGGCTGTACATCTGGCTGGCGTGGTTGGGCACCTCCGCGGGCAGGTTGAGCGGACCCATGATCGTGACCCCGCGCTCCACCACCGTCTCGCCCGCGCGCGTCAGCTCGCAGTTGCCGCCGCGCTCGGCGGCCAGGTCCACGATCACGCTGCCCGGGGCCATGGCCGCCACGGCCTCCGCCGTGATCAGCAGCGGCGACTTTGCCCCCGGCACCACGGCGGTGGTGATGACGATGTCCTGGTCCTTGATGACCGCGCCCAGCTGCTGGCGCTGCCGGGCGTAGTACGCCTCGTCCATCTGCTTCGCGTACCCGCCCTCGCCCTCGGCGGATTCGAGCTCCAGGATGACGGGCTTGGCGCCCAGCGACGCGATCTGCTCGCGTGCCGCGGGGCGGACGTCGTAACCGCTCACGACCGCGCCCAGTCGGCGGGCGGTGGCGATGGCCTGGAGCCCCGCAACCCCCGCGCCGAGAACCAGCACCCGCGCGGGCGTGAGCGTGCCCGCGGCGGTGGTCATCATCGGCAGCATCTTGGGCAGGGCCCCCGCGGCGCGCAGCACGGCCTTGTAGCCCGCGATCGTGGCCTGCGAGGAGAGCACATCCATGGTCTGCGCCCGCGTGATGCGGGGGAGCAGCTCCAGGGCGAAGGTGAGCACCTGCCGCTCCGCGAGCATGGGGATCGTCGGCCCCTGG
>JAEYTB010000214.1 GCA_023434205.1 Planctomycetota bacterium | reverse complement strand
GCGCGGCGGCCGGGGGTGGAGCGGGGCTCCATGACGTCGCGCTGCCAGTCGCGGCCGGCGCGGCGCTCGGCCCGGCCCTTGCTGCGCTTGATGGGCGTGGGCGCGACGGGCGCGGGGGATCCCTGCTTGTGGAGCAGCGGCCAGGGGGTGCGGAGGACGGCGAAGCCGTCGGGCGTGAGCAGGTCCACCAGCTTCTGCATCTGCGCGAGCACGCGCTTGAGGCCGATGGGCTCCTGCACGAGCGGGTAGGGCGGGTCGAGGAAGGCGAGGGTGAGCGGGCGGGGGGCGCGGGCGAGGGCGCCGGGGCCCAGGGCATCGCCGATGACCAGGTCGGCGCGGCTGCGGACGTTGAGCGTGTCGATGTTGCGGGAGAGCAGCGCGGCGATGGACTTGTCCTGCTCGATGAACGTGCAGCGGGCGGCGCCGCGGCTGAGGGCCTCGAGGCCGAGCGCGCCGGTGCCGGCGAAGCCGTCGAACACGGTGGCGCCTTCGCAGTGGCCCCGGAGCAGGCCGAACAGCGACTCCTTCACGCGGTCGGGGATCGGCCGGGTGATGGAGTCGTCGGGCGGGGTGGCGAGGCGGCGGGAGCGGAACTCACCGGCGATGATGCGCATGGCGGAAGGATAGAGCGCACGACCACGGGGCGCGGTCGCGGCGCTCAGCGCTTGTTAAGGCGGTCGATGTGGTAGCGGAGGAAGGGCGGGGCTTCCACGCCGGTGACGACCTTCCAGAAGGGCTCGGCGTGCTCGTCGATGCGCCAGGACTGGAACTGGGCGCGGGGGTCCTCGGCGTAGATGTCGAGGATGGAGCTGCCGACGTAGACAGCGCGGTGGAGCAGGAGGAGGTCGTCGGAGACGTACTCGGCCTCGGCGGCGACGCCGGCGATGGCGTCGACGATCTGGCCGAAGAGGAGGTGGTTGGCGCGGAGGAGGACGTCGGCGTCGTGCCAGATGTAGTAGCGGAACTTGGACTCGGGGCGGCCGCGGAAGGAGGCGCGGGTGCGGAGAAGGGCGACGACGCCGCCGGGGCCGTCGACGCGGCGGTCGAGGGCGGGGCCGGGGATGGCGCGCTCGAGCTGGTAGCAGAAGCTGTCGAGGTCGGTGATGTGCTTGCCGTAGAAGACACAGACCTCGGTGTCGCGCTGACTTCCGAGGAACTGGCCGAGGGAGACTGCGAACTGGGTTCTGCGGGCGGCGCTATCGGACCACGCGACCAGGTGGTGCTCGTCGAGGAGCTGGGTCACATCGGCCTGCCAGTCCTGGGCAAGCAGCAGCACCTCGGGTTTTCGCGAAAGCGCACTCATATCGCTCTGCCGGGCTCTGGGCCCGGCAGCTCCACGCACGGTCTGTAGGCTGCCTGGAGCAAGGTCCCCCCAGCGCAGGACGGTTGATGGAGGATCGGGGCGCAGGCCGCCTGTGTGGAGCCCGTCCCTGTTCCCCATCGCTGGCCCGTCTGGTGGGAATGTGCGCCAATTTCTCTGTAAGGCCACGATAATGGCGGCTCTTTTGGAACAAACGGCACAGACTGAACGAATGCGGCGGCCCTAGAACCACAAACCAGGGGATTCTGGGGGGCCGGGGAAGGGGATCAGCCGACGCCGACCTCTTCCTCGCCGATGGGGCCGGCCTCGAGGTCGCCGACGGGCGTGGGCGGGTTGGGCACGACCGTCCGAGCACGGTCGTGGGACCGCTTCTCGCCCGAGCCGGCGAGGGCGGGGCGTTCGTGGACGGCGGCTTGGCGGCCGTCCTCGGTCACCTTGTAGACCACGCCGATGGTGGTCTCCTTCTCACCCAGCAGCAGGCGGTTGACGAGCTCGACGCCCTGCATGAGGGTGTGGTCGGTGTTGGCGACCTCGTACTTCCACATGCCGAACCTGCCTCGGGAGTAGATGGACTTGGACTCGAGCCAAGGGATGAGGATGGAGAGGACCTCGTCGCGGTCGACGGAGGGGGTGGGGTAGGAGTAATCGGCGTGGTAGTGCCAGGTGCTGACGATGTCGCGGGTCTCGTCGCGGGAGATGAGGCCGGCGTTGATGAGGCCCTCGATGGTGTCCTGGACGATGGTGTCTTTGTTGACGGGCTTGGCGGGGCTGGTGGAGGTCTCGCAGAGGAGGGAGTAGTAGCGGTCCTTGTCGGGGGTCATGAAGGGGGAGTAGTTGGAGAGGTAGGTGACGCGGTAGAAGGGGCAGTTGTCCTCGGGGAAGTACATCCAGCTCTTGGTGGAGGGGCAGGGGCGCTTGATGCCGATGCCGACCATGTGGCCGCCGGAGTGGAGGAGGCGTGCCGCGGCGGCGCGGATGTGGTCGGGGACGGAGCCCTTGAGGATGTCGCGGCAGAGGATGTCGAGGGGGATGGTGGAGAGGAGGTGGTCGTAGGGAACGGACTCGCTTTGCCCCTGGCCCGTGTTGAAGGTGGCGACCTTGGCGTCCACGTCGATGGAGGTGAGGGCGCGGTTGAGCTTGATGCGTGAATCGGGGGTTTCGCGGCCGTCCTGGGTGAGGCCCAGGACCGGGCCGAAGCGGCGGTAGAACTCGCCGGTGCCGCCCTTCAAGGGGAACTTGAACTGGTTGTTGGGGCCCCAGCCGAAGTCGTCCTGCTCAAGGATGAGGTTGCGGAGGGCCCGCTCGACGTCGATGACGGCGACGCGCTCGCCGATCCAGGTCTTGTTCATGGCCTCGGGGGGGTAGGCCCAGACCTTGAAGTTGTACGGGCGCATGAAGTGCTTGGCGATCCCTTCGCCGAAGACGGCGTCGATGAACTCGCCGAAGTTGCGGGCGGAGGCGGGGGTGAGGCCGGACTTGTGGGATTGGGCCTTGATGAGGCCGTTGATGCACTCGAAGGCGGCCTCTTTGGGGAGGTAGCGGACGTTGTTCTGGAAGGGGTAGGGGACCCAGCGGTCGAACATCCGCACCCAGCTCTCGCGGTTGTTGAGGGTGAACTCGTCGCCCATGAGCCGCTCGAAGCAGCGGTCGTAGTAGGTGTAGTGGGAGAACATGACGTGGCCGCCGATGTCCCACGTGAAGCCCTTGTCGTCGGTGAAGCTGTGGGACAGCCCGCCGATGTAGGGGTGGCGGTCAAAGAGCTGGAAGTTGGAGTGGCCGAGCTCGTTGAGGCGGTAGCCGGCGCCCAGGCCGGTGGGGCCGGCGCCGATGATGAGGATGCGGTCGTTGTTCAAGGCTCGTTCCTGAGGATTTCGCGATTGTAGGAACGGGTTACGGGGGAGCGCCCGCGGCGGATGCGAGGCGGGTGGAAGAGATGGGACGGAAGAGACTGATGGGGCCGACAGGACGGATGGGAAGCAGGGAGCCGAGAGATGAGAGGTCGATGGGGGCGGGGCCGGTGGTTGAGACTGGGGGGAGGTCGGTGGGCGCGGGGGTTGAAGGGCTCGCGGGGCTGGGGGCGGCGGGCGTAGGCGGAGGGGTGGTGGCGGCGTTGCCCTCATCGATGAGCGCGAGAAGCTGGGCGGCGCGGGACCTGACCCCTGTGTCGGGGCTGGAGTTGTGGCGGGTGGGCTTGCGGGCGGCGGGGCGGGCGTGGAGGAGGTTGTGGGAGGCGCGGAGGATGGTGGTGGCGGTGCGGCGGCGCTCGACGGGGTCGGTGGTCTGCTTCAGATCATCGGAGAGCACGGAGAGGGCGGCGCTCTGGCGGGAACGCTCGCGGAACTCGGCGTAGCGGTCAAAGGCCTGGAGGTGGGCGAGCATGGCGGGGCCTGTGGCGAGGGCGAGGGTGCGGGAGAGGGGGATGGAGAGCTCCGCCGCGAGGGAGGGGAGGTCCACACTCTCGCGGGACAGGTAGTGGGCGAGGATGGCCTCTTCGTGCTGGGAAAGGGGCGGGAGGATGGTTTCGGGCTGCATAACGGAAGCCTAACCACGTGGGAGCGGGGTGCAAGGGGGTGTCGGGTTGAATTGGGGGCTTACCGGTTTTTTGCGCACAAAGGCGGAGGGGGGCGGAGGAGGACAAACAACCTGCGTCAGCAGGGCCCCCCGGCGAGCACACGGAAGAAGCTCTCGATGTCGGCATCCGTACCCGGATCACCGTCGGCGTTGAAGTCCGCCGTCCCGCACGTGCGGCAGCAGTTGCCCCCAAGGCAGGCGAAGAACGCTTCGATATCGGCATCGGTCGCCGCGTCGCCATCACCATCGAAGTCCGGCGTACACGCCACCTGCCTCATCACGAACGCGATGCGTTCCCCCGTGGCGGGCAGGGTGAGATTCCCCCAGAACACACCCGCAGGGCTCACCTGGAATACCTGCTGCGCCTCGCTCTCTGATTGCGGGAGTACGTAGCCCGCCGACTCGAACCCGCCCGCCACCACGCTATCCATGAGCCGAACGCCGGTGCCCGGGCTCCAGTAGAACGACACGTAGGGTCCCTGGGCGGAGGCCTGGAAGTCCCTGAAGAACCCCGCAAACTCGCCCGAGTCAGTGACTGCCCATAGCGGCGCCATCGTGTATGACTGGCCGTCGGGCCCGACCTGCACGACAATCGGCAGAACCTCTCCAGTACTGAGGTCATGGACAAACAAAGATCGGCCAATGGCTATGGGGCCGAAGTACCTTGTGCTGTACCCGTACACCCGTCCCGCTTTCACGCTCTGATGCACCACCGATTCCCTTAGCCCGGACGCCGCGGTGTGCGTGAAGTCCTCCAGCCCCAGCCGGTGCACCTGCCCCGAGCGCATGTCGCGAACCCACGGCGTATACCCGCCCCCAAACACCGCCCCGCGTTTGGAGTTCCCGAAGATGTACTGGCTCGGCCGCACCACGTAGTCATACGGCGGGAGAATCCAGCTTGCAGGCTTGCCCGCGCTGTTGAAGTGCTCGGGCCCGTACAGCCCGAGCGGGAACGGCTCGCCTCCGGCGGGGTTGAGGCCCCACAGGGTTACCAGCGTGTAATGCCCTTCGGTCTCGGTGCGCTCCGACACACCGACGATGACGCCCTCGCACGTGCCCAGGACCGATGAGTTGCGGTTCCCGCTTGCCTTGGTGTGCGCGGCGTCTGTGTACCCGACGGGGGTGTGTTCGCCCGTCGCAAACCGGTACAGCCACGCCGTGCTGCCAAGCTGCGTGGCACCGCTGTACCGGGTCGAACTCCCCGCGAGGAATGTCTCGTTCAATGGCCGCGCGAAGGAGCTTCGGAGGCCCGAGCTGGATGTGTGCTCCGGCCCCGTCAGGCCGACGATCCCGCCCACGCCCGTTGCGGCGTCCGCCCACCAGGGCACGTTGCCGAGCGGGCTCCACCCCCCTTCGTACCTCAATGAGTACCCCAGCACCAACCCCTGGGTGAGCCGGCTCAGGCGTGCCTCGCGCAACCCCGTCGCGGAGGTGACGACGGGGCCGTGGGGGCCCAGCGGCGTCACCACTCCTGTCGCCAGGTCGCAGATCCAGGCGTCGGTGCCCTTGAACTGTGAGTTCAGGTACCTGTGCGTCGTTCCGGCCACGAACCCATCCCCCAGCCCGAAGGCGTCGGGGGCGACATCGCTGTAGTGGTACCCCGATACGTCCACATAGTCCGGGCCCAGCAGGCCTACGCGGGTGGTGACTCCCGTCGCCGGGTTGTACACCCAGGCGCTCTGGCCCGGCGGCATCGGCGCGCCGTGGTACAGCGTCGAAACGCCCGCCACACGCCCCTGCTCATCCATGAGCCGCACCGTGGAGTGCTGCACCGGCGTCCCGCCCGAGGTGTGCGCCGCATCCACCAGCCCAATCCTGACCACGCCGCCGCCATCGCGGGGCAGCACCCACGCAGCCTGGCCGGCCGTCACTCCGCCCACGTACCGCGCGGATGTCCCGCATGCATCGCCCCTCGCGTTCACGCGGGAGATCGCCGACAATCTTGAATTGTCCGCCCCCGTGTACTCGCTCCCGAAAAGCCCCATCCGCACGAGGACGCCGTCGGCGGTGGTGTAACGCCACACCGATCCGCCTTGCTGCGCGGCGCCGGCGTATCGGCGCGATGTGCCGAACACGCAGCCCAGCCGCCGGTGCGTCACCTCGGACGCCCGCAGCCCCGCGGCCGATGTGTGCTCGTCATCCAGCAATCCGACGCGGGTCGTCTCGAACGTCGCCGTGTCGAACACCCACGCGCTGAACCCGGGCGAGAAAGGAAGGCCGCCCTGGTGGCTGGTGCCCACGAGGACCGACCCCTCGCCGGGGAACTGAAAGAACGAGGAGCTTGCCCCCGTCGCGGGGTTGGTGTGTTCCGCGTCGAACAGCCCGGCGCGGATCAGCCGGAACTGCACGGGCGTCTGGGCGACCGCACCTGCCGCGGATACCCCTATGCATGCTGCCGCCAGCCACACCCGAGCACCCACCACGCGCCCCTCCTTTGCTCAAGCCCCGCAGACAGGTGCTCCATGCTACAGGCCGCGGGTTGCGCGGGATGCATTCAAAAGCAACAAATCGGCGGGGGTTGGAGGTTAGGGGCGGGAGGGGTGCGGGTGTGGAGCACGACGGGGAAGCGCGGTTGGGTACGAGAGCGCAGCACGACCACGAAGCGCGGTCGTGGCACTCAGGCGTAGACGATGGAGCGTGGGGA
>JAEYTB010000173.1 GCA_023434205.1 Planctomycetota bacterium | reverse complement strand
CGGCCACCGCCGCCGCCGTAGCCGCCACGACCGCCGCCGCCGCCGAAGCCGCCGCGACCGCCGCCGCCGCCCGCACGGGCCTCACGCGGCCGGGCCTCGTTGACGACGATCGAACGCCCGTCCACGGACTGGCCGTTCATGGCCTCGATGGCCGCGCGGGCCTGGCCGTCATCCGACATCTCCACGAACCCGAAGCCGCGGGGGCGGCCCGTGTCGCGGTCCATCACGATCGACGCGGAGGCCACCTCGCCGTGCGGCTCGAACAGGGCGCGCAGCTGCGAATCATCCGTGCTGAACGGAAGGTTGCCGACATAGAGCTTCATCATTTTTTCTGTCTCGAACTCTGCCCGAAGAACCGAAATCCCAATCGCTGCCTGAACTCGGGCAAAGACGAGCGCTGGTCAACGGCGGCGCCGGCACCCTGCCGGCCAACCCGCCATCAGCCCAAAGTATAGCCAGCTTCTCCACCAACCGGCCCCCCCACCCCCCGCCCGGGGCCCCGCCCGCTCAGGCGGCCCGGCCCTTGCTGTCCCGCTCGTTCAGGGTGTGCTTCACGATCTCCGTCGCCTCCGCCTCCTCCCGCTTTCGCATCAGCCCCGCGTACCACACCGGGAACGCAACGAACGCGAACACAAGCACATACACCAACCCCATCAGCAGCGCCGCCATCCCGCCCCAGTAGATCACGCCCCCGATCACCAGCGGCAGCCCCACGGCGAGCACCACCACGAACACCTTGCGGCCCCGCCCCTCCGATACCCGGTCGGGCTGCCGACCATCCGGCGAGTGCTGCGCCACCTCCTCCCTCGCCACCTCGTCGATCTCCCGGGCGTCCGTCGGGGGTTCGTGGTACTCACGCACCCCGCTGTATTCACCCGGCTTGCGAGTCTCGTCCATCGGGCACCTCCTATCAGGTTCCAATCCCATATCAGCCCACCCGGGGATTAAGCCGGCGTGAAGACGCCCGCCCGGTGTTCGGAACCGGCCTGTGCCGGTGCTTTTCTGCCCCTCTCACCGGGGGTTCAGCCTGCGACCGCCAACTAACGGGCAACGCCGTGGGAAGGGCAAACACTCACTAGGGAGCTACCTGCAATGAGAACCAAGCTTGTGATGCTGATCGCCTTGGCCGGGACCATCGGAGCCGTGGGCTGCCGCAACGACGACAACTGGGACCGCGACAATACCTACTACGACACCCAGCCCCGCTCCACCTACTCCGACACCAACCGCCGCTCCGAGACCCGCACCGACGTGAACACCCGCACCGACACGCGCCGGGACAACGTCTGGCAGAGCACGCGGCAGGGCGAAACGTGGCAGAACCCCAGCGCCACCGACCAGACCCGCACCAACATGCAGGGCACCCCGCAGTGGGATGCCGACCGCGCCGGCGTGCAGGGCAGCGGCCAGGCCCTCCGCCAGGCCGACCAGGACTTCGTCAAGGACGCCTCGACCCTCAACCAGAAGGAGATCGAGTTCGGCCGCCTGGGCCAGCGTCAGGCCAGCAACGACCGCGTCCGCGAGTTCGCGCAGAAGCTGATCGACGACCACACCAAGGCCCAGGACGAGCTCACCACGCTCGCCCGCACCAAGAACGTCCAGATCGCCAGCCAGCTCCCCCAGGAGCACCGGCAGATGGTGGACAAGATGAACCAGATGCAGGGCGCGGAGTTCGACCGCGAGTTCATCAAGCACATGATCCAGGGCCACGAGCGGGCGATCCAGCAGTTCGACCAGCAGTCCCGCACCGGCGAGGATGCGCAGCTCAAGGCCTTCGCGCAGCGGCAGCTCCCCATCCTCCGCAGCCACCTCCAGACCGCCCGCGACCTCCAGACCAACCTCGAGGGCACCGACCTGGGCACCCCCCGCCGCGACCCCAACCAGCCGACGCAACCCTTCGACCCCAACAACCCCAACAACCCTGACCGCGACCCCAACTTCCCCACGCAGCCCACCGAGCCGCGTCAGCCGGGCGTGAACCCCAGCAACCCGTCCAACCCCGGCACCGACCCGACCATGCCGCGGTAAACACGCCACCTACTGATCGCACAAAGGGGCCCGCCAAGGGCCCCTTCTCATTGCGCGCACTTCTCTCCTCACCCCGAAGGGGTGACCTTCAGTAGCCGGGGGTGGCTCGGCACCCCCGGTCAACCGCGCATCGGGCAACCGCACCCCGAAGGGGTGCGCGCCGCACGTCTCACACACAGCCCGCGTCCAACGCCGGTGCCCGCTCTCACACCGTCCACTCAAACCGCGGCGAATCCTCCACCGGCGCGTACGCCGTGGCCAGCCGCAGCGCACTCAGGTCCGCCACCGGCGCACCCGTCACCGGCACCTCATCCGTCGGCGCCGCGTCATCGGTCTCCACCGGCGTCACAGGCGCCGGCGGCTCCGAGCCCGCGGCCTTGTGCTGCTCCACCGCCTCCCGGATCGACCGCAGCACGCCCGAGGGGTTCGACGGTTCCGCCGTGTTCCCCGCGGCGATCGCCCGCAGCGAATCCGCAAGGGCCCCCTCTCCCTCCCGCGCAATCATCCGCTCAACCTTCCGCTCGATGTTCTGCGCCACCCGCGCATGCCCCGTGGCCTTCTCGCTCAGCTCCACCCTGTCCAGCTCCACGCTGTCCGCCCGCACCTGCGGTGCCGCGCTGGGCACACCCCCCGCCTTCCGAGGAGCCGCCGCCACCACCTGAGACACCGATACCGCGTCAACATTCATGCCTGATCTCCGGATGCCGCGGAAAGCCCGCACTCCCTTATCGGCTCAACCCGCGGCAACCTCCAGCCCCCACCTTGAGCCGCCTCCCCCCTCCGACACCGCCACCCCCGCCCCGTCCGCTAAAACCCCTCACCCCACCCCCAAACCCCCGCACGCGCAAAGACCGCCCCCAGCAAACGGCTCTGAACGGGCCCATTTCCTCGAAGAAATGGAGCATGATGGGCCTATCACAGAGCGTGATGAGCCCGATCGGCGCGAATTCGCCGAGATCATGGACCATGATGGGCCCATCACAGAGCATTTCTCCTAGATCACAGAGCATTCCTGGCAGGAAAACGTCTTTTTGCCGAGGTTACGGAGCATTTCTGCCAGCCCACAGAGCATGATTTGCCGGGAACTGAGCCCGGCCGCCCCCACCCGCGGCCACGGACCTCCACCCCCACCCGCCCCCGCGGCACACCGATAACACAGTCCCCGACCGCCCGCTCCAAGCCAGCCCCACGGCCGGCCCCACTGGTGTCGGTCAAGTTGCCCCCGACCACGGCCACCGCCCTACCGACACCTGAGCGAAGCGCAAAGGCCCATTTCCTCAACGCCCCCGCGCGCCCGACGCCGCCGCCCACCACCTTTCTCAGAGCAGAAAGGCGGTGGCACGCCGAAGGTGAGGACACCTGCCGAACACTGCCATACCTGTTGCACCACCAATCCCTATCTTCTACTATGTGGTAGGTCACTTGGAAGGGGGCGGCATGCGCGAGTGGATCCTAGTGGTGATTGGCGCGTCTGTGTGCGCATTTTCGAGCTTGAGCAACACAGCGCTTGGACAATGGGCCGTGGTGAATCTCCATCCAGCGGCCGCCACTTCCTCGCGTGCGCTTGCAGTGGACGGTGCCCAGCAAGTCGGGTACATCACAACGAGCGCCTCCAGCGTCTATACGCGCGCTGCGCTGTGGAGCGGGACTGCGGCGTCGTGGGTGGACCTGCACCCTGAGCAAAGCGGCCAGAACTCTTCCTTTGCGTACGGGGTTAATGGCGGGCAGCAGGTTGGACACACCTGGGTTTGGTGCTCCTGGCAGTGCTCCGGTCGAAAAGCAAGCATTTGGCGGGGCTCAAGCGCGTCATGGATCTCAATGAGCACACCAAGCGGTGGTGAGGGCCGAGCGTTTGCAGTAGCTTCCGGTGAACAGGTGGGAGACGTTTATCGGAACGGCTGGCTGATCGGTTCGCTGTGGCGGGGGACGACAGCAAGTTGGGTGGGTCTGAGTCCGCCTAACGCCACCAGTTCAAGCGTGAAAGCAACGGATGGTGTGAACCAAGTCGGTTCTGCCTCGATCAATGGCGTCCAGCAGGCGATTATCTGGAGCGGCTCTAACGCGAGCTGGCAGAGTCTGCACCCGGCGGGAGCTACAGCTTCAGGAGCGATTGGGGTTAATGGGGGACAGGTGGTGGGGACAGCTCGCGTCGGAGGTGTCGATCGACCGAGCCTTTGGACCGGTACTGCCGCCTCGTGGGTCGACCTCACGCCTCCCGGAATACCACCGCCCGTCGTTTCCGGCGTACACGGCGGCAGGCAGGTTGGCCACTTCTCTTCCGGCGGAACGGGTGGCCAACACGCGTGCATGTGGTCGGGCACTGCCGCCTCAATGGTTGACCTGCATGCTCTGGCTCCGCCGGGCTTCGATCACTCAGTAGCGACCGGGGTGTGGACCAATGGAGTAGTCACCAAAGTTGTGGGATACGGCTACAACAGTGTTCCCCCGAGCACCCCGCCGGGACCGAGGTATGCATTGATGTGGATCGGTATGGGCGAGCCGGGCGCGGGTGAGCCGCACGATCCGCCGTGCTACCTAACGGCGAACGGCACGCCAACGGAGAACTTGGTCGCGCCGCCCTCCAATGGGCAGGACAAGCTCGTGCTGATCACGCATGGACGAGCGACGGACGACGACGCGATCACGTCGGTCTGGGAGCCGCTGCGGGACGCGATCAGGGCGGACCTCTGGGGCCGGAACGACACTTCGTGGAACGTGCAACTCTACGATTGGTCCTGCGACTCGAACGGCGGTTTTGAAACCGTTCTCACGAAGGCGCTTAGCCACGGGTACGTTATTGGCCAGCAGCTCAGCACTCACGGGTACCGCCACGTTCACCTGATCGGGCACAGCGCGGGCAGTGGCGTCATTCAGTACGCAGCAAGGGAACTGCGACGGTACGCAGACCAGAACCAGCTTCAGTTGACGATTCACACGACGTTCCTCGACGCCTACGGTGGAGACGTCTTCTCGCCAGACGAGGGCAACTTCGACCAGGTCTACGGGCGGTTCGCCGACTGGTCCGATCACTACTATTCTCGCGATCTAACCGGCCGTGTAACCCAACTTCAACTCCCGCGTGCCTACAACCTCGACGTGACAGAGGCGGATCCCGCGTTCGTTCTCATAGGGAGTTCGTCACACAGCTGGCCCCACTGCTTCTACCGCTTCACGGTCAACAGCTCGTGCACGCAGCCCATCGTCAACGTCGGCGCCTATGGCTATCCCCTCAGCTTCGAGGTGTGGCCTGGCGGCGGAAGTGATATTGGAGGATGGCTGAATGCGAGATCGGATCAATCCGTGTACGCCAAGGGCCGCCGTTGCAGACTGCCCGGACCCGCGTGTGCTCGAGACGGGGTTGTCCGCTACGAGGCGCAGTATTGTGAAATCCCGGACTCGACACCAATGACCAGGAGCAGCCCCGAGAGCGTTCAGGGTTCGCCGACAGCGGTCAGCATGACAAAAGGCCTTGAGTCGGTCGGCGAGCCCGCCTGGGCAAGTCTGCTAGCGAATACCCCGTCGGCCGCAAACCAGCTTCAGTTCGACCTGAGCTTCGCACCCAGCGCTACGCCGTCGTCCTTTGTGTCGGTGTATGTGAACGGGGTCAGAATCGCCGTGCTCGATCAGCGGGCCGTGACCCCCGGCCGCTATGGGTTCCCCATCGAGAGCGGGTTGACGCCCGGCGAGCACGTCGTCGCGTTCCGGATCGACGGCTACGCGCCGGCGGAAGCGACGGTGTTCATCTCCAATATGGGCCTCGCACTCCTGGATTCCGTGGCAATCTGCACCGCCGACTTCGACGGTGACGGGGACATCGGCACGGACGCGGACATCGAGGCATTCTTCGCCTGCCTTGCCGGGAACTGCTGCGCAACCTGCGCCTCACCGGACTTCAACGGGGACGGAGATGTCGGTACGGACGCGGATATTGAGAGCTTCTTCCGGGTCCTGGCGGGGGGAGCGTGCTGAGGACGGAAGCGCTGAACCCGAAGTTCATGGGTCGCGCTGGTACGTCTTGAGGCGCGGCACCAGGTCGTTCCCGAGGAACTTCGAGCGAGCGTTCGGCGTTTCAATGACGACGTCATCGACGAGCGATTCTGCCGAGGGGACGCCCCGAAAGGCGACAAACGCGCCCGGGTGATAGCCAGGGGCACGCGCGTCCAGGCATATGCGGCAGCACCACGGGTTCAGGATGGTTCCGTCCCCGTACAGACCGTTCGCACGTCTGGCGCAGAAGGGGCACTCGTCTGGCAAGAGTTTGCGTTGGAGCAAGAGGTTGCTGATGAGTAAAGCCTTGAGGCCCCTGAGCGAAGCCGCGTCCGCCCACGTGGGGAGTTGCCGAAGTACGCAGTGCAGGATCAGCCCCTGGTCATAGAGCATCAGGGCAAGTTGCTCCCGACCGGCCCACGCCCACCACGAAAAGTACTTTGGATTTGCCACCTCGCCCGCTCCCGTTCCATGGCACATGGGGCATGGCCGCACGGGGATTGGCGGTATCCACTCGGTCGCACCGGGAATGAGCGGCCCAGGCGGGCGGTTCAGAATCCACTTTGCCAAGAGTCGGGCATGACTCCGTATCGACGCCTGCACTGCCTTTGGCAAGCCGCTGCTGCTCGCTGAGATGAGAAGAGTGCCGCACACCGGGACGAGCAGACCGTTGAGTTGATCCCGCGAAGTGCCGTGCCAGCGAGCCAGGAATGTGTCGATAGGCACCGGGGGCGGCCGATCGCCGCAGAGAGAGCAGTTGAAGTGGAAAACCCGCGGAAGCTTCACCGTGTGACAGCCTAGTGGAACTCCGCGGAACTGCGTCTCCCCCCCACCCTGACAACCCCCTCTCCCCCCGGTATGATGCCGCTTTCACGCCCCCCACTGGGGACCCCCGCGCGGCGGCAGCAGGAGCCTTGCCCGCCGCGCCGGCGTCCCCCGCCTCTTCCCGCCCCTGGAGACCTGCATGAGCCGGGCCGCAATCGACC
>JAEYTB010000061.1 GCA_023434205.1 Planctomycetota bacterium | reverse complement strand
ATCGTGCGGGACCTGGCGCTGGCGCTGGAGAAGGACGACCGGATCACGTGGTACTCGATCAACTCGGAGAACTTTGAGTCGATCCACAACCACAACGCGTACGCGCAGATCACGCGGGATAAGCGGTAAGGCTTCCGCCTTCGTGAGAAACAAGAAGGGCCCGGTTGTGCGACCGGGCCCTTTTCATTGGTGGGCTGGGTGACTCAGCAGTTGCCGCCGGCGAGGACGCGGAAGAAGGACTCGATGTCGGCGTCGGTGCCGACGTCGCCGTCGCCGTCGAAGTCGACGCCCATGTGCCAGCACGTGGGGCAGCAGTTGCCCGCCATGCACGCGAAGAAGGCTTCGATGTCGGCGTCGGTGCCGGTGTCGCCGTCGCCGTCGAAGTCGGCGGTGCCGCAGGGGGAGATGGGGGCCTTCAGCAGGGTTGAGGCTTCGGTCGCGGGGCTTGCGGGGGTGGCGGGCTTGAAGAGGCCGACGGTGACGGGTGCGGGCTGGGGCGGGCGGTCGCAGTCGAAGCGGAAGTTGTACATGGTGCCCCAGCGGAGGGCGTTGGAGCTGTTGCCGCCGTCGGCGGGGTTGTAGGGCGCGCAGCTCCAGATGACCTCAGCGCCGACCTTGGCGCCGGGCCAGGGGCTGGGGTTGAGGGCGGTGTTGGGGAAGGGCTCGCCGGAGTGGGCGAACACGCCGTGGAAGCCGATGTTGGTGACGGAAGCGGCGGGGTCGACGGGGACGCGGAAGGCGCCGGCGGCGCGGTCGGCGTTGGTGTTGTAGACGGCGTACTCGTAGCGCCAGGTGCCGTTGCCGTTGTCGGAGACCTTGGCGGCGACGACGAAGCGGGCGGTGATGCCGGCGGCGACGAGGGATGTGTCGGTGTAGTGGGCGTTGGCGAGCTCGACGGAACTGTCGAGGTCGCGCCAGGCGTGGATGCCGGCCTTGTAGCGGACGGTGTTGCCCGCGAAGACGGGGTTGGTGAGGAGCGACGAGGCGTTCATCATGCGGTAGGAGTGGTTGTTGAGGCCGTTGCTCGCGGGCGAGGCGCCGGTGGTGAACTGGGCGTCGTCCTGGGTGACGTAGTGGCCGTCGACGATGTAGACCGCGCCGGGGTTGAGGGCGGGGGTGACGTCGCTGGTGTAGACCTGGAGGCGCTTGCCGATGGTGGGGTCAACGGCGGGGGGCTGGCCGAAGGGCCAGGGGAAGACGCCGGTGGTGGCGTTGACCTCGCTGCGCGGGCCGAGGCCGGGCTGGTTGCCGTTGAGGAATGAGCCGTAGAGGTCGGAGCAGTTGACGCCGAGCTGGTCGCCGCCCATGGGGGGCGGGACGCACTGGGTGGAGCAGAGCTGGCTGTTGGTGGAGACAAAGCCGTGCTTGAGCCAGGACTGGCCGATCTGCTCCATGACGCCGTTCTTGAGGCGGTACATGTTCTGGGCGATGACGGGGTGCTGGTTGGGGGAGTAGCCGGGCGTGCTGTCGTGGTCGATCCAGAGCACAGGGACATCGCCCTGGTTGCAGGCGTCGGTGCCGACGGAGAAGGCGCTCACGTTGAGCACGGCGGGGGAGGGGTCGACGTCGACGGTGCCGTAGAAGGAGACGTCGCTGATGTTGCCGATGTAGACGTCGGGCCCGGCGGTGGGGCAGGGGCTGACGTTGAGGGAGAAGGAGCCGGTGTTGCTGCGCTGCTGGTCGTCGGAGACGGTGAACTGGATGGCGCGGGTGCCGATGGGCGTGCTGATGGGCACGGGGGCCTGGAAGCTGAAGGTGTTGTCGCCGGCGGTCGCGTCGCCGTGGGAGCCGTCGTCGTAGAAGGGCTGGTCGGCGGGGCCGCCGATGCTGGTGAGGTTGCCGGTGACGGCGAGGCCGGTGCTGGGTGGGTTGAAGCCCGAGGAGGCCTGCACGGTGAGGAGGGTGGAGGAGCCGGCGCCGCAGGCGAAGACGTTGCCGGGGGTGGCGCCGCCTGTTCCCTGGGGGGGCAGCGGGCCGCTGGTGCAGGTGAGGGTGATCTTGAGGCCCGAGGAGAGGCCCCCGCTGTTGCACGCGAACTGGGTGTGCGGGTAGGTGGTGTGCTGGGCGCCGACGGTGGCGGCCGATCCGCCCTGGGGGATCGTGCCGTAGATGTACTCGACCTTGCTGCCGTCCTCGAAGAGGCGGACCTGGAAGTTGAGCGCTGCGCCGGTGTCGTAGTAGGCGGCGCGCCACTCGATGTTGAAGACGCGCTCGGGGGCGGAGCCGCTGACGGAGGTGAAGATCCCGCGGCCGGCGCCGTCGGTGCGGAGGTCGTCCCAGTGGGGCATCAGGGAGATGCCGACCTGGCCGGTGGGGAGGCACTCGTTGAAGTAGGCGCCGGATGCGGTGCCGAACTGGAGGTTGCCGTTGCTGGAGGCGCTCGCGGCGTTGTAGGTGACGCCGTAGAGCGTGACGGGGAAGGGCAGGGGGAGGTTGGTGACGGTGTCGTCGCCGTGGTTGCCGCTGTCGGTGGAGGTGGGGACGATGGCCGCGCCGGAGGAGGCGGAGACGGTGAAGCCGGTGCATTGGGCCCAGGATGCGGTGGAGAGGGAGACACCCGCGGCGGCGGCCAGGCCCGTGAGCCAACGCGTCGAGAACATGATGCGGCTCCTGTGTGCGTGGGGGGAACCCGGGGCGGTGTTACGCCGCGGAGTCATCCTAAGAAAAACGCCCGGCACCCCAGCCGGGCGTTTCACCCCTACGCATGAGCAGTCTACCGGCGGGGGCCGGGGCTGCAAGGCTATTTTGAGAGGCGGCGGGCGGGTCAGACCCAGACCTGGACGACGAGGTTGGGCTCGCGGCCCTGCTTGCCCTGCCACTCGCCGACGGCGCTGGTCACCATTTTGACCTCGTACTGGGGGTGGGCGTCGAGCCACTCGTTGACCTGCTGGTCCATGAACTCGATGGACTCGTTGTTGAGCTTGCAGTGGAAGCTCTTGACGTGGACAGCGCCCTTGCCGGTGACGTTGGGCGAGCGCTTCCAGCGTTCCTCGCCGTTCCGGGCGCCGCCCAGTCTCTGTTCGAAGGCCTGGATTTTGGGGGAGCCGACGTCGGTGCGGGGCAGCCCCCCTCCGACGGCGCTGGGGGAGGCACTCTCCTGGGAACGGACGGGACCAAAGTCGTGAGGCATCGGCTGACTCCCTTCTGAAGTGGGGGATGACGGGCGCAGAACGCGCCCTACCGAAGACACGCACGTAGTCTGACCGCAGGATACCACGCTCCGGGGCCGGGGCTAGCGGAAATTGGCCCGGGGGAGCACGCGGCAGACGAACTGCCATCGGCCACCCTGGGCGGGTTGCCCGAAAAAGGAGTGGCTGAGGTGGGGGGTGGCGTCGAAGATGCAGGCGGCCTCGAGGCGGTCGGGTGACTCCGCGAGGCTGAGGCACACGCCCTGCGCCAGCCTTTCCACACGCCCGCGGTTGCCGCGGACGGGGCCCTGGTAGTCGAGGTATTCGGGGCGGTGGTCGGTCAGCCGCTCCGCCTCAAACCCTGTGCATTGCACGGAATCCGGCCGGTCCCACAGCCTGAAGGCGATGAGCTTTGTGGCGTGCTCGCGTTCCAGGAGCCAGTCGAAGTGGGGGCCGCCGAGCCCCGCCTCCGGGGGGATGTCGGAGTGCCAGAGGAGGACCGTGCGGGTCACGTGGGGGGCTCCGGTGAATGCGTGCAGGCGGGGCTGGGCAAAGGTCGATAGCATGTGCCCCGGCGTCGGGATTATCCCCCGCGCGGACGCGACGGACGCGTCCTCTTGAGGAGTGAAGGACATGCGATTTTCAGGTCTCTGCCTCGCGGGCGCGGTTGCGCTGCTCGCCGCCACCGGCTGCTCGAACCAGCGCCCCCTTGCGATCGTGAAGGAGAACGCGGAGTTCGCGGCGCAGCACGGCCGCTTCGACGTCGCCAAGACCGACTACGAGGAGTACATCCGCCGCAAGCCGGAGGATGTGGAGGTGCGTTTCCAGTACGCGCAGGCGTTGATCGCGGCGGGCGAGCCGCGGCCGGCGATCGACCATCTGAACACGTGCCTGGATGTTTTCCCGCTGAACGACCAGTACCTGGACGCGCTGGCGCAGGCGATGTACGCCGCGGGCGAGCGCGAGGCTCTGGCGACGCTGCTGGCGCGGAACACGAGCGAGCGCGGGCGGGTGACGGACTTCCTTCGGCAGGGGGCGTACCTGTCGAAGATCGGGAACGCGGACGAGGCGCAGCAGGCGTTCAGGACGGCGGCGAAGCTGGACGGTGGAAAAACTGTCGCTCCGCAGCGTGCGCTGGCGGACTTCTACGGGTCTTTGGGGGATCGGCCGAAGCAGGTGCGGCACCTGCGGATGGCGTACTACATCGACCCGGAGAACGTGGAGACGATCAAGGAGGTGCGGCGGGTCGGGGAGATTCCCGGGCCGTCGTTTGCGCTGGCTCCCAGCGACTTCATGCCGGCCTCGCGTAGCGCGGATGTCCCGGAGCAGGATTGACGGCCCGCGGGGGCGGTTCTATGCTTTCATCCGGATAAACGGATGAAGCGGAGCAGCCACGCCAACCCGACGCAGGTGACCGACCGCCTCGCAGCCCTCAGCGACATGGTCCGGTTGCGCATTTTGCGGCTGCTGGAGGCCGAGGCGCTGTCGGTGGGGGAGGTCGCGAAGGTCGTTCAACTGCCGCAGTCCACGATCAGCCGCCACCTGAAGCTGCTGGCAGATGCGGGCTGGGTGGTGCGGCGGTCGGAGGGGACGGCGACGTTCTACAGGCTGATTCTGGATGACCTGGCGGCGGAGGCCCGGCCGTTGTGGCTGGCGGTGCGCGACCAGGTGCAGGGCACTAGCGAGGTGAGCGAGGACGAGCGGCGGCTGCGTTCTGTGCTTGCGGAGCGGCGGACGGACAGTCTGAGCTTTTTCGGGCGGTACGCGGGGGAGTGGGACGAACTGCGGACGGAGCTGTTCGGGGGGCGGTTTACCTCGCTGGCGCTGCTTTCGCTGCTGCGGCGGGACTGGACGGTCGCGGACCTGGGGTGCGGGACGGGGAACGCCTCGGAGCTGCTGGCGCCGGTGGTGGAACGGGTGGTCGCGGTGGACGCGTCGGGGCCGATGCTGGAGGCGGCGCGGGCGCGGCTGAAGGACGCCGCGAACGTGACGTTTGTGGAGGCTGCCGCGGAAGAGCTGCCGATCCCGGACGGGACGATCGACGCGGCGGTGGCGGTGCTGGTGCTGCACCACCTGGCAGACCCGGGGAGGTTTCTGGGGGAGGCGGCGCGGGTGCTGCGGACGGGGCGCGGGGGCGGGGTGCTGCTGATCGTGGACATGGTGGAGCACCACCGGGCGGAGTACCGGCACACGATGGGGCACCAGCACCTGGGTTTTTCGAAGGAGTCACTGGACCGGCTGCTCACGGGGGCGGGCTTTGCGGATGTGACGTACCGTGAACTTCCGACCGATCCTGACGCGAAGGGCCCCGGCTTGTTTGTCGCCGCGGCGTTTGTTCGGAGCTAAGTAACACCGTTCGTTTTTTTGAGGAGTGACCATGACCGCGACCGCCACGAAGCCGCTCAAGCCGTCCGTTTCCGCCAGCCTGGATTACAAGGTCGCGGACCTCACGCTCGCGGAGCTGGGGCGCAAGGAGATTCGGCTCGCGGAGCACGAGATGCCGGGGCTGATGGCGCTTCGGGCGCGGTACAAGGGGCAGAAGCCGCTGGCGGGGGCGCGGATCATGGGCTCGCTGCACATGACGGTGCAGACGGCGGTGCTGATCGAGACGCTGGTGGACCTGGGCGCGAGCGTGCGGTGGGTGTCGTGCAATATCTTTTCGACGCAGGACTCTGCCGCGGCGGCGGTGGTGGTGGGGCCGGAGGGGACGGTGGAGAGCCCCAAGGGCGTGAGCGTGTTCGCGTGGAAGGGTGAGACGCTGCCGGAGTATTGGTGGTGCACGGAGCAGGCGCTGCGGTGGCCGGACGGGGGCGGGCCGAACCTGCTGCTGGATGATGGTGGCGACGCGACGCTGCTGGTCCACAAGGGGGCGGAGTTTGAGAAGGCGGGCAGGGTGCCGGACCTGAAGGCGGGGGACCCGGAGGAGTGGGGGGTGATCCTGGACCTGCTGCGCGAGGAGCAGAAGAAGAACCCGGGCCGGTGGAGCAAGGTCGTCGAGGCGATCAAGGGCGTGTCGGAGGAGACGACGACGGGCGTGCACCGGCTGTACGAGATGCAGAAGGCGGGCACGCTGCGGATGCCGGCGATCAACGTGAACGACTCGGCGACCAAGAGCAAGTTCGACAACCTGTACGGCTGCCGCCACTCGCTGGTGGACGGGCTGAACCGGGCGACGGATGTGATGCTGAGCGGCAAGGTGGCGGTGGTGCTGGGGTACGGGGATGTGGGCAAGGGGTGCTGCCAGGCGCTTCGGGGGCAGGGCTGCCGCGTGATCGTGACGGAGATTGATCCCATCAACGCGCTGCAGGCGGCGATGGAGGGGTACCAGGTGACGGTGCTTGAGGACGTGGTGGAGACGGCGGACATCTTCATCACGTCGACGGGGAACAAGGACGTGATCACGGTCGATCACATGAAGCGGATGAAGGACAAGGCGATCGTGGCGAACATCGGCCACTTTGACAATGAGATCGACATGGCGGCGCTGTACGAGGGCGTGAAGAAGGGGGGCGTGAAGCGGGTCAACATCAAGGCGCAGTACGACGAGTTCGTGTTCAACGCCGGCGGCAAGGGCGAGAAGTCGATCCTGGTGCTGGCCGAGGGCCGGCTGATGAACCTGGGGTGCGCGACGGGGCACCCGAGCTTTGTGATGAGCTCGTCGTTCACGAACCAGACGATTGCGCAGATCGACCTGTGGCTGAACGCGAACAACAAGCCCACGCTGAGCGGGTTCAAGTATGAGACGGGCAAGGTGTACACGCTGCCCAAGAAGCTGGATGAGGAGGTGGCGCGTTTGCACCTCGAGAAGCTGGGCGTGAAGCTGACGAGGCTGACGCCGGATCAGGCGTCGTACCTGGGCGTGTCGCCGGACGGGCCGTACAAGGCGGACCACTACCGGTATTGATCGGGACGCGCCAAACTGACGCAGCGGCGCCCCGCGGGAGCGGGGCGCTGGCTTTTTTGGCTGGCAGGATGCCGCTTGCCCGATGACCGGGCTGTGTTAGACTGGTTCCGGGTGGCGTTCGCCACTGTCAATCGTCCTCCGCTCGGCAGCCCGGTAGAAGGGGGCCCCTCCCATGAGCACTCGGACGGCGTGTCGGTCGGCTTTCACACTTATTGAGCTGCTTGTGGTCATCGCGGTGATCGCGCTGCTGATCGGGATTCTGCTGCCGTCGCTTGCTTCGGCGCGCAAGACGGCGCGGCTGGACATCTGTCTGAGCAACATGCGGCAGATGGGCACGGCGCTGACGTCGTATGCCGGGGACAAGCGCGGGAGCCTCGCCGCGTTCTCGTGGCAGCCGGGGCGGATTCACAGCCAGTGGGCGGACCTGAACAACGCGCCCAACGCGTTTGTGGCGCACGCCAACCAGGCGGTGGACATCGTGCGGCGGGTCTTGAACCGGCCGGGGCAGCAGCCGGTGACGGACCGGATGCTGACGCGGAACTTCTCGTACATGGTGCTGATCGACGGGGGGTACATGGGGGACTCGCTGCCGGAGAAGGGGGTGGTGTGCCCCGAGGACCGCGACGCTCAGATCTGGCAGCGGAACTTCGTGAACAACCCGACCAACCCGGTCGCGGGGACGCCGGACCCGGACCCCGCGGCGTCGGCCGCGTTCAAGCTGATGCTGCCGTTCTGGTCGACGTACCAGGCGGTGCCGTGTGCGTGGGCGGACGGGACGGGGACCACGGGCGTGAACCAGGCGTCGGGCGCGCCGGGCTATCACCTGCTGTACCACTGGTACCCGACGACGCGGTTCAACGTGACTCGGATGGACCACATCTGGTTCCCGTCGAGCAAGGTGTACATCTTCGACCTGTTCGACCGTCACAGCCGCAAGCGGACGATCTTTCACGCGTACGACGACGCCAAGCAGCCGCTGCTGTTCTTCGACGGGCACGCGTCGGTGCGGCGGACGGGGGACGCGAACCGCGGGTGGGACCCGATGAACCCGACCAACGTGAACGCGGTGACCACGTACCAGTACTACCCGGCGGCGACGGAGCCGCGGACGCTGTCGGGGAACGCGTCGGACACGGTGACGGGGTATTACCGGTGGACGCGCCGGGGTCTCAAGGGCGTCGACTTCGGGGCGAGGGAGGTCCGTTAGCCAAGAGAACAGGGGTGAACGATGGGACGGAACGGCACCGACCGCCGCGCGGCGTTTACGCTTATTGAGTTGTTGGTGGTGATCGCGATCATCGCGCTGCTCATCGCCATCCTGCTGCCGTCGCTGGGCAAGGCGCGGAAGACGGCGCGGCTGGACATTTGCCTGAGCAATCAGCGGCAGATGGGCATCGGGCTGGCGGCGTACGCGGGGGACAGCCGCAACTCGCTGGCGGCGTTCTCGTGGCAGCCGGGGGGCACGTACAGCCAGTTTGCAGACCTCAACTCCGCCGGCAACGCGACCGAAGCGCACGCGAACCAGGCGGTGGACATCGTGCGGCGGGTGCTGAGCCGGCCAAACCAGGGGCGGATCACGGACCGGATGCTGACGCGGAACTTCTCGTACCTGGTGATGGTGGACGGGGGGTACTTCGGCGAGTCGCTGCCGGAGAAGGGGGTGGTGTGCCCGGACGACCGGGATGCGCTGATCTGGCAGCGGAACTTTGTGAACGGTGTGCCGGACCTTCTGGATGGGACGTCGAACCCGGATTACAACGCGTCGCAGGAGTTCCGCGACTTTCTGGGCTTCTGGTCGAGCTATCAGGCCGTGCCGTGTGCGTGGGTTGCGACGACGGCGAACGGGGGGCTGGGGATCGGGCAGGCGAGCGGGGCGCCTGGGAACCACCTGCTGTACCAGTCGTTCGGGGACACGAAGTTCGAGCTGAAGCGGATGGACATGGTGACGTTCCCGTCATCCAAGGTTTACCTGTTTGACCTGTTCGACCGGCACAGCCACAAGCGGCCGATTTTCCATGCGTACGCGATCGCGAAGCAGCCGCTGCTGTTCTTCGACGGGCACGCGTCGATCCGGACGACCGGGAGCGGCAACAAGGGGTGGGACCCGCGTGCGCCGCAGTCGGTGTTCCCGCTGCTGTACCACTACACACCCGGACCGGGTGAGCCGCCGACGCTGTCGGGGGCGGCGTCGGAGACGGTAAACGGGTACTACCGGTGGACCCGGAAGGGCTTGCGGGGCGTGGACTTCGGGGGTTCGGAGGTTCGGTAGCCGAACGGACGGCGTACCGGGGCGATCCGAGGGTGTTCCCCAAAAAAGTGCATCCAGAGCCCGGACAGGTCCGGTACATGTGGATAAGACTGCGCTTGCTCGTAGAGCCGGATGTGGTAGAGTAAACGGAAGCGGGGGTGACCCCGCGGGGTGCCATGAGGGGCTCCAGTTCTTGGGTCCTCCTCCCAGAGAAGAAAATCCCGCCTTTCTTGAGGGAATGCCAATGGAAGCGAAGACCGTACAGCGTCGTCACGCCTTCACGCTCATCGAGCTGCTGGTCGTGATCATGATCATCGTCCTGTTGATCGGGATCCTGCTCCCGGCGCTGAACAAGGCCCGCTCCTCGGGCCGGTACACGATGTGCATCTCGAACCTGAAGCAGCAGGGTGTGGCGACGCACAGCTACACGGCGGACTACCAGGACAAGCTGTACTCGTTCTCCATCACGGCGGCGACCGCGAACCGGCTGAGCTACGCCGACCTGCAGGGGCAGGCGATGGGCGATGACCTCGCCGCGGCTTCGGCGCAGGCGATCGACATCATCCGCCGGCGGACCTCGCGGGATGCGGGCGCGGACGCGATGCCGATGATCACCAACTGGATCCCCCACGTGCTGTACACGCACCTGGTGCTCCAGGATTACCTGGCGTCGCGGCTTCCTGAGAAGCTGGTGGTGTGCCCCGAGGACCGCAACCGCAACGCGTGGCAGGACTGGCGGCAGTTCAACGCGAACGCGTTCGCCCCCAACCAGCCCGACGGCAGCGACCCGATCAACTGGCGCTGGCCCTACAGCTCCAGCTACCAGATGGTGCCCGCCGGGTATGGGCCGGACTCTGTGAAGCAGGGCACGACCGTGAAGCAGGCGACGTCGCAGAGCACCTACCAGCTCGCGGGCAACCCGATCCGCCAGAACCAGCTCGGCAAGCGCAAGCTGGTGGAGGTGACGTTCCCCTCCCAGAAGATCCAGAAGCACGAGGACGAGACCCGGCACTTCCGCAAGGTGCCGATCTTCTTCGCTGAGGACTCCGCGACCTTCACCGCGCTCTTCTTCGATCAGCACGTGTCGATGGTGAAGAGCTCCGACGTGCTCTACGGCTTCCAGCCCGACAACCCGCAGAGCCCCTTCCCCACCCTGATCAACTACCAGCCGCAGGCGTGGGACGCGCCGGCGACGGGCGCGGGCACGATCCGCGGCAAGTGCCGCTGGACCCGCGGCGGCCTCCAGGGCGTTGACCTCGGTGTGATGACGCCGATGAAGCCTTGGGGCGGCAACTCGGAGATCGACACCCGTTCCTGGGCTCCGTAACGGGCCCGGCTCAATCCCGGTACACTGACCCCGCAGCCATGCGGGGTTTTTTTATGACAAAGCCGGTGAAGATCATCGTTTCGGTCGTGGGTGGCGGGCTCCTGCTGGTGGTCGTCGCGCTGGTGGCGACGCTCATCATGATCGACTCGGTCGCGAAGACCGGGATCGAGAAGGGGGGGAGCTATGCGCTGGGCGTTCCGACGGCGCTGGACAGCGCGAGCATCGGGATCGCGTCGGGCAAGTTCGGGTTGTCGGGGCTGGCGGTGGACAACCCGCAGGGGTTCGAGGGCAAGTTCCTCAAGCTGGGCGACGGGGGCGTCGAGGTGTCGCTGGGCTCGCTGATGAAGGACACGGTGGTCCTGCCGCGGCTGGCGCTGTCGGATGTGGAGCTCGACCTGAAGCGGACGAGCAGCGGCTCGAACTACGGGATCATCCTGGACAACCTGAAGAAGCTGGAGTCTGGCGAGAAGGCGAAGCCCAAGGAAGAGAAGCCGGGCAAGACGTTCAAGATCAGCGAGGTCGTGATCAACAACGTGGTCGTTCACCTTGATCTGGTCGGTGGGCCGTCGGGGCTGACGAGCGTGAACATCCCGATCCACGAGGTCCGGCTGACGAACGTGGGCAGCGACGGGTCGGGCGTGGACATCGCGGAGCTGACGTCGATTTTGTTGCAGGCGATCATCGCCGCGGCGGTGGACAAGGGT
>JAEYTB010000017.1 GCA_023434205.1 Planctomycetota bacterium | reverse complement strand
GCCCGCGTCAGGGGGGCTTTCCGCACTCGGGGCAGGGGGCCTGGGGCGTAAGGCCGGTGCGGTCGTAGCGGCAGGACTTGCAGAGCATGGGGTTGATCGCGCGGCGGGCACGCTGCTCGATGATGAGCAGGCTGAGGGCGAGCGCGCCGAGGGAGGCGAAGCCCCAGGGCCCCCACCGCGCGCCGCCGTGGGGGAGGGGCTCCTGGAAGGCGCGGATCGCGATCACGCCGGCGAAGAAGACCAGGGCGTAGCCGGAGAACCTGCGGGCGACGCGGAGCATGGGTTCAGCTCACCGGGCGGGGGCGGTGTGCTCCCAGGGGGTTGCGGAGAGCTCCACGGCGGGGTTGCGCTGGGTGAAGTTGCGCAGGGCCCATTCGTCGGCGAAGAGCACGACCCAGGCGTCGTCCCGGTCGGTGGCGAGGGCGGCGTCCATCGGGAGGTCGGGGAGGTACTCGGGATCGGTGGTGCCGGGCGGTGGCCGCCACCAGCGGACGATGGACCAGCGGGAGGGCTCGAGGTGGCTCTCGGCGCCGTACTCGGCCTGCATGCGGTGCTGCACGACCTCGAACTGGAGAGGGCCGACGGCGGCGAGCAGGGGCGTCTTCACCTGGCCGGTGCCGACGTTGAGCATCTGCACCACGCCCTCCTGCATGAGCTGCTCGAGGCCCAGGCGGAACTTCTTGGCGTTGCCGGGCTGGGGGTTGCGCAGGTAGGCGAAGACCTCGGGCGTGAAGCGGGGGATCTCGTTGAAGACGATGGTGCGGTCGTCGGCGAGGGTGTCGCCGATGCGGAGGATGTCGTGGCCGACGATGCCGATGACGTCGCCGGCGCGGCCCTCCTCGACGGTCTCCCGCTCCTGGCCGAAGAGCTTCTGGGCGTTGCTGAGGCGGATCTTCTTGCCGCTCTGGACGTGGACGACGGTCATCTCGCGGGTGAAGGCGCCGCTGACGATGCGCACGAAGGCGATGCGGTCGCGGTGGCGCGGGTCCATGTTAGCCTGGATCTTGAACACGAAGCCGCTGAATGAGGGGTCGTCGGGCTGGATCATCCGGTCGCCGGCCTTGCGGGGTCCGGGGGGCGCGGAGTGCCCGAGGAAGCCGTCGAGCAGGAGCTGCACGCCGAAGTTGTTCATGGCGCTGCCGAAGTAGACGGGGGTTACTTCACCGGCCAGGACGCGCTTCTCGTCGAAGGTCTCGCCTGCGCCCTGGAGCATCTCGACTTCCTCGTGGGCCTGGGTGTAGACGAGGGGCTCGAGCTTGTCCTTGATGTCCTCGAGTCCGGAGACCTCAACGGGGGCGGCGTAGGCGCCGCCGACGGTGCGCTCGAAGAGGTGGGCCTTGTGGCTGAGGCGGTCGTAGACGCCTTTGAACGTCGGGCCGTTGCCCAGCGGCCAGTTGACGGGGAAGGCGCCGATGCCCAGGACCTTCTCGAGCTCGTCGAGCAGCTCGAGGGGCTCGCGCATGGGGCGGTCGCACTTGTTCATGAAGGTGAAGATGGGCACGCCGCGCCGGCGGCACACCTCGAACAGCTTGCGGGTCTGGGGCTCGATGCCCTTGCCCGAGTCGATCACCATCACGGCGGCGTCCACGGCGGTCAGGACGCGGTAGGTATCCTCGGAGAAGTCCTTGTGGCCGGGAGTGTCGAGGAGGTTGATGCGGTAGCCGCTGTAGTCGAACTGGAGGAGGGTAGAGGAGATCGAGATGCCGCGCTGCTTCTCGAGCTCCATCCAGTCGGAGGTCGTGGCGCGCTGGTTCTTGCGTGCGGTGACGGAGCCCGCTAGCTGGATCTGGCCGCCGTAGAGCAGGAGCTTTTCCGTGAGCGTGGTCTTGCCCGCGTCGGGGTGGGAGATGATGGCGAAGGTTCGGCGGGGGAGCACGGTCATGGGAGGGGGAGGGTAGGAGGGGGGTTAGGCGTTGCGCGTCCCGCCTGAGTGGAGGAGCGGAGGAGTGGAGGAAAGGAGGAGAGGGTGCGGAACGCGGCGACTAGGTCCGCCTCGATGGCTTCGGGCTCGGCGGTGGGCGGGATGGGCGGGCCGTAGGCGAGGGTGTAGCGGGTGCGGCGGAATGGGAGCCACGCGGCGGGCCTGATGTACGCGGCGCTGTTGAGGATGACGCAGGGGACGATGGGGACGTTGGCGAGGGTGGCGATGCGGCCGATGCCGCGGCGGATCTTGCCGGAGCGGAGGACCGAGGCGTCCCCGGGCTGGATGCGGCCCTCGGGGAACATGGCGACGACGCGGCCCTTCTCGAGCCTGGTGAGGATCGTGCGGACGGTGGCGGGGTCGGCTCGGGAGCGTTCCAAAGGGAAGGCGTTGAGCGAGCCGTAGAACCAGGCGACCAACGGGTTTTTGAAGACCTCGGTGATGGAGACGATGTCGAGGTGGCGCGGGGTGTGGCGGATGATGATGGGGACATCGAAGTAAGACTGGTGGGTACAGGCCAGGATGAAGGGGCCGCGGGCGGGGATGTGCTCGACGCCGCGGACGGTGGGGCGCGCGGTGAGGTCGAAGATGGGCGAGCCGACGGTGCGGATGAACCTGTAGAAGGCGTCGGACATCAGGGGACCTGCTCATCGCGGAGGCCGGATTCGCGGAGCAGCCGCTGGTACGTGCCGACAAAGCCGTCGATGACGTGCGGGGTCATGGCCTTGCGGAGGGCGCGGCGGGAGCCGGTGCGGGCCGGCGGCGCGATGGGCTCACCGAAGGCCATCCAGACGCGGGCGGACTTGGTGGGGAGCCAGGGCTTCACGCTGTTCAGGGCGTTGGTGCCCAGGACGACGACAGGGACGACCGGGACCTGCGCGGCGATGGCGATGGTGCAGACACCCTCGCGGACCATGGCGCCGCGGAGAACGGAGTCTTTGCCCAAGGCGACGCCGCCCTCGGGGAACATGCCGACGACCTCGCCGGAGCGGAGCAGCCGCACCGCGGTGCGGACGGCGGGTGCGGCGTTACCGAAGCGGTCCACCGGGAACGCGCCGCCCCAGTTGAGCATCGCCGCGGCCCAGGCTGGGCGGTAAAACTCGATGCGGGACATCCAGCGGATGTGGCGCGGAACGACGCTGCTGACAAAGGCGGGCTCGAGGTGGCTGAGGTGGGAGCAGGCGAGGATGAGGGGGCCGGTGATGTCGGTGCGCTCGGCCCCCAGCACCTGCTCACGGATGCAGGCGAAGCGGGGGACGCGGAACGCGGTCTTCACGGCGGTGTAGAACGTGCTCCCCATGGGCGCTGGCAGGGTACCACGAGCGCGGGTTCTTGACCTGCCCGGCGTGATGACGTAGGTTGCGCGGCATGCCCGAAACGGCCACAGCGCCGCAAGCCCCCCCCACCGCCGGTCCTGCCGGCGCTGTGCTGGCGCCGCACCCGCCGATCGAGGGGTACTACAACGCCCCGGCCGAGAAGCGGGCGTTCCTGACGTCGATCTTTGATGAGACCGCCGCGGACTATGACAAGGTCGAGCACTGGCTGTCGCTGGGGAGCGGGCGGTGGTACCGGCGGCAGGCGCTGATGCGGGGCGGGCTCCGGCCCGGGATGCAGGTGCTGGATGTCGCGGTGGGGACGGGGCTGGTGGCGCGTGAAGCCCTGACGCGGCTGAAGGGCGAGGGGAAGGTGGTTGGCGTGGACCCCAGCCCGGGGATGCTGGCCAGGGCGCGGGAGAGCCTGGGGATCGAGACGGTGGTGGCGACAGCGGAGGCGCTGCCGCTGCCGGGTGCGAGCTTCGACTTTGTGTCGATGGGGTACGCGCTGCGGCATGTGGAGGACATGACGGCGGCGTTCAGGGAGTACGCGCGGGTGCTGCGGCCGGGCGGGCGCGTGTGCGTGCTGGAGATCACGCGGCCGCGGACGCGGGTGGGGCGGTTGCTGCTGAGGGGGTACCTGGGGGCGGTAGGCGGCATCATGAGCCGCGTGACGAGGCTGGCGCCCCGGACGCCCGAGCTGTGGGCGTACTACTGGGAGACGATCGACCGGTGCGTGCCGCCAGAGGGCGTGCTGGCGGCCCTGCGCGAGGCGGGGTTCGCGGAGGTGCGGCGGGACGTGACGGGCGGGGTGTTTTCGGAGTATTGCGGGGTGAAGCCGGCGGCCTGACGTGGCGGATTGAGGCGGGCTTCATGCGCTGCTCGGGCGCGGGCCCTACGCACCAGTGTGGTGTGGATGGGGGCGTCAAGGAGCGGCGTGTATGGCCTTTGGAACACGGCGTCGGTCGGGCTTTCGTGTCGGCCCGCGCCTGATCATCGCGGTGGTGATCGCGCTGGTGTCGGTCGTCGGCTACTTCGGGAACCGGGCGCTCAACCCGGTGACGGGGCGGACGCAGTCGCTGGCGATGTCGACCGAGCAGGAGATCGCACTGGGGTTGCAGGCCGCGCCGGAGATGGCGGCGCAGTTCGGGGGCTTGTCGCGCAACGCGGAGGGGACGCGGGCGGTCAAGGACATGGGTTTTCAGATCATCGCCGCGGCGGGCGAGGCGGCGCAGCCGTACACGTGGGACTTCCACCTGCTGGGGGACCAGAAGACGGTGAACGCGTTCGCGCTGCCGGGCGGGCAGATCTTTATTACGGAGGCGCTGCTGGCGCGCTTCCAGACGCCGGGGCAGCTCGCGGGAGTGCTGGGGCACGAGGTAGGGCACGTGCTAGCCCGCCACAGCAGCGAGCAGATGGCCAAGACGAAGCTGGCGCAGGGGCTAACGACGTCGGCGGTGGTGGCCGGGAGCGACAGCCGCGGGGGCGTGTACGCGTCCGCGGCGGTGGCGCAGTTCGTGAGCCAGTTCGCGCTGATGCGGTACTCGCGGGAGCACGAGCTGGAATCGGACCGGCTGGGGGTGCGGTATATGACGCTCGCGGGCTACGACCCCAACTCGCTGAAGGACGTGATGATGATCCTGGCGGAGGCAAGCGGGCGGAGCCCAGACGCCTCGGACTTCATGGCCACGCACCCCAGCTCCGGTCGGCGGATCGAAGAGATCAACGAGGCGATCCGGGCCGAGTTCCCGGATGGGCTGCCTCCCAACCTGCAGAAGTAGCTACGGCTTCTCGATCAGGTCGGCGATCTGGGTGTAGACCTTGGCGCGGCGTGCGACGTCGGGCGAAGGGTCGGACTTGGTCGCGGCGGCGATGGCGGCGCGGGCCTTCTTGGCGTCGCTGTTCATGAGGTGGAGGCGTGCGTGGGTGAGCTGGAGTGCCGCGGTTGCCTGGGGCGAGAGGGGTTCGCCGGCGTCGGCGAGCATGCGGTCGAAGCGGGCGAGGTCGGTGGCGGCCTTCTGACGCGACTCGGCCCGCTTCTCGGGCTGGTCCGCGTGCCGGGCTAGCTCGAAGTTTGAGAGGGCACGGAGCAGCACGGCGTCGCGCACTGTGGCGTCGGTGGACGCGGCGGCGTTGATTTCGTTAAGGCCCTTTTCCCAGGCGCGGGCGCCCTCGTCGATGCGGCCCTGCGAGAGCATGGAGCTGCTGCGGAGGATGCGGGTGAAGCCGCGCCAGGCGATGGCCGCGGCGTCGTCGCCCCGGGCTTCGACCTTCTGGTCGAGGGCGGCGATGACGGCGTCGAGCCTCGCGGGAGCACGCAGGCCGGCGAGCAGATCGGCCTTGATCTCCTCAACGAGAGGGGATTCGAGGATGACGAGGGCCGCGCGGGCGGACTCCAGGACGGTGTTCTCCGCGGAGAGGTTGAGGCGTTCGGTGGCGTCGCCGACCTTGTCGCCGGCGAGCTTCTTGTACTTCTCGGCCCGCTCCTTGTCGCCGGCCTTGGAGGCGGCCTGATACAGCCACGCGTAGAGCTCCTTGCGGAAGCTCTGGGGCGCGGTGTCCAGGCCTTCGCCCATGAGGTCGAGCGCGGTCTCGAGGTCGGAGACGGCGAGGTTGGCGGAATCCTTGCTGCTGATCGGGTTGGGGTCGTGCAGCGAGGCCTCGAGCATGGACTTGCCGCGGACGATGCGGATCGTGGTGTTCTCGGGGGCCAAGTCGACGGAGCGGTTGAGGCCCTCGCGGGACTCTCGCCAGAGCTTCATGCCCGTGGCGAAGTCGCCCTTGGCAAAGGACTCGCCGCACATAGCCCCCTTGCCCGAGGCGTTCCAGGCGAGGGCTTCGGCGTTGTTGGGGTCGCGGGCGATGATCTCGTCGGTGTCCTTCATGGCGCGGGCCATGGCGTCCTTGTCGCCGTTGAAGCCCGCGATGAAGTCGTCGAGGGTGTCCTGGGGGACGGCGCCGGTGGAGGTCGGGCGGGCGGAATCGACGGGCTTTGGCTGCGGGGCGTTCTGGGCCAGGACCGGGGAGGCGAAGACAGCCGCGGCGAGCAGGAGCGTGCGAATGGTCATGGGAGACCTCCGGTGAAGGGTGCGAGCTTAACTGTACGGGAAGGGCCGCCCGGACTTTCACGTGGTATCCTGCGGGCCCGCCTTGGAACCGTGAGGAATGCCCGGACCCCGCACGCAAACCCCGACCCGGCAGAGCCCTGCGCCGATCCCGCGCCTCAGCCTGGAAGCGCAGGCCGCGCGGGCGGTGCGGTCGCCGGAGCCGGGAGGGGTGCTGAGGCAGGCCCGGTTGGGTGCGGTGGCGTTCGCGGCGCTGGTGCTGGTGGTGGCGGTCGCGTTCGGGAGCACGCCGACCAAGATCGTGGCGTGCATGATGTGCCTGGGGCTGCTACAGGGCCTGTGGCGCGGGGCGAGCGAGCTGGTAGGGCTCGTGGCGGCGTCGATGGTCGCGTTGGTGCTGGCGCCGCCCGTGGGGCGGGCGCTGGAGGGGGCGGTCAGCGGCGTGACGGGGATGGGGGGGGTGCTGAACCGCATGCTGGCGGTGGGCGTGGTGGCGGTGGTGGTCGTGGCGATCGGGGCGGGTGTGATCGGCGTGTTCGCACGCCGGGCGCTGAAGGCGCGGCCGGTGCTGGCGCGGTGGAACTCGCTCGCGGGGGGCGCACTGGGGCTGGTCGAGGGTGTGATCCTGGGGATGGCGGTGCTGTGGACGGGCCTCGCGCTCGAGCCGATCGCCGCGCCGCAGGCGGACGATCCGGCCGAGTCCAGCGCGGTCGCAAAGGGTGTGAAGCGGTTCGCGGAGAACGTGCGCGGCTCGGCGCTGGGGGGCTTTGCTCAGGCGACCAACCCGATCGAGGGCTCGCGGCTGCTGTCGCTGGCGGGCGACTTTGTCGCGGTCTCTCGCGATGAAGCCGCGATGGAGTTCTTTATGAGCACGCCGGTGATGCAGGAGATCGGGTCGTTGCCGAGCGTGGCGGCGGCCCGCGACCGCGTCCACAACGACCCGCAGCTCCGGGCCCTGCTGGAGGAGGAAGGGGTCACTACCGGGACCATCCGGACGATCCTGGAGAGCCCGACGGTGCTGGCGATTTTCGACGAGACCACGGTGGTTCGGGACCTGGCGCCCCGGGGCGATGCGCTGGTCCGGGCGATCGGCGAGGCGAAGGCCCGGATCGGCACCCGACCGGCGGGGCCGGATTGAGGCCCGGTCATTCGGCGTCTGGCCCTTGGAACGCTAAACTACGCCCGACCGGCGGCGATGCCGGATTCCAGCCCCCGAGGAACGTCCATGGCTCACCCAGGCAAGTCCACCGGCAACCCCAACGACTTCATCCTGCCCGACCTGGGCGAGGGTGTCCACGAGGCTGAACTGATCAAGTGGCGGGTCGAGGTTGGGCAGAAGGTCAACGAGCACGACATCCTCGCGGAAATGGAGACGGACAAAGCACTTGTAGAAGTGCCCAGCCCCCGGACCGGCGTGATCGCCGCCCTCCACGGCAAGCCGGGTGAGATCCTGCACGTCGGCAACGCGCTGGTGACATACGAGGGCCCGGGCGGTCAGGCTGCGGGCCGGATGGCCGAGAAGGCCGAGCCGGCGAAGTCCAAGGCGTCTTCGAACGGGACGCACGCGCAGCCCGCGCCGGTGGTTGAGCCCGCGGCGGAGCGTGAGGATGCTGGGACGGTCGTCGGGCAGATGAGCGGGTCCCTGGGCGGGGTGTCGGCGGCGCCGGGCAAAGCCCTGGCGACACCCGCCGTGCGTCGGCTGGCCCGGGACCTGGGCGTCGATATCGACACCTGCGTCGGCACGGGCATCGGCGGGCGGGTGGTCGAGAAGGATGTGCGGACGACCGCGGCGGGCGGCGGCCGGGCGCCTGCACGGGCCCCCCACCACGATGTCGCGCCGATGGACGCCAGCGAGCCGCACAGCTCGGTGGTGGCGGACCGGCAGAGCGCCCCGGCGGTGCGCGTGCCGGCTGCGGGGAGCACGACCGCACAGGGCCACGGTCGTGGCACATCGGAGGAGCCGACGCGGATCCCGTTCCGGGGCGTGCGGCGGACGATCGCGAACCGGTTGAAGGAGTCGATCGCGCAGACGGTCCACTTCACGGTCATGGACGAGGCGGACGTGACGGCCCTGGATGGGCTGCGGCGCAAGCTTGGCGCGGCAAGCGGCGAGAAAGTCTCGTTCCTTCCCTTCGTCGCGTCCGCGGTGGCGCGGGTGCTGCTGGACCAGCGATTCCGGGTGCTCAACAGCACGACGGACGACAAGAGCGAGGAGATCATCCAGCACCGCAGCGTTCACATGGGGATCGCGACCGACACCGACAACGGGCTGATGGTGCCGGTGATCCGCGATACGGACCGGCTGGGCGTGCTGGAGATCGGGCGGGCGATCGGGCAGATCGCGGACGGGGCGCGGACGCGGAGCATCCCGCGTGAGCAGCTCATGGGCTCGACGTTCACGATCAGCAACGTGGGCAGCCACGCGGGCCGGTTCGCGACGCCGATCCTGAACTACCCGGAGGTGGGCATCCTCGCGGTGGGGCGCGGCCGTGAGGGGATGGTCGTGAGCAAGGGCTCGTTCCGCGTGGGGCTGCTGCTGCCGCTGTCCCTGGCGTGCGATCACCGGGTGGTGGACGGCGCCACGGCGGCGCTGGCGCTGGCCGAGATCGTGCGGCTGCTGCAGGAGCCGGACCA
>JAEYTB010000306.1 GCA_023434205.1 Planctomycetota bacterium | reverse complement strand
CCGCGATCGACGACCGCGCCTTCACCGCCGAGGACCTCGCCCGCATCGTCCACGCCAAGCGCGACCGCGTCCGCTCCGGCGGCGTGCTCGAGTTCGTCGATGCGCCCACCAGCCTCGACCACATCGGGGGCCTTTCCCGCCTCAAGAAGTGGCTCTCCAGCCGCCAGAACAGCTTCAGCCAGGAGGCCCGCGACTTTGGCCTCGTGCCGCCCCGCGGCGTGCTGCTCCTGGGCGTGCAGGGCGCCGGCAAGAGCCTGGCCGCCAAGGCCATCGCCACCGCCTGGCGTCGGCCGCTGATGCGCCTCGACCCCGGCGCGCTCTACGACCGCTACATCGGCGAGTCCGAGCGCCGGCTCCGCGATGCCCTGTCCCAGGCCGAGGCCATGGCCCCGGCCGTGCTGTGGATCGACGAGATCGAGAAGGGCTTCGCGTCCGCCGCGAGCCGCAGCGCCGACGGGGGCCTCAGCCAGCGGATGTTCGGCACGCTGCTCACTTGGATGCAGGAGCACAAGAGCCCGCTGTTCCTGGTCGCCACCGCCAACGACATCGAGGCTTTGCCCCCCGAACTGCTCAGGAAGGGCCGCTTCGACGAGATCTTCTTCGTCGACCTCCCCGGAGACGACGCCCGCCGCCAGATCCTCTCCATCCACCTCAAGAAACGCGGCACCGACCCCGCGACCGTGGACCTGCCCGCGTTGGTCGAGGCCACCCGTGGCTACAGCGGGGCCGAAATCGAGCAGAACATCATCGCCGCGCTGCACGAGGCGTTCTCGAAGCGCCAGAAACTGACGACGGAACTGCTCCTCCGCTGCATCCAGGAGTCTCCCCCGCTCTCGGTCACCATGGCCGAGCGGGTCGCGGAGCTGCGGCAGTGGGCCCAGCGCCGCTGCGTGCCCGCGGACTGAGGCGATACACTCCCGCCTCACACCAGGAGGCCGAAGATGTTCCAGTCCGTCGCGTTCAAGCCGTCCCTCTCCGCCGCCCAGGCCGAGTGCATCGTGCTCCCGTACTTTGGCGAGAAGGGCAAGGGCCAGCCGCTGGATGCACGCACCAAGTCGCTCGCCGCGGGCCTGGGCGTGCTGGACGCCGTGAACACGGCCCTCGCCCGCGCCGAGGCGACCGGCGACGCGAACACGCTGATCGAGACCTTCGCCCCCGCGAGCAAGAAGCGCGCCGCGCTCCGGGTGCTGCTGCTGGGCCTTGGGAGCAAGGACAAGCTGGAGGCGGGCGCGTTCCGCAACGCCGCCGCGGCGGTGGGCCGCCGGCTCGCCGCCGTCAAGGCCCGCTCCGTGCTCTTTGAGGTCGAGGGCGCCCTTGACGCCGCGGATGTGGACGCCGCCGACGCGGGCGCCGCCATCGGCGAGGGGCTCGGCCTGCTCGCCTGGGTCTGCGACGACTTCCGCGGCAAGGGCACCACCGACCCCAAGCGCACGCCGCTCGCCATCGGCGCCGGCCGGGCGCTCGCCGACGGCATCGTCCGCGGCCTGGGCCTTGCCGAGTCCACCAACTTCTGCCGCACCCTCAGCCAGACCCCGCCCAACATCGCGACCCCGGGCTGGATGGCCGACCAGGCGGTGAAGCTGGGCCGCAAGCACGGCCTGAGCGTGAAGGTGTGGGAGGGCGATGCGCTGGAGAAAGAGCGCTTCGAGGGCCTGATCAACGTCGGCAAGGCCAGCGAGAACTCGCCCTGCATGATCCGCGTCGAGTGGAACCCGCGCGGCGCCACCGGCAAGCCCATCGTGCTCGTCGGCAAGACCGTGACCTACGACACCGGCGGCCTGAGCCTCAAGATCAACAACGGCATGGTGGGCATGAAGCGCGACAAGGACGGCGGCTGCGCCGTGCTGGCCGCGATGCACGCCATCGCAACGGTGATCAAGCCGCGCAGGCGCGTGGTAGCCCTGCTCGCAGCGGCGGAGAACTGCATCAGCGACGAGGCCTACCGGCCCGACGACGTTCTGCGCTACCGCAACGGCGTGACGGTGGAAGTGACCAACACCGACGCCGAGGGCCGGCTGGTGCTGGCCGATGCGCTGTGCTGGGCGTGCGAGAAGGAGAACCCCGCCATGATCGTGGATGTGGCGACGCTCACGGGCGGCGTCATCACCGCGCTGGGCTCGACCTTCTGCGGCATGTTCTGCGAGGACGACAAGCTGCGGGGCCGGGTTGAGGAGGCGGCCAAGGCCGCGGGCGAGCGCGTGTGGCGGCTCCCGATGCACCAGGAGTACCGGGACATGATGAAGAGCCCAGTCGCGGACATCATTAACAGCAACCCCAACCGCAAGGCCCACCCGATCCAGGGCGCGGCGTTCCTGAGCTACTTCGTGGATGAGAAGGTGCCGTGGTGCCACCTGGACATCGCGGGCGTGCACGTCGCGGAGAAGAACGCGGGCCCGTACATCGAAGGCCCCACCGGCTGGGGTGTGCGGCTGCTGGCGAACCTGGTCAATCAGTAGCCCTACACTCCCGCCGCTGCGGTCACAGCACTGACCCCTTCTTTGGGGCCGCGCCTTTGCGCGCGGGGTGTGCATGTTCGACCGTATTACCGACTCGTTCAACGGTCTGTTCCGCAAGCTCTCGGGGCAGGCGAATATCACGGAGAAGAACGTCGCCGACGCGATGGCGGATGTGCGCACGGCGCTGCTGGAGGCGGACGTCCACCTGGACGTGGTGAACACGTTCACCGAGTCGGTGCTGCGCGAGTCGGTGGGGCGGGAAGTGACCAAGAGCCTCAAGCCCGGGCAGGAGATGATCGGCATCGTCCATGACAAGCTTGTCGAGCTGCTGGGCGGGACGCCGGAGGACTCGCAGAAGCTGATGGAGGTGCTCAAGGGCGCGGCGGAGGCGGCGCAGACGGGCGCTCCGCCCAAGCCGATCCAGATCCCGGTGGAGCCGGCGATCATGAAGGTCAGCCCGGGTCCGACGGTCGTCATGATGTGCGGCTTGCAGGGGTCGGGGAAGACGACGACCTCGGGCAAGCTGGCGGGGTACCTCAAGAAGCGCGGGCGGAGCGTGATGCTCGCGGCGGCGGACCTGCAGCGGCCCGCGGCGGTGGAGCAGCTCGAGACGGTCGCGAAGCAGGTGGAGACGGAACTGCCGGGCGGGGCGAAGGTCTCGTTCTATGCCGAGCCCGACAAGGTGGCGGCGTACGGGAAGGCCGTGGGCGTGGCGGTGCAGGTGTGCAAGCGCGCGCTGGAGGCGGCGCGGAAGGCCGGCGTGGACGTGCTGATCCTGGACACGGCCGGGCGGCTGCACGTGAACGACGAGCTGATGGGCGAGCTGTCGCAGGTGAAGAACCAGCTCCAGCCGCACCACATCTTCCTCGTGGTGGACGCGATGACGGGGCAGGACGCGGTGAACAGCGCGAAGGCGTTCAACACGCGCCTGCACGTGGACGGGATCGTGCTGACGAAGTTTGACAGCGACACGCGGGGCGGGGCGGCGCTGTCGGTGAAGCACATCACGGGGGCGCCGATCAAGTTCGTGGGCGTGGGCGAGAAGCTCGATGCGCTGGAGGAGTTCCACGCCGAGCGGGTGGCGGGTCGGATCCTGGGGATGGGCGACGTGGTGTCGCTGGTGGAGAAGGCGCAGGAGCAGGTCAGCGAGGAGGATGCGCAGAAGCTCCAGGAGAAGATGGCCAAGGGCGAGATGACGATGGACGACTTCCTGTCGCAGCTCAAGACGCTGCGGCGGATGGGGCCTATGAAGCAGCTGCTGGGGCTGCTGCCCGGGGTGGGCAGCATGATGAAGGACGTCCACATCGAGGACAAGCAGCTCGACAAGGTGGAGGCGATGATCTCTTCGATGACCACGAAGGAGCGGGCGACGCCGAGCCTGATCAACAACCCGCGCCGGCGGCGGATCGCGTCGGGGAGCGGCACGCAGCAGGAGGAAGTGGGGGCGATGGTCAAGCAGTTCGAGATGGTGAGCAAGCTGACCAGGAGCATGGCGAGCATGTCGGCCTCGGACCGCGTGAAGGCGGTCAAGGGGCTGGGGAGCGAGGGCGTGGGGATGCTGCCGGGCATGCAGAACATGCCGGGGTTCGGTCGGCCCAAGGGCAACACGGCGGCGCCGAGCATCAAGGACCGGTTCAAGAAGCGGAAGCGCTAATCGGCCAACCGCGTGATCAGGGTGCGCGGGAGTGGGGGAGGCCCGCGGTGGTGATGAGCCGCGAGGCGGCGGTGCGCTTGGGGGAAGGGGAAAGAGCTGGGACCAATGGGACGGATGTGACCGAAGGGACGGGTGGGACGAGCGGGTCGAAGGAGGTCAGCGGGTCGCGCAGGGCCATCAGGACATCGGTCAGCGCGGGGGTAACCAAGGTGTGCGGCGTGCGCGGTTGTTCGGCGGCGGGAGGCGCGGGATCGTGGACGGGTTCGCGGATTGAGGCACGCGGCGGCGGGGGCGACTCGGGCGCGTGGCGGGTGGGCTCGGGCGCGCGGGGGGCGCGGGGGTGGAGGATCTGCTGGCAGACGCGGACAACGGTGGTAGCAGCGCGGCGCTGTTCGATGGGGTCGGGGCTGGTGCTGCTCAACTCCGAGAGCTTTTTGAGGGCGTCGATCTGGCGCACCTGGAGAGCGCGGGAGAACAGACTCATGTAGGCGTCGATGTAGGGCGCGATCGCCGCGGACTGCGCCCAGTCGAGCAGGGGCGCGACGGGGCGGTTGTGCTTGGCGGCGAGGGCGTTGGGGTCGAGGGAGAGGGCAAGGAAGTCCTCGAGGAGGGCGGCGTCCTGGAGCGTGAGGGTTGGGAGGGTGGAAGGGCTCACGGGGTGGAATGTACGGATTGTGCAAGGGTCTGTCAACCGTCGATGTACGGAAAGTGTTAGATTTTTCGTCCTGTGGACGGGTAATTTTCCGCAATTCCTGCGGCGAATAGTGGAGTATTCGGCGAATCGGGTCGATAATCACCGCAAAGGATGCGGTGAATCAACATGGGGTACATCCATGAGCGGGAGGGCTGGCCGCGGCTGGCGTGGAACGCCGAGGCGTTAGCGGGGACGCTGGCAGACGTTCGGCACCGGCAGGGGCGGTTACTGGGGCGCGTGCAGTCGCTGGGGTTCGGGCTGCGCGACGAGGCAAGCCTGCGGGTATTGACAAGCGATGTGGTGAAGACGTCGGCGATTGAGGGGGAGGCGCTCGATCACGCGGAGGTGCGGTCGTCGATCGCGCGCCGGCTGGGGCTGGACGCGGGAGGGCTGCCGCGGGCAGGGCGTGAGGTTGAGGGCGTGGTGGAGATGATGCTGGACGCGACGCAGCGGTTCACCGACCCGCTAAGCGTGGAGCGGTTGTGGCGTTGGCATGCGATGCTGTTCCCGGCGGGGCGGAGCGGGGGGTGGAGCATTCACGTGGGGGGCTGGCGGACGCCGGACACGGACCCGATGCAGGTCGTGTCGGGCCCGATCGGTCGCGAGACGGTTCACTTCGAGGCGCCGGGAGCGGCGCGCCTGGATTCGGAGGTTGCGCAGTTCCTGGCGTGGTTCAACGGGGGCGCGGCGGTGGACCCGGTGCTGCGGGCGGGCGTGGCGCACTTCTGGTTTGTAACGATCCATCCGTTCCAGGATGGCAACGGGCGTATCGCGAGGGCGGTGGCGGATATGGCGCTGGCGCGTGCGGACGGCACTGGGCAGCGTTTCTACAGCATGTCCACGCAGATCGAGGCGGAACGAAAGGAGTACTACACGCAGCTTGAGTCGGCGCAGCGAGGGGGGCTGGACATCACCCGGTGGCTGTCCTGGTTCCTGGCGTGCCTGGGGCGGGCGGTAGACAGCGCGGAGGCGCTGCTGGGGTCCGTGCTGCTGAAGGCGGAGTTCTGGCGGAGGGCCGGGACACGAGCCGTGAATGAGAGGCAGCGCGGTGTGCTGAACCGGCTTCTGGACGGCTTTGAGGGAAATCTGACGACCTCGAAGTACGCGGGGCTTGCTGGGTGCTCGCAGGACACGGCACTGCGGGACATCCAGGAGCTTCTCGGGTGGGGGCTCATCGTGCAGAACCCCGGCGGGGGTCGCAAGACCAGCTACAGGCTCGCAAAGCCTGAGGACTCGGACGGCGAAGGGGCATTGGCTCGTGATGGCGCGTGAGAACGCAGGGTGGCAGCGGCATGCACCGGGACGTTCTGTGAGCCGAGTCGGATGCCGGGCTTGTTGGCGGCGTGGTAGTCGCTGCCGCCGCTGGTGAGGAGGTTGAGGTCGAGCGCGAGGCGTTCGAAGAGCGCGGTGTCGGTCGGCCCGTGCTCGCTGTGGAGGGTCTCGATGCCGTCGAGGCCGAGGTCCTTGAGACGGGCGACGGCGGCGCGGAGGTCGTCATCGCTTGCGCACTCGAGGCGGACGGGGTGGGCGAGGATGGCGAGGCCTCCCGCGGCATGGATGGCGGCGATGGCGTCGGCGGGCGGGATGAACTCGCGCCGGGGCTGGATGGGTCCGTGGCGGCCGAGGTACTGCTTCGCCTCGTGCATGGAGCGGACGTAGCCGCGGGCGATCATGGCGTTGGCGATGTGGAAACGGCCGAGGACTTCGCCGCCGGAGAGGGCGGCGACTTCGTCGAGAGTGAGGGGCATGTTGAAGGCGGCGAGGGCCTCGAGGATGCGGGGTGCGTGCTCGTTGCGCAGGGCGAGCTGGCGGTCGCACAGGGCGCGGAGGGCGGGCGCTGCGGGGTCGATGAACAGCCCGAGGATGTGAAGGATGGGGCGGGCGCCCGGGGGCGGGGTGGAGACGGCGTGCGGGTCGGCGGAGACCTCGATGCCGGGGACGAAGTCGATGCCGAGGTCGCGGCAGGCGGAAGCGCACTCGGAGACGCCGCGGGTGGTGTCGTGGTCGGTGAGGGCGAGTGCGGCGAGGCCGATGGCGGCGGCGTTGCGGGCGAGCTGGGTGGGGGAGTCGGTGCCGTCGGAGGCGGTGGAGTGGGTGTGCAGGTCGCAGGTGGGGTCCACGTTGCAGGCTAGGCGCGGGGTGCGCCGGGGTGAAGGGGCCGGGCGGGCCGCGGGGGAACGCCTCAAGCCGGCGGGGTGCGATGTCCGAATAACAGGCGGGGGCGCTTTTTCCCAAGAAGCCGAGCGCGCACCCATCCTTAGGGAGAAGCATCATGAACGACACTTCGAGCGGCATTGTGGGCATGATCTTCCTGGTGGTCTGGCTGGGGGTCATCGTCCTGACGATCGCGGGGTGCTGGAAGACGTTCGTAAAGGCGGGCCAGCCCGGCTGGGGCTGCATCATCCCGATCCTGAACATCTACTTCATGTGCAAGATCGCGGGGCGGCCGGGATGGTGGGTGATCCTGTTCTTCATCCCCATCGTGAACTTCGTCGTGGCGATCATGCTGACCCACGACATCAGCAGGTCGTTCGGGCGCGGGATCGGGACGACGCTGGGGCTCATCTTCCTGCCCTTTGTGATGTGGCCGGTGCTGGGTTTCGGCGATGCGCAGTACCAGGGTCCCGCGGCGGCGGCCTGAGTCGTGAGCGTGCGATCGCTTCCTGATCCGCGGGTTGAGCTGCGCGCGGGCGTGTGTCAGCGGTGCGGCGGCGCGGCGGAAATGGGCGCGTGCGCGCAGTGCGGCGGGCCGGCGCAGGCGCGGTCGTGCCTGCGGTGCGGGTACTCGCTCGCGGGGCTTGGCGATGAGGGCGAGTGCCCGGAGTGCAACGAGGCGTATGCGCGCGAGCACCTGGTGCTGGCGGGGGTGCCGAAGGCTTCATCGTCGGGCTACAGGCGGCTGGCGTGGGTCGTGCTTCTGGTCGCGGGCTGGATGGTGTTCCAGGGCTGGGCGTTCTTCCCCGGGTGGCTGGTGCTGATCCTGGGGGTCGGCGTGCTGCTGGGCATCCCCGTGCTGCTGTTCACGAGCCGGCGGGAGCGGGCGGGGGTCGAGCGGTTCGTGGTTTCGCCCGGCGGGATCTGCCGCGTGCCGTTCCGTGTGAAGAAGGCGAAGGCCACGAGCGGGGAGGAACCGGCGACGCACGAGGCGGACCGGCTGTTTGTCGCGTGGGGCGGGTCCAACATGGTGCGGCTCACGCGGGTCGGGCCGGTGTGGAGGCGGTTGCAGGTGGGGCGGGTGAGCGCCGAGGGCGTGTTCAAGGACGTGGTGTTCGATGCGGGGGTGCGGTGCCCGGACGACGCGGCGGAGGGCGTGCGCGCGGCGATCCAGGGTCTGATCGATGCGCACCGGGCGCGGAGCGCGCACGAAGAAGGGCCCCGCGGGGGGCCCTTCGGTGGGGACGGGGTTGGATAAGGGTCAGACGACCGGCCCGCCGCGGTCGGGGTCGATGTTGGTGGTGGTCGTGCGGGTGGTGGTGCGGGTGACGCCGCCGGGGATGGAGGCGTCGCTGCCGCGGGGGCGGTCGGCGCGGTCGACCTTCTCGTCGCGCGGGAGCGAAGCGCTGCTGCTGGTGACGATGTCCTTGGCGCCGGCGGCGTCGTAGATGTCCTTGGCGATCTTGACATCGTCGCTGTCGTCGCAGTGGGCGGAGATGAGGATGTTGCCGCTCTTGACCTTGCCTTCGTAGCGCTTGGCCTCGAGCTCGGGGATGCCCATGCCGACGAGGGCGCCGATGAGGCCGCCAGAGGCGGCGCCGACGCCGATGCCGCCAAGCGTGGCCATGATGGGGCCCGCGGCGATGAAGGGGCCGATCCCGGGGATGGCGAGGGCGCCGATGCCGGCGAGCAGGCCGACGACGCCGCCCAGGACGCCGCCGGTGGTGGCGCCGGTCACGGCGCCCTCGGGGGCCTTGGTGTTCTGCTCATGGGCGAAGTCGCGGGTGCCGGTCTTGTCGGGGAAGAGGACGGAGATGTCGTTGTCGGTGAAGCCGGAGCTCTTGAGCTGGCTGACGATGGAGACGGCCTGGGACTCGCTGTCGGCGAGGCAGAAGACATTGGTTGCCATTGCGGACTCCTTGCGGTGTGGGTGGTCAGGGGGTCGTGACTTCGATCATGTTGTTGACGGAGCGGACGCCGGCGATGGACCTGGCCTTGGCCTCGATGGAGTCCTTCTCGGCCTGGGAGTCGACCACGCCGCGGAGCGTGACGGTTCCGGACTTGTCGGCGATGATCTTGACGTTCTTGGCGTTCATGGAGAGGGTGTCGTCCTGGACGACGGCGCGGCGGATGGCGGCGGTGAGCTCGACGTCGCTGTCGGCGTTGGACTGGTCCTCGGGGGTGACGGTGCGGTCCATGTCACGGTCGGGCTTGTTCTGGGCAGTGTTGTCGGGGGCCTTGGTGGGGTCGGCGAGGCCCGGGTTATTGGGGGCTGGGCGGGTGTCGGGCGTGGTCTGGACGGAGGGGTTGGGCCGGGTGCCGGAGCTGGGCTCGCGTTCGCAGGCGGCGAGGGGGAGGAGGACGGAGATGGCGAGGAGGGCTGCGGTGCGCATGGGTGCTCCTGTAGGGCGCGGGGGTGCGGGCTGGTGAGTGGATGAGGACGCGCCGGTGTGAGGCGTGGCTGAAAGCCGGGTGGGTTGACGGGCGCGGTAGACTGGCGGGGTGAGCCTGAAAGGGGTGAAACTGATGCGTGTACGTGCGTTCTGTGCGGCGGTGGCGGTCGGGCTGTTGGGCGGCGTGGCGGCGGTGGCGCAGCCGGTGGAGCCGGACGATGTGATGGTGCCGTGCAACCTGCCGGAGCAGGAGCCGGTGGAGAGCACATGGAACGCGAACCTGTGGACGGGCGGGGTGGTGCCGTACGTGATTGATGGGGCGGTGACGACGACGAACCGCGGCCGGCTGCGGGTGGCGATGGACGAGCTGGAGCTGGCGGCGGACATCCACTTTGTGCCGCGGACGAACGAGCCGAACTACATCTATGTGCAGAACGGGGGCGGGAACAACTCGTACGTGGGGATGATCGGGGGCCCGCAGACGATCAACCTGGTGAGCTGGTCGTCGCGGTACGTGATCTGTCACGAGCTGATGCACGCGCTGGGGATGTGGCACGAGCAGCAGCGGCCGGACCGCGGGGACTTCGTGGTGATCAACTACGGGAACATGCAGAGCGGGTACGAGGGGAACTTCAACCTGCGGAGCAGCGCGACGGTGGTGGGCCCGTTTGATTTTGAGAGTGTGATGCTGTACCACCCGTGCTCGTTCAGCACGTGCTGCCCGGCAGGGTCGGTGTGCGGCTGCCCCAGCTCGTGCGCGACGATCCAGGCGCTGCCGGAGTATGCGCACCTGCAGACCGTGATGGGGAACCGGTCGTATCTGAGCGCCCTGGACCAGGCGGGGCTGGCGGCGCGGTACGGGCCGCGGGTGCCGGCGTGCGGGTCGGCGGACTTTGACGGGGACGGGGACGTCGGGACGGACGGGGACATCGAGGCGTTCTTCGCGTGCCTGGGGGGGAGCTGCTGCGGGACGTGCTTCAGCGGTGGGGCGGACTTCAACGGGGACGGGGACGTGGGGACGGACGCGGATATCGAGGCGTTCTTCCGGGTGCTGGCGGGCGGGGCTTGCTAGGCGGGTTGGCTGAGGCGGGCGTGCGCGGGGTTGGGTACAGTCTGATTCATGGCTGAGCGCAACCTTCAGACCGACCCGGCGAGCAGCGACCACGTGCTGGGCGCGCCGACGTTGGCCGAGGACGGGGCCGCGCGCCCTGCGCCCGGGCCGATGCTGTTCGAGGTTGCGTGGGAGGTGTGCAACCAGGTCGGGGGGATCTACCAGGTCTTGCGGAGCAAGGCGCCGCTGATGGTGCAGCGGTGGGGGGAGCGGTACTGCCTGATCGGGCCGTGGGACGCGGGCAAGGCGCAGGTGGAGTTTGAGGAGGCCAAGCCGGCGGGGTGGATCGCGCGGGCGCTGCAGCAGCTCCGGGACCAGGGGCTGGTGGTGCATTATGGAAGGTGGCTGGTGCCGGGGCGGCCGCGGGTGATGCTGATTGAGCACGGGCTGCCGGCGGACCGGATGGGGCTGGTGAAGTTTGAGCTGTGGAAGGACCACGCGATCGAGACGCCGGGGCAGGACTGGCTGGTTGATGGGGTGGTGTCGCTGGCGGACGGGGTGAGGAGGCTGCTGGAAGCGCTTGCGGAGCACAGGCCGCACGCGAAGGCGGGGGGGCAGCCGCTGCTGGCGCACTTTCATGAATGGATGGGGGGGCTGGCGATCCCGATGATCCGGCGGCGGGGGCTGCCGGTGTCGACGGTGTTCACGACGCACGCGACGCTGCTGGGCAGGTACATCGCGAGCTCGCGGGATGACTTTTATGACCAGCTGCCGTGGCTGGATCAGGCGGTGGAGGCGCAGCGGTACAACGTGGTGACGCAGCACCGGATCGAGCGGGCGTGCGCGCACGGGGCTCATGTGTTCACGACGGTGTCGAGCGTGACGGCGGAGGAGTGCAACTACCTGCTGGGGCGGCCGGTGGATGTGGTGACACCCAACGGGCTGACGATCGGGCTGTACAACGCGGGGCACGAGCAGCAGCGGCTGCATGGGGTGTATAAGGAAGAGGTCCACAAGTTTGTGATGGGGCACTTCTTCCCGAGCTACTCGTTCGACCTGGACAAGACGCTGTACTTCTTCACGAGCGGGCGGTACGAGCCCAAGAACAAGGGCTTTGACCTGTGCCTGGAGGCGATGGCGCGGCTGAACGCGGAGCTGAAGGCGCAGGGGTCGGACAAGACGGTGGTGTGCTTCGTGATTTCGAAGAAGGCCACCAAGAGCATCAACCCGCAGGCGATGGAGAAGCGGGGGGTGTTGAACGAGCTTGAGGAGGTGTGCGAGCGGATCACGGAAGGGGTTGGGCAGCGGCTGTTCTCACGGGCGGCGGGGGGCGAGAAGCTGAAGCTGGATGACCTGATTGATGAGTACTGGATGCTGCGGTACCGGCGGGCGCAGCACGCGCTGAAGCAGCCGTGCCTGCCGATGGTGGTGACGCACATTCTGGAGGAGGACCAGCACGACCCGGTGCTGAACCAGATCCGCAACCTGCAGCTCTACAACCGGCAGGAGGACCCGGTGAAGGTGGTGTACCACCCGGACTTCATCACGCCGACGAACCGGCTGTGGGGGGTGGAGTACGACCAGTTTGTGCGCGGGTGCCACCTGGGGCTGTTCCCGAGTCTGTATGAGCCGTGGGGGTACACGCCGCTGGAGTGCGCGGCGATGGGTGTGCCGGCGGTGACGAGTGACCTGGCGGGGTTCGGGCGGTACGTGAACGAGACGTACAGCGAGCCGGAGAAGAGCGGGCTGATGGTTTTGAAGCGGCGGGGGCGGGGGTTCTTTGATTCTGCCGCGGAGTTGGCGAGGTATCTGGTGGAGTTCTGCCGGCTTGAGCGGCGGGACCGGATCGCGCTGCGGAACGAGGTAGACAAGCGGTCGTGGGACTTTGACTGGAGCAAGCTGGGGAAGGCGTACCACGCGGCGCATGACCTGGCGCTGGCGCGGTTCGGGAACGACGAGGGGGGCGTGGCGATGGTGTCGGCGTCGGCGCTGAGCACGCGCGGCGAGCCCCCCGCGGCGGCGGAGGTGAGGATGGAGGGGGCGCGGGTGGAGAGCAAGAAGCCGTGACGCCTGATGCTTCGCTGGTGGAACTGCACACGGACGGGGCGTGCTCGGGGAACCCGGGGCCGGGGGGGTGGGCTTACATCCTGAAGCACCCGGCGTCGGGGACAGCGCGGGAGGCGAGCGGGGGCGAGGCGGCAACGACGAACAACAGGATGGAGCTGCGGGCGGTGATCGAGGGACTGACTGCGCTCAAGAAGCCCAGCGTGGTGGAGCTGTACAGCGACTCGCAGTATGTGCTGAACGGGCTGAAGGACTGGATCAAGGGGTGGAAGGCGAAGGGGTGGAAGACGGCGAGCAAGCAGCCGGTGAAGAACCAGGACCTGTGGATGGCGCTGGATGCGCTGGTGGCGCAGCACACGGTGACGTTCCACTGGATCCGGGGGCATAACGAGCACCCGGAGAACGAGCGGTGCGATCAGATGGCGGTGGCGGCGTGTCGGGCGATTGCGGGGAAGTGAGTGCGTCGCACTCGGACTGGTGAGTCATGGCGATCCGGCCCTTCTTGTCCGCGCTCACATCGACCGTTCCACTTTGCCCTGGTTGCGGCTATCCGAGGTCGGGTTCGGCCCCGTGCTCTGAGTGCGGCCGGCCGCTTGGAGCGCGCGTGCCTTCGGAGGATGAACGGCGGCGGGCGCGGTGGCTGGGAAAGTGGGGCGTGCTCCTCGCCGTGTTCCCGGTGCTCATCTGGGGAGCCGCTGTTGCCGCCGACCAGAGCGACTACAGCTATCCCGGCTACCCGTGGGTGATTCTGTCGTTCATCGGGATCGGCATCGCACCCTTCGCGCTCGCACCTTTGGGCTGGTCGATCGCGGTGCTCAAGGAGAGGGCCGGCCGATGGCGGTTCGTCCTCGTGTGGTGCCTTGTCGGGAGCATCATCAATGGCGGGCTAGAGCTTGTCGTGCCGCCATTGGTCTACCTGCTGCGGCACTGATCCTCGCAAATCGGCCACGCCTCACCTGCGCTCGTAGCGGTCGATGGCGAGTGAGCCCCACACGGCGAGGAAGATGCCCAGGGCGAGGGCCCACCAGCGGGTGAGGGGGACCTGGATCAGGGGGAGGTGGGGGTTGGTCCAGGCGATGGCGTGCCAGGCGAGGATGAGGGCGGCGATGCCCAGCGCGGTGCGGGCGGGGCGGGAGAGGTTGCGCCGGAGGGCATGGAGGGGGGTGCGGGGCGGGGGTGGGTTGTCGCCGCGGTCGTCGAGGGGGGGCGAATCGAAGTCGCGGCCGCCCCAGAGCATGAAGAGGCCGAAGAGGGCGAGGAGCGCGGCGGCGGCGCCGGCGGCGATGCGGAGGGGGAGCGGTGCCGCGGCGAGCAGCAGGTCGGTCACTTGTTCATCGCCATGCCGACGTTGCTGACGAGGGTGGTGCCCTGCTCATCCATGGAAGCGGCGAAGTTGTAGAGGTCGACGGAGGCGGGCTCGACGATCTTGAGGGTGGCGACGAGGTTGCCGATGGAGCACCAACGGGTGGGGTTCTGCTGCCAGCTCATGGCGGCGACCAGCTCATCGGGCTTGCGCTCCATGACGAGCTGGATCATGTCGCGGTCGCTGGCGAAGACCTTGTTGCGCATGGCGACGGCTTCCTCAGTGTCGCCCGCGAGCTGGACCTGGTCGCCGAAGGCGGGGCCGACGTGGCTGAGGTCGGCGGAGGCCACGATGAGGGTCTTGCCGGGTAGCTCGGCGAGGGCGGCCTTCATGGCCTTGATGAAGGGCTCGAGGGCGAGGCCGTTGCCGTCGTAGGACTCGCCGTTGTTGACGGTGGGGTCGTGGATGAGGACGCCCATGACCTTGCAGTGGTTGCCGGCGTCGTCGGCGCCCAGGCAATGGTGGATCCAGGGGATCTGGAGCTCGATGGAGTGCTCGCGCTCGTGGTCGTAGCGGTTGGCGAAGAGCTTGGTGCTCTGGTCGGGGCCGAGGTGCTTCTTGAGGGACTCGATGAGCTGCGTGTCGGGCTGGCTGGTGCCGAAGGGGGACTCGTAGCCCTTGTCGCAGCCGGTGACGCCGGTGCCCTCGCCGAAGTGGTTGGTGCCGAGGATGACGACGCGGTCGGGGCGGTCGGCGATGCGGAGGCGGCCCCAGACGGAGGCGTAGTTGAGCCAGCCGCGGGGGTAGTCGATGTGCGGGGCGACGACCGCGGCGGGGAGGGTGTCGAGGCTGGGGTTGGGGGCGTCCTTCAAGGCCTGGGCGATCCACTGGTCCATGGCCATGCGGAGGACTTGGGCGGCGAGGGCGGGGCGTTCATCATCGGTGGGGGGGGG
>JAEYTB010000304.1 GCA_023434205.1 Planctomycetota bacterium | reverse complement strand
CTCGTGCTCATCACCGGCGCGGCCAAGCGAGTCGGCCGCGCCATCGCCCTCCGCCTCGCCGCCTCCGGCTGCGACATCTTCTTCACCTACCACCAGAGCGGCGAAGAGGCCGAGACCCTCGCCCGCGAACTCTCCGAGCTGGGCTCCACCGGCTCCTTTTACCAGGTGGACCTCTCCGACGCCGCCCAGGTCGAAGACTTCGCCCGCGACCTCACCGCCTCCCTCACCAAGCTCGACGTCATCATCCACAACGCCTCCATCTACTCCGCCTCGCCCCTCCAGGACCTCTCCGCCGAAGAAGTCATCCGCCACTACCAGGTCAACGCCGCCGCGCCCCTCCTCCTCACCGCCCGCCTCGCCCCGCTCCTCATGCAGTCCGAGCAGCACGGCGGCGCCGCCGTCATCGCCTTCACCGACATCCACGCCATGGGCCGCCCCCGCAAGGACTTCGCGGCGTACTCCATGTCCAAGGCCGCCGTCACCGAAATGGTCTACTCCCTCGCCCGCGACCTGGGCCCCGAGGTCCGCGTCAACGGCATCGCCCCCGGCGTCGTCGCCTGGCCCCAGGAAGGCCAGGACGCCGACCCCGACATGCAGCGCAAGTACGTCCGCCGCATCCCCCTCGCCCGCCCCGGCACCCCCGACGACGCCGCCGAGGTCGTCCGCTGGCTCGCCTTCGACGCCACCTACATCTCCGGCGAGATCATCCGCGTCGACGGCGGCCGCTGGCTCACATAGTCCCCGCCTTTGGGTACCCCGCCCCTCCGCGGCGGCTCTTCCCCCAACCCCCACCAACGCACCACCATGAACCGCCGAGCCTTCATCTTCCTCCCGCTGGTCTTCCTCCTCGCCCTCTCCGCCGCCGCGCTCGGAGTGATCTACGGCCTCAACGCCCCGCCCAAGCAATCCTCCAGCGCCGCCTACAACCAGGGCTACAACCTCGGCCCGATGATCGGCCTGCCCGTCGTCGCGATCTTCTTCTTTATCTCCGCCGGAAGGTTCGCCGAGCGCCGCGGGCCCGGCCCCGCCAACGCGATGTTCGGCGCCATCCTCGCCCTCTTCAACATCGCCGTGGGAATCAACGTCTACCGCGTCACCACCGGCAAGCCCGCGCCCAAGGTCGCGCAAGCCCCCGCCCCTCCCGCACCCCAGCCGCCGCCATTCCCCTACGCCACCACCCCGCCACCACCGCCGCCCGCGCCAGTCGACCCGCAGCCAACGACCAACCCCGCGACACCGCCCCAGCCGCGCCCCTCACCCATCCCGCACCCCGCCCCCGCACCCCAGCCCGACCGCGCCGCCCAGGACGCCAAGTCCGCCCCCATCCTCGACGCCTTCAAGTCCAAGCTGCTGGAAGACCTCGAGACCGCCGCCGCCGCGAGCGAGGGGTTCGCCGCGGACCTCATCAAGCCCCCGCCCCACGACAAGCGCATCCTCAAGGAGCGCGCCGCCAACGCCGCCGCCCTCCGCAACCTGCTCGTCAAGGCCCGCGACCAGCTCAACGCCGCGTCCGACACGCTCGAGAAAGACCTCCGCGCCGCCGGCTTCGATGACTTCGACGCCCGCCACCGGGCCATGTCCTTCACCAGCCGCCTCAGCACCAACTCCCGCGCCTTCACCTGCGACCGCCTCATCGACCTCTGCGACCGCGTCACCAAAGAGTGCGAGCTCCTCGATCAGAGCTTCTCCGAATGGACCCTGACCCGTGGCGAGATCGCCGTCCGCAACCCCTCCCGCCGCCACATCCTCACCTCCGAGCGGTTCTTCATCGAGGTCGCCTGCCGCGACATCAAGGACACCACCCGCGCCCTCCGTGAGCCCTAGACTTCCCCCGTCCGCCGGCTTAGCTCAGCGGTAGAGCAGCGCTTTTGTAAAGCGCAGGTCGCGGGTTCAAATCCGGCAGCCGGCTTTCCCCTTCCAATGAAAAAGGGCCGCCCACCCGGGCGGCCCTCTCCACTCCGATCACTCACGCCATCAGCAGGGCCCGCCCGCCAGCACGCGGAAGAACGCCTCGATATCCGCGTCGGTCCCGACATCGCCGTCGCCGTTGAAGTCCGCCCCGCCCGCGAAGCACGTCGCGCAGCAGTTCCCGGCCAGGCACGCGAAGAACGCCTCGATGTCGGCGTCCGTCCCGACGTCGCCGTCGCCGTCAAAGTCCGCCGTCCCGCACGTGCTGCCGCTGTCGATCACCAGCTCCGCCGTATTCGACGCCATCCCCCCGCAGGGGTTCGACACCACGCAATCATACGTCCCCGCCTCCGCACTGGTCGCGGCGCTGATGAGCAGCGTCGCCGTGTTCACCCCGCTGAAGGGCGGCACGTTGCCCAGCGGGGTCCCGTTCCGCCGCCACTGGTACGCCGGCCCGCCCCCGCCGCGCGGGTCCGCCACGATCGTGAAGCTCGCGGAGCTCCCGCTCACCACCGTCTCGTCGTCCGGGTGCGTCGTCACCAGCGGCGAGCACGGGAAGTGCTCGCTCATGAGGATCTGCCCGCGCACCTCCCCGCCCGGGAACGCCGCGGTGTGGCAGTTCACGTACGTCCGCCCGTCCAGCACCCCCGCCTCGTTGGCCGCGCCGAACACCCACAGCCCGCGCTTGGGCGACCCCGCGGGCAGCCCGAAGAGCACGCCCGCGTTCGCCCCCGCGGGAGCGAACCCGTGGATATGCGCCGCCGTCTCCGCGCCTGTCAGCCCGGCGCGCCGGACCTCGAACCCCATCCGGTCGTTCACGCGGTCGATCGACACCAGCACGCCGCCGTTCCCCGTCGTCGCGTTCGCCGGCACCTCCTGCGTCCCATCCACCGTGTTCAGGTGGAACACCACCTGCCCGCGGATCTCACCGCCCGGGAACCCCGCGGTGTGGATGTTCACGTACGTCATCCCGTCGATGATCGCCTGCTCCTGCGCATCGGTGTACGTCCACGTCCCGATCTTGGGAGACCCCGCCGGCAGCCCCACCAGCACCCCCGCCGACACCGTGTGCGGCGCAAACCCGTGGATGTGCGCCGCCGTCTCCGCGCTGCCCAGCCCCCCGTACAGGATGTAGTACCGCAGCGTGTTCGTGCTCGTGTCAAGGTTGAACAGGCCAAACCCCCGCGCCGCCGTCGGCACCGGCGGCACCTCCTGGTCCCCGTCCAGCATCGCCACCCCCGACACGATCTGCCCGCGGATCTCACCACCAGGGAACGCCGCGGAATGCACGTTGAAGTACGTCCGGCCGTTCAGGATGTCCGCCTCCTGCGCCTCGGCATAGTTCCACACCCCGATCTTGACCGGCCCCGCCGGCAGCGCATGCACCACCCCCGAGTTGACGCCCGGGTCCGACATCCCGTGGATGTGCGCCGCCGTCTCCGCCGCCGTCAGGCCCGTGTACACCATCCGGTACGTCAGCGTGTTCGCCACCGTATCGATCTGGCACCGCGCGTACCCGATCGCCGGCGAAGCATTCGCCGGCACCTCCGCCATCCCCGTCAGCATCGCCACCCGCGTGTAGATCTCGGCCTGCGCCGCCGCCGCCATGCCCATCAGCGCCGCCGCACACACCGCGCCGCGCCCGAACCGATTCAGAAGTGAATACCTCACGGTTGCCTCCTTGTAGAAGGCCCCATGCTACCTCACGATCCAGCGCGCACCACGCACAAACACGCGTTCACCGCGAAACAAAATTCCGCGCAAATCCCTGCAATGCACGCACGCCGCGCGACACCACCGCGTCACCCCGCCGCGGGCTCCCGAGCCGCCTCATCCCCCCGCGCCCGCCCCGCGCAGCACACCCCGAACGCAACCCCCGTCGCAATCAGCATCTGCCACGGGTACGCCATCTTCACCGGCAGCACCGGCACCGCCACATCCACCCGCGCCCCCAACCACCCCGCCACCGTGGGCCACGCATCCATCGCGAAGATCACCAGGAACCCCGCCGCCAGCGCCGCCCCCGCGCTCGCCCTGTTCCCGCGCTTCGTAAAGATCGCCGTCAGGAACACCGCCAGCAGCCCCGCGTACGCGTACATCATCACCTTCAACGCAAAGTCGATCAGCGTCGTCTCCGGGTGCGCCCGCTTCCAGAAAATACACACCACCGCGAACCCGCCCACCATCAGCCCCCACCCGACCGTCGCCAGCCGGCTCACCACCAGGTAGTGCTTTTCGCTCCTCCCCGTCACCCTCGCCATGTAGAAATCACTCACAAACGTCGCCGCCATCGCGTTGATCGCCGAGTTCAAACTCCCCAATCCCGCGGCGAACAACCCCGCCAGCATCAGCCCCTTCAGCCCCGCCGGCATCTCGTTCAAAATAAACGCCGGGAACACCTGCTGCCCCGCCCCCAGCTTCGTCCCGTTCCCCGTCCCGTAGTACACCCACAGCAGCGCCCCGATCACCATGAACACCAGCGTGATGGGCAGGCTCGCAAGGATCGCCCCCCACGCCGAGCGGCTCCCCCGCACCGCCGACTTGCACGTCAGCATCCGCTGCGCCAGATCATGGTCCGTCCCGTACGCGGCCATGTTGATGAGCGAAAACCCGAACACCGCCGTCAGCAGCGTGAACGTCTGGTTTGGGTTGAAACCCAGGTTCGGCTCGTGCTGGTTCAGCCCCAGCAGCAGCACCGTGGTCTTGCTGTTCCCGTTGGGGTCCTTCATCCGCAGCAGCCCCCAGATGTCCTCCAGCGGCAAGGGGATCTTGTGCAGCAGCACGATCACCGCCGCCACCGCCGCGCTCACCAGCACCAGCGTCTGGATCACATCCGTCCAGATCACGCTCGCGATTCCCCCGATCAGCGTGTACACCACCGCCACCAGGCTCAGGAGCCCGATCGCCACCATCAGCTTCCACGGCTCTTCCGCCCCCTCCGCCCCGAACATCACCATCGAGAGCGGGATCGCCCCGATGAACACCCGCGCCCCGCTCGCGAACAGCCGCCCCACCATGAACACGCCGCTCGCCGACTTCTTCGTCCCCGTCCCGAACCGCCGCTCCAGCAGCCCGTACACCGTCGTCACGTTCGCCCTGTAGAACGCCGGGATGAAGAACCCCGCCACCACCGCCACCGCGATCACCGAGCCGATCGTCGTGGACAGGTACGTCATGTTCCCCTTGAACACGCTCTCGGGCACCCCGATGAACGTCGCCACCGACAGCGCCGACGCGATCACCGAGAACGACACCGCCCACGCCGGCATCCGCCGGTTCGCCAGGAAGTACTCCCCCGCCCCCGACGGCTCCCGCCGCGCCAGCCACACCCCCGACGCCAGCATCAGCAGCAGGTACCCGCCGATCACCCCCCAGTCCATCACCCCCAGGCGAGACTCGGCAATCTGTAAGATCGGCGTCATGACCCTCCCTGGCTCCCCAGCGTTCCTGAAGACACTCCTCGGCCCACCGTGGCCGCGCCGTGCAGAATACCGGCTCACCCTCCTCGCCGTGGTGATGGTGCTCTGCCTCGCGGCCTGCGCCACGCGCCCCATCCGCGGCGGACAGGTTCCTCACACGCCCCCGCAGCCCTCCTACCCCGGCGCCCCCCTCCTCCGCACCGGGGATGAGATCATGGTCGCCGGCCAGCTCTTCCACACCGGCGCGCCCGTCGTCCTCTGGACCGATCCCGGCGGCTACGACGCCTACCGCGTCGAGAAGCGCTTCGGCCCCATCGCCGAGTCCTCCTGGGAAGCCAGCGTCAAAACCGGCCGCGGCCCCGACACTCCCAACCGCTACGGCACCCGCGCCGCCGGCCTCACCCCCGCCCAGCTCGAGCAGGTCCGCGCCGGCGGCTGGGACCTCCACCTCCTCCAATCCGTCGTCGACCAGTTCGTCATCCATTACGACGTCGCCGGCACCAGCCGAAACTGCTTCCGCGTCCTCCACGACGCCCGCGGCCTCTCCATCCACTTCATGCTCGACGTCGACGGCACCATCTACCAGACCCTCGACGTCAAGGAACGTGCCTGGCACGCCACCACCAGCAACGACCGCAGCGTCGGCATCGAGATCGCCAACATCGGCGCCTACCCCGACACCCCCGAGGGCCGCGCCGTCCTCGCCCGCTGGTACGACGCACGCCCCGGCGACCTCACCGTCCTCAAGATCCCCCCCGGCAGCATCCGCTCGCCCAGCACCTTCTTCACGCCCGCCCGCAACGACCCCGTGAAGGGCACGATCCAGGGCCGCGAGCTCATCATGTACGACCTCACCAACGAGCAGTACGACTCCCTCATCAAGCTCACCGCCGCCCTCTGCACCGTCCTCCCCAACATCCCCTGCGACTACCCCCGCGACCCCTCCGGCAACCTCCTCACCACCACGCTCGACCCTCAATCCCTCGCCACCTACCGCGGCCTCCTCGGC
>JAEYTB010000298.1 GCA_023434205.1 Planctomycetota bacterium | reverse complement strand
CGTGGACATCATCGCGGTGGTCCGCCACAACCAGAAGCTGGACCGGGGCAACTGGCGGAAGGCGGCGGAGGAGGGCAACTTCTTCCTCCGCGGGTTCAACTATCTTTTTATCATGAAGAAGCAGCGCGACGCGGCGGGGAGCCCCGCGCCGGCGCGCCGCTGAAGGTGAGAATCGGCCATGGGTCTGGACTTCAACTCGCTGCATGTGGTCGTGACGGGCGGGACGGGGGCGCTGGGGACCGGCGTCGTCGCGCGGCTGCTGGAAGAGGGCGCCACTTGCCACATCCCCTGCTTCGCCGAGTCGGAACTGGCGGCGTTCCCGTACGCCAAGTCGGACCGGGTGCGCATCGCGATGGGGGTGGACCTGACGGACGAGGCCGCGGTGCGGGGGTTCTACGGCCGGTTCAGCGAGGGGGCCAGGCTGTGGGCGTCGATCCACACGACGGGCGGCTTCGCGATGGGGCCGGTGGACACCGTGACGAAGGCCGACTTCGTGAGCCAGTTTGAGCTCAACACGGTGACGTGCTTCCTGTGCTGCCGCGAGGCGGTGCGGCACCTGCGGGCCGGGGGCGTGGGCGGCCGCATCGTGAACGTGAGCTCTCGCCCGGGCGTCGCGCCCGAGAATGGGGCCAACATGGTCGCCTACACCGCGTCCAAGGGGGCGGTGTCGAGCCTCACCCGCGCGCTGGGCGCCGAGCTTGCGGGCGAGGGGATCTGGGTGAACGCGGTCGCCCCATCGATCATGGACACCCCCGCGAACCGCGCGGCGATGCCGAAGGCCGACTTCGCCGCCTGGCCGAAGGTTGACGAGGTGGCCAGGACGATCTGCTTCCTGGCCTCTCCCGCGAACCAGGCGACCCGCGGCGGGATCGTGCCGGTGTACGGGAAGGCGTGATCAGCGCGGGTTCGCGTAGTACGCGGGCTCGTTGCCCGGCTTCCACTTGATGTTGCAGCCCATGCTCGGGAACTGCGGGAGCGGCGCGGGCTCGTTGCGGAGCACGGCCTCGAGCGCCAGCCGCAGGTCCTTGCCGGTGACCGGGACGCCGCTGCCGGGGCGGCTGTCGTCGAGCTGGCCGCGGTAGACGAGCTTGCGACCCTGGTCAAAGAGGAAGAAGTCGGGCGTACACGCGGCGCGGTACGCCTTGGCGACCTCCTGCGACTCGTCGAACAGGTAGGGGAAGGTGTACCCGGCGGCCTCGGCCTCGGTGGTCATGAGGGCGGGCCGGTCGTCGGGGTGCTTGTCGACGTCGTTAGGGTTGATGGCGACGAAGCCCACGCGGCCCGCGTAATCCTTCGCGAGCGCCGCGAGCTGCTCGCGGATGTGCTTGACGAACGGGCAGTGGTTGCAGATGAAGGCGACCACCACCGGCACGCCGCGGGCCACGTCGTCGAGCGAGACCATCCGCCCCGCGGCGGCGCGCGAGCCGTAGTCGGGCAGGGTGAAGGGCGGCGCGGCGGAGCCCAGCTCAAGCATCATGGTGGACGGGGTGCGTGCCATGCACCAAGCGTAGCGGGGCGCGACCCGCACCACCGCCGGGCGCCGGCTGCACCGCCACGAAAAGGCCGATCCGCCGCGGTTCATGCGGAGGGGGGCCAAGCACCGTGAACTCCGCGCGGGGGGCCCGTGATGCGGGCTCGCACAACAGTCACCACCCCGCTCCTGAGACGGGCGTGAACGCTCAGGTGTTTCGTGCTGCACGCCGGTGTCACGTGCGGGGCGTACAACGCAGAGTCGGGGAGCCCCGCACTATGCAAGGAGACACTCACATGAGCACAGCCGGCACCAAGACCACCATTCTGCCCGGCGCGGGCGACCGGGTTTCGACGTATGCGTCGGCGATCAGGCGGATCAGCTGGGGGGCCATCTTCGCGGGCGTGATCATCGCGATGGTGGTGCAGGTGCTGCTCGGGCTGCTGGGCTTCGGCATCGGCATCGCCAGCGTGGACCCCGCGACCGCCACGGCGGAAACCGGGCAAGGCTTTGCGATCGGGATGGCCATCTGGTGGGTGGTGTCCTCGCTGATCGCGCTGTTCCTGGGCGGGTGGGTGGCCGGAAGGCTGGCCGGGTTCCCCAAGGCGAGCGACGGCGGCCTGCACGGTCTGGTCGCCTGGGCGGCTATGACGGTGTTCTCGCTCTACCTGGTGACCACCGCGGTGGGCTCCCTGGTGGGCGGCACGCTGAGCGTGGTCGGCCAGGGCCTGCAGGCCACCGCGCAGACCGCGGTGCAGACGGCCACGAACCAGGCCGCGGCGCCGGACCAGAGCGCGGGGAGCGATGCGAACATGGAGCGGGTGCGGCGGGAGGCACGCGAAGCGTTGCAGAACCCGCAGACCGCCGCGGCGGAGGTTGATCAAGCGTTCGAGAGGCTGTTCACCAAGGGCCCGGGCGGCGAGACCCGCATCAACCGGGAGGAGGCGGTGAACATGCTCTCGGAGCGGGGCACCATGGACCGCGCGCAGGCCGAGCAGACCGTGGCGCAGTGGGAGCAGACACTCCGCCAGGGGCAGCAGCAGATGGCCGAGCTGAAGGAGAACGTCCAGCAGACCGCGTCGGAAGCCCGCAAGCCGGTCGCGCACGCGGCGATCTGGTCGTTTGTGGCGCTGAGCCTGGGCGCGCTCGCGGCGGGGCTGGGCGGGCGCGTCGGGGCGCCCCGGGCCATGCCGGTGACCGCGGCGGCGGTCACTACGCGTGAGCCGGCAACGACGACCACGACCTGATCTGGAGTTCGCGGGACGGCCAAAACAAAAAAAGAAAGCCCCGGCGGTGCCTCGCCGGGGCTCTCCAGATGAGAGAAGGAAGCAGGAGTTCAGCTTAGCAGTTGCCGCCGGCGAGGACGCGGAAGAAGGCCTCGATGTCGGAGTCGGTGCCCACGTCGCCGTCGCCGTTGAAGTCGGCGCCGCCGGAGTGGCAGGTGGCGCAGCACTCGCCCGCGAGGCAGGCGAAGAAGGCTTCGATGTCACCGTCGGTTCCCACGTCGCCGTCGCCGTCGAAGTCGGCCGTCCCGCAGGCGCCGCCGCCGATCACGATGATGTTCACGTTGTCGAACCCGGCCTCCCAGAAGCTGGAGCTGTAGAAGTAGCCGGGCTGCATGGTGCTGACGCGCACCTCATCGACATTCGCGAGCACGCTGGTCCAGGTGCGGCCGGCAGGCAGGCGGGGCTCAAAGGTGACCGGGTCCTCGTCGCCCGTGCCGCCCCAGCCGGGGGGCAGGACGGTGCTGGAGGTGTCGGGGACATCCCAGGTGTACGTGGTCCAGCCGTCGATAATCTGGGGGAGCGGGGGGCCGACGTGGTAGACGCTGACCGGGCCGTTGTCGGTGTAGTCCACGAACTCGAGCGTGAGGTTGAACCAGGCAGGGTCCATGGGCTCCTGGAACCAGTTCTCAAGGCGGGTGACGCGGAAGTCCACGCTGAAGCGGAAGCTGGGGTGGATGGTGAGGTTGCCCAGGGCCGGAGAGCCGGGGGTCTCGTTGCGGAGCGTGACGCCCCAGAAGTCGGCGAAGGGCACGCCCATGAAGATGCCGGGGTTGCCGCCCACGAACACCATCTCGTTGCCGTTGACCAGCCAGCCGTTGTAGGCCGCTCCTTCAAAGTCCTGGGTGTCGATGACCTGCGCGCCGGCCGCGCTGCCGAAGGCCATCGCCGCCGTCATCGAGAGAAGCCACGCCGCGTTCCGCTTGTTCATCGCCTGGTACTCCGCTTTGCTCACGCCACTCTGGTCCACATACGAAACCCGCGGGCACACGCTCGCGGGAAAGTTCATGACAGGCTCGCCCGGGTCGATTCCCAGGGCTGCCGGGAGTCACCCTACCAGTTACGCCGGAGTTGTCAACCGAGTTTCCGGGAAACTTCCATAAAAACCGTGACTTGGGTCGCACAGCCCGCAAAATGTTGGTAGGATGAGGTTTCTGGGGGCCGCTCACCAAACCCCCGCAGGTTCCTGAATCGATGCGACTTCCAAAGCCTCAACTCTCACCTTCCCAAGATCTTACGGCGAGTTCCCCGGCCGCGGTCCAGGGCCTTGAGGGGCGCATTTCCGCCGTGGGGGCGTCGCTGGCACGCAGCCTTCTGGGCGTGCTGGAGGCGGTTCCACGGGCCGGGGACGGGCCGCAGAGCCTCGCGACGGCCCTGGGGCTGGACAAGGTGCTCGCCAGCCGCGTGCTCAAGGCCTTGCGGAGCGGCGACCCGCTCACCACCCTGCGGCTGTTACCGGGCCCGGAACCCCTGCGGCGGGTGGTCCGCGCCGCGGCACGCAAGGGGGCCGGGGCGGGCGATGCCGCCGCGGCGATGGCGGCGGTGGATGCGTTCGAGAACCTGATCCGCACGCACTTTGGCGACCGCAGCCTGCTGGACGCGATGCTCAGCGCGTGGGTGCCCGAGGCCCGGCGCGAGTTTGAGCTGCGGCGCAAGCAGGCGGCGTTCAAGGCCATGAGCCAGCTCCGCGGCGTTCAGGCCGACGTGCTCGCCGCGACCGTGCTCCTCTCGCCCGCGGCGGACGGGGAGCACATCGACATCGTGTGGCTCAACCAGCTTCAGGGCCTGCACCGCGTGCGCCCGGGGGTGCGGGTGAAGCTCTCGAGCCGCCGGCTGTCGAAGGGCCCGACCGCACGGCACCCCAGCACGCTGGCCGGGGAAGAGATCACGGGGACGACAAGCCCGCTGGTGGAGTCCTTCTGCAGCGTGCCGCGCCCGCGGCTTGAGGTCCGGCAGGTGGGCGAGACGGTGTTCTACCTCCTGGGCGAGGAGGAGTACGGCGGCGATTCGGCGGTGGACCTGGTGTTCGCCGAGGTGAACCGCGCGGAGCTCAACCGCTTCGTGCCCGCGGGCTCGGGGCGCAGGGCGTACTTCTTCGCGGAGGTGACGACGCCCGCGCAGGTGCTGCAGTTCGACGTGCTGGTCCACGAGGACCTCTACCCGGGGCAGGACGCGGTCCTGCGGCTGTACGACGCGAGCTTCGAGGGCGTGGCCAACCCGAACGACCCGGCGCGCGACATCGACCAGCTCGACATGATGGAGTCGGTGGTGCAGCTGGGCAAGGGGCAGCGCGGCTTCCGCTCCGCGGAGCTCGGCCGCTACAGCGAGCTGGTGGAGCACGTGCTGGCCTCGACCGGGTTCGACGGGTCGCGGATGCGCGGCTACCGCTGCCGGATCGACTACCCGCTCTACGGGTCCCAGGTCGTCATGATGTTCGACGGCGTTGAGCGGCCCTAGCGGAACCGCGATGCGGCCTTCCTGAGGGGTGTTCCGCCCGTCCAGCGGTCGAACGCGCGGCGCATGCTCCGGGCTTCCTTCGAGAGGCGGTCGAGTTCACGGCGCGCGGCCGTGGTCGTGCGGTTGCGGATGCCCCGCGCTGAACGCAGGGCTTTTCTCCGCGGCCCCGCAGCCGGGGGCAGCTTGCCGGTCGCGGTCAGCACGACCGCCGCGATGGCGAGGGCGGCGCCCAACACCGCGACGGCGGTGAGGACGGGGTGCAGCCTCGCCGTGGTGTAAAAGCTGGTTTCCGAGACGTGCCCCTCGTACCCGCCGCGTTCTTCGAGGTCGAAGCCCGAGGGCTGGTGGAGGCTGTCGGGCTTGGGACGGTTGGGCTCGTTCTTCATCTGCCCGGTGAAGAAGAGCCCCTGCATGACCCTGTCGGTGAGCCGGGGGGCCGCGGAGCCAAGGCCCGAGAGCATGCGCCCCCCACCGCCGACCGTGACATCGCGCTCGGGGTGCTGGGCGCAGTAGAGGATGGCACGGGCGACGATCTCGGGCGCGTACACGGGCGCGGGGTTTTTGGGCTCGCTGTCCATGTAGTTGCGGGCGTGCTTGGTGTAGGGCGTGTCGATAGCGCTGGGCTTGATGAGCGTGACGCTGACGGGCGCCTGCTCTTCCTCCAGTTCCATGCGGAGGGCATCGGTGAAGCCCTTCACGGCGTGCTTGCTGGCGCAGTACATCCCCTGGAGCGGGATCGCCCGGTCGCTGAGCACGCTGCCGATGTTGATGAGCGCGCCGCCCGACTGCTTGAGGTGCCGCGCCGCCACGAGCGAGCCGTAGACCACGCCCCAGAAGTTCGTCTCGAAGAGGCGGCGGTGGTCCTCGATGGGGACGTCCTCCACGCGGCCGTACACGCTCACGCCGGCGTTGTTGATCCAGGTGTCGATGCGGCCGAACTGCTCGATGGCGGTCGCGGCGATCCGTTCCACCTCGTGCTCGTTGGCGACGTCGGCCAGCACGCACACGGCGTCGGTCCCCGAGGCCTCCAGCTCGTCCTGGAGTTCGCGGAGGGCCTGCTCGTTGCGGGCGGCGATGACCAGGCGGGCGCCCTTCTTTGCCGCGAGCCGGGCCGTGACCAGGCCGATCCCGCTGGTGCCGCCGGTGATAACCACAACCTGCTGATCCAGACTCTTGAGCTGCATGCGCGTCTCCGTAGGTGTCGGCTCATGGTGACCGCGCCTGGTGAAAGCGGGGTGTAGAGCGGCCAACACCCGGGCTGGGCGAGGTACACTCCGGCATGAACCGCTTGCACACGCTCCTGGCGTTCGCCCTGCCCCTGGCGGCTGCTCTGTTCGCGGGGGGCTGCTCGCCCCGGATCGAGGTCGGCATCGGGGGCTTCCCCGAGCGGGACCTTCGCCCCGCGGTGGTGCTCGCCGACCGGGCGCACGGCTCCAACCGCGTTGCGCTGATCGATGTCCGCGGCCTGATCGTGGACGCGAGCAAGCCCAACCTGCTTGGCCCCAATGTCAATCCCGTGGATCGCTTCACGACGCAGCTCGCGCTGGCGGAGGCGGACCCAAGGGTGCGGGCGGTGATCGTGCGGATCGCGTCCCCGGGCGGCACGGTGACCGGCAGCGACATCATGTACCAGGAGCTGCGGCACTTCGCGCAGGCCAGCCGCAAGCCGGTGGTGGCGTCGCTCGGTGAGATCGCGGCGAGCGGCGGCTACTACCTGGCGATCGCGTCGGACCACATCATCGCCGAACCCACGACCGTCACGGGGTCCATCGGCGTAATCATGCCGACGTTCAACTTCAGCGAGGGGCTGGGCAGGATCGGCGTCCGCTCGCGCGCCGTCAAGAGCGGCCGCAACAAGGACCTGGCCAACCCCTTCGAGCCCGCGCGCGAGGACCACTACGCGGTGCTCCAGGGGCTTGTCGACGGGTACGCCGAGCGGTTCCGCGGCCTGGTCCGGGAGCGACGGTCCATGTCGGCCGAGGCCTTCGCCACGGCGACGGACGGGCGGGTCTTCTCGGGTGACCAGGCCCGGGACTTGGGGCTGGTGGACGAGGTCGGCGGCATCCGCGAGGCGTTCGCCGCGGCAAAGCGGCTGGCGGGCATCAAGGGTGCGGAGCTGGTCAAGTACTCCGACAAGCACAACCCGGCGCAATCGGCGTACACGCTGGCGCAGGCGCCCGGCGGCGAGCCGCCCTCGGGCGGGGTCTCGCTGCGGCTGGATATCGGCGGGCCCGCGTCGGCGTTGTTGGCGGAGGAGACCAGCGGCCTGTTCTACCTGTGGATGCCCTCGCTCGAATAGCGGCTCAGCCGATCGCGTTGGCGCGGGCGGCGATCTGCCGGGCCACCCGTGCGCCGGAGTGGAGCGCCCCCTCCATGTACCCGCAGAACTGGTAGCAGGTGTGCTCGCCGGCGAAGTGCAGCCGCCCGAGGCCATCGTGGAGCGTGGGGCCGTGGGCGGTGACCTGGCCCGGGGCCGGGAACGAGTACCCGGCGCGGGTCCACGGGTCGCGGGGCCAGGCCATTACCCGCTCCTGCACGAACTGGTCCTTGAAGCCGGGGTACAGCCGCTCGAGCTCGTCCTGCCCGGTGGCGGCCCGCGCTTCCAGGAACCGGACGCACGCGGGGCCGCCGGTGAAGCCGGTGAGGCCCACCGCGCCGTCGCCCTCCTGCCCGTCGGTGGATTCCCAGGTCATCGCGACGGGGCCGTCGCTGAACGCGTCGGGCGAACGGCCCTGCGATTCCCAGAACCGTGAGCGGACCTGCGTCAGGTACTTCATCGCCAGGCCCATCTGCGGCGTGAGCGAGGCGGGCAGCTCGGGCGAGATCATGATCCCCCCCCACAGCGAGGGCGGGACCGCGAGGACGACCTCGTCGGCCTCGAGCAGCCGCCCATCGCCGAGCGTCACCATCGCGAGGTGCGAATCGACGCTGATCGCGGCGACGGGCATCCCGAGGATGATGTTCTCATCGCGGATGGAGGTCGCCAGCGCGAAGGCGAGGCTCTGGTTGCCGCCGCGGCATCGGTGGGTTTCGCTGTGGGTCCAGTACCGCTCCAGGCCCCCACCCTTGATGGAGGCGAGCAGCCCGAGGTAGCTCTGACGGTCGGCGGGCACGGCGTTGTCCGCCGAGAGTTGGACGATGGTGGCGTACTTGGCCAGGTCGGTGGCGGCGACGGACTCCAACCGCTCAGCGGGGGACATGCGGTCCCACTCCTGGGCCTCCGGGCTCAGCCAGGGGCGATCGGCGTCGATCTGGGCGGCATCGGCGGTGAAAGCCTGGATCGGGGCCTCCATTTCCTCGTACAGGCGGGCGCCCTCCTCGTCGTTCAGCGTGCGTCCCTGGAGGTGGATGGGCGGGGGGGCCTCGCTCTCGGACACATCGAGCAGCGGGAGCTTGAACTGCTTGGCGTAGGCCTGCCACGTGGGATGGTTGAGGCCGATGAGCTCGGCGCCGCCCTCGACGTTGCGGGCGGGGATGAACGAGGTGCCGTTGGCGTCGTTGAAGGAGAGCACGCGGCCGCCCACACGACGGCGGGCCTCGACCACGGTGACCTGGAAGCCGGCGCTGCGGAGCTCGTGCGCGCAGGCGAGGCCGGCGAAACCAGCGCCGATCACGATCACGCGTCCGGCGTTCCGGCGGCGGGCGGGTCCGCCGGTCTCGCACCCGCTCATGAGCAGCCCGGCCGAGGCGGCCAGGGCGGCACGGAGCACCGCTCGCCGCGAGAGCTGGGTTTCGACGGGGCCGTATCGGCGGTGGAGCACGGAATACATGGATTGGGACATGGGTGGCAGGCTACCACGCCGCACGGGGTTGCGTGGGCGGCGTTGCGGCCGCCGGGGGGCGGTCCCGGCGGCCCATGGCCGGCACGCAATAATCATCCCGGCCTTCCGTTAGGCCTGACCACGTGCTGCGATGGGAACCAGGCTGAAACCGGTCCCGGGCACTCCGGAGCTCTCGCGTATGAACACTCTCGCCAAACTGCTGTCCGCAACGCTCGCACTGACCGCCATCGCGGGGACAACCCTCGCCCAGGCCGAGAAGGGCAACCGCCCCGCTGATCGCCCGCGCGATCAGCAGCCCGAGCGCGGGCCTCGGGAAGGCCGCCCCGCGGGCCGGCCCGGCGGGATGGCCCCGCTGAGCCCCGAGAAGGCGAAGGCCGCGTGGGAGCTTCAGGCCACCGGCGTCGCCGGACGCGTCAACCTGAACGCGGAGCAGACCCAGGCGCTGGTCAAGGCCTACACGCAGGCCCGCACGACGGTGCAGCAGAAGCAGGAAGAGATCCGCCGCGCCCGTCAGGGCGGCGAAAGCGACCCGGGCTCGGCGGTGGAGGCGCTGCGCGAGGCCGAGGCCGAGGCGAGGACGCAGTTCGGCAAGGCGCTGACGGACGCCAAGATCACCGGCGAGCAGGCCACCAAGATCAACTCGTCTCTGGGCTCGATCGGCATGACCGGGCGCGGGTGGGACGTGATGACGGACACCCTGGCGGGCTTCAACCTGGAGGCCGGGAAGCGGCAGCAGGCCCTCAACGCCGTTGAGGACTTTGTCGTCAGCATGAGCAAGGTCACCGAGAGCATGCGCGGCGGCGGGGGCGACCCGCAGGAGTCGCGTGCCGCGATGGACGAGGCGCGTGAGAAGCTCAACACCACGCTCAAGGGCGTGCTGACCGAGGAGCAGCTCAAAGAGTTCGAGTCGGTCACCGGGCGCGGCGCGATGAGGCGCGGCGGGCCCGAGGGTGGTCCGGGGCGCCAGCGTCCTGAGGGCGGGCCCGACCGGCCGCGCCCGCGCGATGGCGGCGGCCCCGACCGCGAGCCCGGCCCCCGCAAGAAGTAAGACGGCGATCCCGCCGACGGACCAAGGCCGCGCCCTGTGAGGGCGCGGCCTTTTTTATGCCTCGTCGTCTTCGCCCTCGTCGGGCGCGGCGGCCTGGGCCTCGGGCGTGGCGTGGGTGCCCGCGATGAGGCCCGGGGTCCACAGCTCGCCCGTGTCCTGGCCGTCGCACACCTGCCGGATGAGCAGGTACAGCACCGTGCCCCCCGAGAACCAGAAGCTCACGACGAAGGACGCCACAAGCAGCATCGGGATGCCGATCCAGAATCGGACCGCGCCGAACGCGAACCGCTCCGCGCGGCCCAGGTCGGACGTATCCACCGGGGGCGCGATCGGCTTGGCCGCAGCATCGGCCTGGGCGAGCACCGCGACCGCGAGATCGTCGCTGATGAAAAGCGTCGATGACCACGCCGCGAGGCTGACGGCGGCCTGGGCCAGGGCGGCCAGCACAACCGTGACGACCACCGCCTGCACAAGCAGGATGGCGCTGTAGAGAATGACCTTGAGGGGCCGGCCGCTCACATAGGCGTAGCACCGCTGGATGCCGTCGATGGCGTCCGTGCCCTCGCAGGCCACGGCGGGCACGAGCATCGGCATGGCGAAGAGGTAGGTCACGAGGATGACCACGCCGGCGAAGCCCAGCAGCAGGACGACGAAGTACGCGACCGATGTCCCCGCGTTCACGTATGGGATCCCCAGCAGGAGCCACCCGACAGCCGCCATGACGCCGATGAGCAGGCCGACGACCAGCAGCGGCGCCGCCATCGCGGCGAACAGCGAGCCCCATCGCGAGAGGGCGAACGCCAGCGCCCGGGTCCAGCTCGTGCGGCGTTCGAGCGAGAACTCGGTGGCCGCCATCCGCGCGACGGCGCCGCCCCCCACCGCCCACACGGCCAGGGCCGGGACGAGCACCGCGAGCGAGCCCCAGGGGTACTCGGCGATGAGCCGCTTGGGGAGGTGGACGAAGAGGTCCAGGAGGGCTTCGCCCGCCCGGACGTGCTCCAGGGCAATGACGCCGCTGACGAGCTTGATGAACGCCGCGGCGGCGAGGTCCGAGCCCATCGCGAGGGGGCCGTTGTACTCGTCGGGCGCGGGGCGGATCCACAGTCGCGGGACCTGCGCGATCAGCCCGATCAGCACGAGCATGATGAGCGATATGCCCAGGCGTGCCGGCCGAAGGGCAAGGCGTGCCGCGGCGAGCAGCCTCGGCCAGACCAGCCACACCATCAGCTCCTTGAAGCTGAGCCCGCCAACCCCGCCCGAATCCTTGCCGCGTGTATCAGCCATGCCCGTCTCCGGCTGGGCGGCTGAAACCCAGCCCGCCCCGACCCGAACCATTATGATGAGTTGTGCCCGCCCGTGCACACCGGCGCCTTTGGGGGCGGTCCGCGGCGGGCAGAGTGGAGAACGCCATGATCGTTGGGCTCATTATCGGCGCCATTTTCGTCGTGCTCGTGCTGGTGGTCATGGGCATGTACAACACGCTGGTCCGCCGGCGGATCGACACGGACAACGCCTGGTCGCAGATCGACGTGCAGCTCAAGCGGCGGTACGACCTGATCCCCAACCTTGTGGAAACGGTCAAGGGCTACGCGTCGCACGAGAAGGGCACGCTGGAGGCGGTCATCGCGGCCCGCAGCCAGGCCGTCAGCCTCGCCTCCGGCGGCGGCCGGGGGGCGGGTGTGGCCCAGCGGGCCGAGGCCGAGAACGTGCTCACCCAGACGCTGGGGCGGCTGTTCGCGCTCGCCGAGGCCTACCCGGACCTCAAGGCGAACACCAACTTCTCGAAGCTCCAGGAGGAGCTGACCAGCACCGAGAACCGGATCGGGTTCGCCCGCCAGCACTACAACGACTCGGTCGCCCGGTACGAGGAGTCCCGCCAGGCGTTCCCGACCAACCTGGTCGCCGGCGCGTTCAACTTTGAGAAGCGCGACTACTTCAACACGACCAGCGCGGTCGAGCGTGAAGCGCCCAAGGTTTCCTTCTCATGAGCAGGCAGGCTGGTGGGCGGCCCGGCCCGCCCGCGTCCGGGCCGGTCAGGCAAAGGGTGAGCGGGCTGGATGCCGCGGCGGCGAAGCCCGAGATGCGGGCGCGGATCGCGGCGTACCCGGGCAACCTCACGTTTATTGACCTGATCGCCCGCAACAGGCGGTCTTCCACGCTCCTGATGATGTTGATGATCCTGCTGGCGGCGCTGATGGGGAGCGTGATCGCCGCGGCGTTCATGGCGTACGGGTCGGGGGCGGGGGCGCTGGAGGAGCTGATCCCGTCGGCCGTGCTGGGCGGCCTGGCCGCGCTGCTGGTGGCGCTGGGCGCGGCGGCGTGGTCGTGGTACGGCGGGGCGTCGGCGATCCTGGCGTTCTCGGGGGCCCAGCCGGTCTCACGAGAGACCGACCTTGAGCTGTACAACGTGGTGGAAGAGATGGCGATCGCCGCGGGGCTGCCGATGCCGCGGGTGTACATCATCCCCGACACGGCGATGAACGCGTTCGCGACCGGGCGCGACCCGCAGCACGCGGCGGTGGCGATCACCCTGGGGCTGCGTCAGAAGCTCACGCGCGACGAGCTGCAGGGCGTGATCGCCCACGAGATGGCCCACGTGCGGCACCTGGACATCCGGTTCTCGATGCTGATGGCCACGATGGTGGGGCTGATCGTGTTCGCGGCGGACGCGTTCTGGCGGATCATCCGGTACGCCCCGCGCGGGCGGAAAGGGAAAGAGGGCGGAGCCGCGGTGATCGTGCTGCTGGTCATCGCCGTGCTGCTCTCGATCATCGCGCCGATCCTGGCACGGGTGATCCAGATGGCGTACTCCCGGGAGCGGGAATACCTGGCGGACGCGGGCGCTGTGGAACTGACGCGCAACCCCGAGGGGCTGGCGTCGGCCCTGCAGAAGCTGGCGGACGATGACGACCCGCTGGTGGACTCCGCCAACCGGGGCACGGCCCACATGTTCATCGTGAACCCGCTCCGCAAGATGCGCCAGGCACACCAGCGGATCAACTCGATGATGAGCTCGCACCCGCCCATTCAGGATCGGGTGGCCCGGCTGCTGGCCTTGGCGCGGTGAGTGAGGGGCTGGCAACGGTGACCACGCGCTGTAAACCGAGTCAAGGCGCGATTCCGAGGTGCCCACAGACCCGCTCCCACTCGGACATCACGTCGATCTGACCTGCCCACTGCCTGACGTATGCCTTGTCCACTTGATCTGCGGAGACACGCAGGATGCCGCCGATGTCTCGCAGGTGTTTATCGGAGCCGCCCTCGCGGTAATACTCCAGCTTCTTGAGGATGATGTCTTCGGGTGTGGCCACTTTCAGGTCGCTGTCGCCGAACTTCACAAGCCTTGCGCGGATGAGCCTCGACCGATCGAACGGGCTGCCTCTGAACACCATGATGTCAGCCTTCACCCCGGAGTTGACGTCGATGATGTTGAACTGGCCGCCCAGCTTCACAGCTTGAGTTGCTGACTCCGGTTCGACGTAGTAATTAGGCTGGGGGAATGCCTCGCAAAACGCGCCCACGTTCCCGGCCGACAACTCCAAAACCATGTCCACATCAAGAGTACCTCGCGGCTCGCCCCAGAACATCGCGCCGACGGAGCCTGTCACGAAGTAATCCAGGCCCAGCCGCTCACACACCGCCGCAACTCTCAGCATGAGAGTCTCAACCGGCTGCACGGCGGAGCCTCTCAATCGCTTCGTCGCGGACTCTTGTCGAGTCCCAGTCGGGGTGTCTGGCTCGTACCCCCGCCTCGGCGGCGCGGAACATCAGGTCTCGCATGCTTAGGCCGAGGCGAACCCGTTCCTCCGGGCTCATCGCGCGGTAACGCGCCGCGAGTTGCTCGTCGACCACCTCGAAAGGGAGTGGGCCATCGGCGCTCATGCCTGGATTATATCGGAACGCCATCGGCCCGGATTCACTCCACCGTCACGCTCTTGGCGAGGTTGCGGGGCTTGTCCACATCGTGCCCGCGGATGACCGCGGCGTGGTACGCCATGAGCTGGAGCGGAATCACGGTCAGCATGGGGCTGAGCGGCTCGGGGATGTCGGGGACGTAGAGCACATCCTCGGCGTACTTCTTGATGTTCTCGTCGCCCTCGGTGGCGACGGCGATGACGTGCCCGCCGCGGGCGCGGACCTCCTGGATGTTGGACATCACCTTGTCGTACTGGCGGCCGCGGTTGGCGATGAAGACGGCGGGCATGCCGTCGTTGATGAGCGCGATGGGCCCGTGCTTCATCTCCGCGGCGGGCATGCCCTCGGCGTGGATGTAGCTGATTTCCTTGAGCTTGAGGGCGCCCTCGAGCGCGGTGGGGTAGTTGTAGCCGCGCCCCAGGAACAGCCAGTTCTCACGCTCGCAGTACTTCTCGGTGACGCGCCGGACCTGGTCGTCCTGCGCCAGCACGCGCTCGATCTTCTCGGGCACGCTGTCGAGGGCCTTGAGCAGCTCGCCGCACTGGTCCGGCGACATCAGCCTGCGGCGCGCGAGGAACAGCGTGATCATCGTGAGCACCGCGACCTGCCCGGTGAAGGCCTTGGTCGAGGCGACGCCGATCTCGGGCCCGACGCGGAGGTAGACGCCCGCGTCGGTGTCGCGGGCGATCGACGAGCCGACGACGTTGATCACGCCCAGCGCCAGCGCACCGCGGTCGCGGGCCTCGTGCAGGGCCGCCAGCGTGTCGGCCGTCTCGCCCGACTGGCTCACCGCGACGACCACGGTGCCGTCCTCGATGATGGGGTTTCGGTAGCGGAACTCGCTGGCGTACTCCGCGACGGCGGGGATCTTGGCCAGGTCCTCGAGCAGGTACTCGCCGATCATCGCGGCGTGCAGGGCGGTGCCCTGGGCGGTCAGCACGATCCGGCGCGCCTTGGTCAGCTCTTTGGCGAAGTTCGCCAGCCCGCCCAGCACCACCTTGCCGTCGCCGGGGTTGAAGCGGCCGCGGAAGGTGTTTCGCAGGGCCTTGGGCTGCTCGAAGATCTCCTTCTGCATGAAGTGCTGGTAGCTGCCCAGTTCGATCTCCTGCAGTTCCAGCTCGAGCTGCTCGACCTTGGGCGTGACCGGCACGTTGTGGATCGTGGAGGTTCGGAAGCCCTTGGGGGTGAGCTTGACGACCTGGTAGTCCTCCAGCGCGAAGGCCTGCGAGGTGTGCGAGATGATGGCGGCGCCGTCGGAGGCGACGAGGTACTCGCCGTTGCCGACCCCCACCATGAGCGGCGAGCCCTTCCGCGCGGCCACGAGCGTTTCGGGCTCCTTCTCGCACATCACGACGATGCCGTAGGCGCCGGTGACCTCCCGCAGCGCGGCCTGCACGGCGGCCTCGAGGTCGCCCTCGTACAGCTCGCCGATGAGCATCGCGAGGACCTCGGTGTCCGTCTGGCTCCGGAACCGGTGGCCCTTTTCCTCCAGCAGCGTCTTGAGCGTGGCGTAGTTCTCGATGATCCCGTTGTGGATGAGGCAGATGCCCGCCTTGTCGTCCACGTGGGGGTGGGCGTTGAAGTCGGTCACCCCGCCGTGGGTCGCCCAGCGGGTGTGGCACATGCCGATGGTGCCGCGCATCGCGCCCACGTCCTCGAGCTTGTCCTCCAGGTTGGCGACGCGGCCGACGGTCTTCTCAACGCGGATCTTGCCGGCGTCGATGGTGGCGATGCCCGCGGAGTCGTAGCCGCGGTACTCGAGCCGCTTGAGGCCCTCCAGCAGGAGCGACTGGCAGGGCTTGTTCCCGACGTAAGCGACGATTCCGCACATGGAAGTGAGTCCGGGTTGATGGCCCCTGGGGCCGGGTGGTACGAACGAAAACCCACTGTAGGTCGTCCGGTAACCCGGGCTGCCCCGGGCTGTTCAGCCGGTACTGGTACTCATCGGCACATCGTGGGGTTCGCATCGACGCGTCCGTGGGGATCACCGGGGCGGCGTGCGGGTCGTGCGGGGTCGGGAGGCGCGCATCACCCGGGCGGCCCCGAAACGGCGCTGGTTGTGAACGCGGCGCGGGCGTCCTGATGAGAAGCAAGGCTCCGTTGTCTCATCGTTGCGCGTGTTTGCGGCCCGGGATGAATCCGCGCGAGCGGCGGGCTGAACGCACCCTCACTGAAGGCGCGATCACGGGGAGAATAGTTTGCTCTTACTACGCCGCAAGCGCCTGCATGACAGGCATTTGCGCAGACGGTTCGCGCGGGCAGCGGGTTAACTTTTGCTGGTCCCACGGGCGGGCTGTATGTCTTGGTTGTCCCTTCCCCCGCACCCTCTTCTGGTGAACCGCTGGGAGTCACGGAGGACGTCCGGCATCTGCGTCGCCCGATCCGCAGATGACGTTCAAAGAGATCGGGTCGTACCCCCATGACGGGGCAGGAGATCGCGACCAATGAGCACACGGACCCTGATCGCAGCAGCACTCGTTGTTCTGGCCGGCGCCGCCGGAGCTGCGCACGCGCAGCTCGTGGATATCAGCCAGCCCAACACCACCCTGGCCCAGGTCCTGGGGCGGCAGTTCATCGTGGGCGACAAGCTGTTCACCATGCCGGCCAACGCGTTCGGCTCGGTGGACTTCAACGCCAACAACATCATGATCTCGCCGCTGACCACGCCCAACCCCAACTTCGGCGTGGGCTTCCGCCTCACCGGCGCGTTCAACGACGCCCCCGGCGGCGGCGCGACCGACTTCGTCCTCTCCTACTCCGTCGAGATCCTCCCCGACTTCGTCGCCCAGGGCATGCGCTTCCAGGGCGCCGGCCTGCGGTTCAACGGCGCCGCCACCGGCAACGGCTCCTACGCCCGCGTCGATGAGACCGTGCTCGACGGCAACAACAACGTGCTGGGCAACCACTCCGTGTGGGCCATCGGCGGCGGCACCACCCGCTTCGAGGACACCTTCAGCTCTGTTGTGGGCCTCACCAAGCTCAACCTCGTGAAGGACGTGCAGTTCTTCGCCAACGGCTCCACCGGCACGGCCACCGCCTCGTTCGTCGACCAGGTCTTCGACCAGGTCGTCATCCCACTGCCCACCACCGCGGGCCTGGCTTTCGCCGGCCTGGCCGGCCTCGCCATCCGCCGCCGCCGCTGAACCGCACTCCACGGCGGGCCGGAGCACGCTCGGTGAGCTCCCGGCCCGCCTTCAAGCTTTTCCCCGAGCAGGTCAGTGTCACGGAAGAAGGAGATCAACATGCACAGGAAAGCAGCCGTCGGAGCCGTGCTGGCCGCCGCGGCATTCACGGGCGCAGCGCACGCCCAGCAGATGGTGGACATCACCCAGCCCGGGACGACGCTCCAGAGCGTGCTGGGGCGCCAGTTCCGCGTGGGCGACAAGATCTTCACCATGTCGCAGAACGCGTTCCTCTCGGACCAGTTCAACGCGAGCAACATCTTCATCAGCGCGGTCATCAACGACGACCCCATGACCGGCGTCGGCTTCCGCCTGGCGGGCGCCTTCAACGACACCCCCGGGGACTCGGTGGTGAGCGGGTTCATGCTCTCGTACTCGGTGGAGGTCGCGCCGGAGTTCGCGGCGCAGGGCTACATGATCCAGAACGGGCAGCTCCGCTTCAACGGCGCCGCCACGGGCAACGGGTCCTTCGCCCGCGTCGACGAGACGATGCGCACCGCCGGGGACATGCTGATCGGCACGGGCAACGTGGAAGCCACCGAGGCCGGGCCCAACGTGTACGGCCTCAACTTCGCGGCCAGCGAGCCCACCACCCGCATCAACGTGGTGAAGAACGTGCGTTTCTTCGCCTCGGGCGACTCGGGCACCTCTTCCGCCTCGTTCGTGGACCAGGGCTTCGGCCAGATCGTCATGATCCCGCTGCCCACCACGGCAGGGCTCGGGCTGGCGGGCCTGGGCATGGTCGCCCTGCGGCGGCGCAGGAACTGAGCAGGGGTCAACCTTGTCGCGATCCCGCGGACGCGCCGGCAAACCCGGCGCGTCCGTGCTCTTTTGGGGGGAGCTTTCCCGCAACCTACACTTGGGCCCGATGCTGGTCTCCCAGGCGCATTCCTTCACGCAGCAGGCCCGGCTCGCGGTCACCCTCGCGTGGGTCGCCGGCTTCACCAACGTGCTGACGGTGCTGACGTGCGCAACCGTGACCAGCCACGTCACCGGCGCGGTCTCGCTCTGGGGCGAGCGGATCGCCGAGGGACGCTGGCCCGCGTTCATCACCTTCCTGCTGGGCATGTTCTTCGCCGGGGCGGTGCTGTCGTCGGTGTGCGTCGAGACCGGCCGACGCCGGGGCTGGGAGTCGATCTACGTCCTGCCGGTCACCGTCCAGGCGTTGCTGCTTGGCGCGTTCGCCTGGCTCGTCCGCGAGCACGAGCCCGAGACCATCGAGACCGGCGCCCGGCTCTATCTGATGACGGGCGCGGCCTCGCTGGCGATGGGCCTCCAGAACGCAACCATCACCCGCATCTCGGGGGGCGTGGTCCGCACCACGCACATGACGGGCGTGTTCACGGACCTGGGAATCGAGATCGTGCAGTACCTGTACTGGCTCCGCGACCGCTCCCGCAGCAGCCCGCCCGCCCCCGCCACGGCACAGATCCACAGCATCCGATCGCACCCGACCACCCGCCGCCTCACGCTGCTGTTCGCGGTGCTTGCGTCGTTCGCGCTGGGCGCCGCCATGGGCACCTTCGCCTACGCCGAGCTGCCCCACTGGGCGATGTTCCTCCCCGTGCTGCTGCTCTTCTGGATCGTCGTGCACGACGTGCGGACGCCGATCTGCGAGATCGAGCCTTCGACGCTGGTGGACACCGCCGCGGGCTACGACCTGCCGCAGGGCCTGGCGGTCTACCACCTCCGCAAGGACCGCGACCGGCGCGGTGCGGTCCACCGGCTGCCGGACCTGCTGCGGTGGTGGGAGCGGCTGCCGCGGGACAAGCAGGTTGTGATCCTGGACCTGACCGACATCACGGTGATCGACGACAACGCGGCCCTGGAGCTGCGGGCGCTGCTGAAGCAGGCTGCGGCCTCGGGCCGGCGCGTGCTGGTGGCCGGGGTCACCCGGGAGCAGTACCAGTCCATGCGCGATGCGGGCGCGGGTGATGCGCTCGACCAGACGACGGTGGTGCCGGACCTTGAGCTCGCGCTGGCCCGCGGCCTTTCCACGCTTGAGTCACTCGCCCGGCCGCGGATTTAGCCCCGCCACCACATGCCCCCGCCATACTCCGCCCGGTCGCCCAGCAGTTCGGCGATGCGGAGAAGCTGGTTGTACTTGGCGTTGCGGTCGCTCCGCGCGGGAGCCCCCGTCTTGATCTGGCCGCAGTTGGTGGCGACGGCGATGTCCGCGATCGTGGAGTCCTCCGTCTCCCCGCTGCGGTGGCTGAGCACCGCGGCGTACCGGCTGCGGGTGGCCAGGTTCACGGCGTCGAAGGTTTCGCTGAGCGTACCGATCTGGTTCACCTTCACAAGGATCGCGTTGGCGGCCTGCTCCTTGAGGCCCCGCTGGAGGAACTTCTTGTTCGTCACGAACAGGTCGTCGCCCACGAGCTGCACCTTCTGACCCAGGAGCGCCGTGAGCTTCTTCCAGCCTTCCCAGTCGTTCTCGGCGAGCCCGTCCTCAATGGAGCGGATGGGGTACTTCTTGCACCAGCCCGCCCAGAGGTCGATCATCTGGTCTGTCGTCAGCACGTCCTTGCTGCTCTTGAAGAGCATGTAGCCCTTCTTGCCCGCCTTCTCGGCCTCGTTCCAGCACTCGCTGGTGGCGGGGTCCAGGGCCACGAAGATCTGCTCGCCCCACTTGTACCCCGCCTTGCCGGTGGCCTCCTCGAGCAGCTTCAGCGCGTCCTCGTTGTCCTTGAGGTTGGGGGCGAACCCGCCCTCATCGCCCACGGCGGTCGAGAGGTGCTTGTCGTGCAGCACGCGCTTGAGCGTGTGGTAGATCTCCACGCCCGCACGCAGGGCGTCACCGAAGTTGGTGAACCCCCAGGGCTGGATCATGAACTCCTGGAAGTCCACGGTGTTGTCGGCATGCTTGCCCCCGTTGAGCACGTTGAGCATGGGGACCGGCAGCAACTTCGCCGCGCTGCCGCCCAGGTAACGGAACAGCGGCAGGTCGCTGGCCTGCGCGGCGGCCTTGGCGACGGCCATCGAAACGCCCAGGATCGCGTTGGCGCCCAGCGCGGCCTTGTTGGGCGTCCCGTCCATCGCCAGCAGCATGCCGTCGATGGCCTCCTGCTCCCTGGCGTCGTGGCCCAGCAGTTCCGGGGCGATCTTCTCGTTCACGTTCTCGACGGCCTGGAACACCGACTTGCCCAGGTACACCTTCTTGTCGTTGTCGCGGAGCTCGACGGCCTCGTGCTCGCCGGTGGAAGCGCCCGAAGGCACCGCGGCCCGGCCGACGAACCCGGAGTCGAGGACCACGTCGACCTCGACGGTGGGGTTGCCGCGGGAATCGAGGACCTGCCGTGCCTGAATGGTCTGGATCTCAAAGCTCATACGCGGCTCCCGGGAGAGTGTGTGCCAGTGGACAGGGGAAGAAGCGTACACGCGCACCGGCCCGCCAGCCCGGGTGAAAACAGGGGCGGCGCACCCACCCCGGCCGTGGCGGCGTGGATATCGTTCCGTTCACACCGCGAGCCCACGCCGATGCCCACGTCCCCCGAAGGCTTTGTCAAGCGGACCATGCACCTCCAGGCCGACCTTGTCGAGCAGGGCCGGCGTGTGCAGGGGATGCTCGAGACCGCGTTCGATGCGATCTTTGAGTGCAACGCGGAGCGTGCCGGGCTGGTGATCACGCAGGACGACGTCATCGACGCCGCGGACGTGCAGATCGAGCGGGCGTGCGTCGAGATGCTGACGGACGCGACACGCCAGGGGGCGGAGCTCGCACCGAACCAGCTCCGCGCGGTGCTGACCATCGCGAAGGTGAACAACGAGCTGGAGCGGGTGGCCGACGCGTGCGTGGACCTGGCGGAAATGGCCCGCCAGATCGCGCTGTCTCCCGTCCGCCTGCCCATCCCTGACACGTTCCGGGTCATGGCCAACAGCGTCATCGGCATCCTGCGCGACGTCAACACCGCCGTGATGCGCAACGACCCCCACCTGGCGAACATCGTGCTCCAGAGCCAGCACGCCGTCACGGCGTTCAAGGACGCGATCCTGCGGGACGCGGAGGAGCGCATCGCCCGCGGGCAGATGCCTGTGGACCACGCGTTCCGACTGCACGAGGTGGCGACCCAGTGCGAGCTGATCGCGGACCACTGCACCAACGTGGCCGAGCAGGTGATCTACCTCACCACCGGCGCGATCGTTCGCCACACCCAGACGAGCTGGGTGCAGCTCCCGCGCCCCGCCTCACCGTAACGCAAACTACCGTAACGCAAAACCACCGGCCGCGCCTGCGCGGACCGGTGTCTCGCGCGATGTCATGCGCCGCTCAGGGACGCGCGCCCTGGTCCCGGGCCTCGTCGGCCAGGTTCTCGCCGCCGCTCTGGAGGTCCTCGCCAAAGCCCTTGGTCGTGTTGCAGGCGGTCATCACGAGCATCAGGCACGCCACGCTGGTGAGCGCCACTGCACGAAGGATGTTCTTCACGTCGATCTCCTTTTTCTTGTGTGATGCCCCGCGCGCGTGCGCGGGAGGGGTTCCAGGCTCAGCGGGCGCCGTTGTCGTCGGCCTCGTCGCTGATGTTCTCACCCACCGCGTCCAGGTCCTCGCCGAAACCCTTGGTGGTGTTGCAGGCAGTCATGACGAGCATCAGGGCGGCGACGCCGCAGAGTGCGACAGAGCGGATCACGTTCTTCATCGGGCGGACTCCTTTGTGCTGACGGATCGTGCCGCGTGTTCAGGATTCGACTGGGTCCTGGCCACCCGGTGACCGCGTTGTCACTTTCATACGGCACGGCCCGCCCGCTTCTTCTGAGTCCCGGGTGAACCCGCACTCGGACTGTCGCGGCCGGGTCCCGGCTGATGCGGGGCCGCTACCCTGCGGCATGACTCAGTATGCATGGCGGCTGCTCCGCGCCGGTGAGTTCCGGCTGGATGGCGGGTCGATGTTCGGTCTCATCCCCCGCACCGTGTGGACGCGGAACGTGCCCTCCGACGACAAGGGGCGGATCACCGTCCAGCACAACTGCCTCCTGCTCGAGGGCGGCGGCAAGCGGGTCCTGATCGAGTGCGGCACCGGCAACAAGCTCGACCCCAAGAGCCGCGAGCTCTTCGCGATGGGCGAGCGTTGGATCGGCGACGCCCTCGCCGAGGTCGGCACGCCGCCGGAGTCCATCGACGCTGTAATCGTGTCACACCTGCACTTTGATCACGCCGGCGGCCTTACCCGGACCGTCCGCGGCGGGGAGCTGCCCGACTGGATCGGCCCCGCCTCCGGCATGGCGGGCCCGCGCCCCGACCATGCCGTGAAGCGGACCTTCGGCAACGCCCCGGTGTTCGTGCAGGAGCGGGAGTGGCTGGACGCCCTCGCCAACAAGAGCGTCATGACCCGGACGTACTTCCGCGACCACCTGGACCCCGTGCTGAATCAGGTCTGCCGGATCAGTTCTGCCCCGCCCTTCCCGGCCGGCACGATCCCCGACCGCGACGCCCTGCCCCCCGCACCACTGGAGGAGCGCGAATCTGCTTTGCCCGGGTTCCCCGGCATTTCCGTCTTCCTTGTCCCCGGCCACACCTGGGGTCAGCAGGCGGTCAAGTTCACCGACACCCAGGGCCGGACCGTCGTGTTCACGCCTGATGTCATGCCGACCGCCGCCCACCTGGGCGCCACCTACAACCTCGGGTACGACGTGGAGCCCTACACCAGCATGGTCACCCGCCGGTGGCTGCTCACCGAGGCCGCCGCGAGGGGCTGGGTACTGGTCCTTGACCACGAGCGGGGCAATCCGGTTTTCCGCGTCCAGCGAAACGAGAAGGGCTGGTTCGACCTCACCCCGGAGGGCGTTTGACCCCGCGGTGAGGCCGGACTCACAAGCTACGATGCACGGGGTCAACGCACGCCCCGCATAAGACCCAGGTGTCCACGAACTTTGTGAAGGTCATGTCGAGTTCCGCCATCCGACCCAGCCACGACGACCCCCTGGAGCGCTCGTCCGCTCCGGCTGAAGCGCCGGGGGCGGCGCGCGCCGAGGCCGCGGACGAGGAGACGGCGGTCCTGACGCCCAGCCCGGCGGAGCAGAAGGCCCGCGTGCGGCTGTCGTTCACGGACAAGGTCGAGGCGTACATCGCGCGGCTCTCGTCCAAGAGCCACTTCTGGCACCGCGTGTGCTCGCTCTTCTGGCTGCCCTACGCGTTCAAGAGCGGCATCCGGATGAAGCCGGTGGGCGAGCGCAGCTTCGCCGCGGTCCTCCCCTTCCGGCGGTTCAACCGCAACTGGTACAACGCGATGGCCGGGGCGGCCCTGCTGGCCAACAGCGAAATCGCGGGGGGTATGTACATCTTCGGCATCACTGGGGGCGACTACACCCTGGTGTGCAAGCAGCTTGAGTACAAGTTCCTGCGGCCCTGCTTCGGCCCGGCGATCTACAACATCTACCCGCGTGAAGACCTCAAGGCCCTGATCGCCAGCGGCAAGGAGTTCAACATCACGCTCGACCTGGACATCATGCAGCAGGCCGTCGTCCCCGAGTCCCTCGCCAAGCTGAAGAAGAAGGACGCCCTGCTCGCCAAGATGGCCGCAAAGGAGCGGCGTGTCGGCCGCTGCGTCGCCACCTTCCACGTGACGCCCACGCTCCACCAGAAGGCCAAGCGGGGCGACACCCGGCGCGTCGGCGGCCGCATGTAGGTACGCTTCCCGCCTGTGGAAGCCGCCCCCCCGCAACCCGCCCGCACCCGTCACGTCCTGAGTTGGGCCGCCTACCTGGGCTGTTCCTGGACCTGGTGCATCGGCATGTTCCTGCCCGTGCTGCTCGTGCGGGACTTCGGGCCCGCCAGCTTCTTTGTGTTCGCGGTGCCCAACGTGCTCGGCGCCGTGCTGATGGGCGTGCTGCTGTCGCGCCCGGGCGCCAGCGAAGAGTTTGCCCGCCGCCACCGCGCCGCGTGCTGGTGGTTCTCCTTCATCACCCTCGCGTTCCAGGCGTTCTTCTTCGCCTGGATGTTCCGCGGCTGCCTGCCCTCCAGCGAGAAGTGGGTCGTCGCCGGACTGCTCCCCGCCCTGCTCATCCGCTCGCACCGGCACGGATGGGCCGCGCTGATGGGCGTCGCCGTTTTCGCGGTTTCCGTCGGGGCGGCGCTCTGGTGGAATTCCACCGCCCCCGCCGCCCCACCCCCGCCCGCGCCGTTGCTGCCCACCACGGACCTGACGTGGCTGGCCCTGGTCTGCGTTTTCGGCTTTGGGCTCTGCCCGTACCTGGACCTCACCTTCCACGCGGCACGCCAGCGTGCCGCGGGAACGCCCGGCAGCATCGCGTTCATCGTCGGCTTTGGGGTGGTGTTCCTGACAATGATCCTGCTGACGCTCACCTACGCGGCTCCGCTGCTGGCCCGCAGCGCGGACGCAGGCCTTCCGGTGCAGCCGGGGCTGCTCGCCGCGCCGCTGCTCCTGCACGTCGGCGTGCAGCTCACCTACACCGCGATGCTCCACCGTGATTGCCTGGCGACCGGACGACCCAGGAACGGCATGGGCGAGCTTGCAACCACCGCCGCCGTGGTCTGCGGCGTGGCGCCCGCCGTCCTGGCCGGGCGCACCTCCGAGCTCACGATCGACCCCGAGACCATCTACCGCGTCTTCATGGCGTTCTACGCGCTGGTCTTCCCCGCCTACGTGTGGATTTGCGCCCTGCGCCGCGGCGCGACCGGCCCGCGCGGGCTGGGCGTGTACGCCGGGGCGGTCGCCGTCGCCGCGCCCATGTTCTGGATGGCCTCGATCGAGCGTCAGACCTGGTGGTTCGGCCCCGGCCTGCTGGTCGTCCTGCTCGCCCGCTTCCTCTTCAGGCCCGGCTCTTCGCCCGCGGCACGTACGGCAGCAGTTCCGCCGGGACCTCCTTGATCCCCCGCCGCTGCGCCTTCGCCACGGCGTACCGCAGCGACCGGTACACCCGCCGCTGAACGGCCTCGGTGATATTCAGCCCCAGCCGCTCCATTTCGCGCAGGGCGAACTGCCAGGCGTGGTACTCCTCGAGGCACCGCGGCTTGTAGACGTTGAACCCGATCGCGTGGTGCCCGATCTCGTGCAGGAAGATCGCCGCGGACATGGGTCCCTTGGGCTTGGGGGCTTCGATCAGCCGCTGCACGTGCCCGTCGCGGTAGGTGACGTACCACGCGATGCCCGACATGCTGGTGCGCCACTTGCGAACGCGGACGTTGTACTGCGCGAGCATGTCGCGGGTCATCGCCTCGTACTTCTGCTCCATCGTGCCCGCGCGGCGCCTGGCACCCTCCTGGGCCTCCTTCACCGGCGAGGGCGGCGGGTTGCGGCGCCGGCGCGCGGGCGGGCGGCGCTTGGCCGGAGGCTCGGCGGGCGGCGCGGGCTTGACCGGCTTGACGCCCGTCACCGCGTCCTTGATCGGCCTGAGCAGGTCCCACAGCGTCATCACGTCGGAGCCCCTCCTTGGAGCGCTTCCCCTGCCCGCACCCGGCGGCCTCGGGCGAACTCGTCCCAGGACATCCTTCGACCACCCGCGGGCTGCACCTCCAGCAGTTGCAGCGTTCCGGTACGGCACGCGACCATCCCCGTCGCGGCGTCGGTCACCACCCCCGGCTCGGCGTTCGCGCCGGCCTCGAGAGCGCGCACGCGCTGGAGTTTCAGGTCGTCGCCGCGAAACTTCACCGTGACGCCCGGCCACGGCGTCAGCCCATGGACCCGCCGGCGGCACTCCTCCGCGCCCTGCTCAAAGTCCACATAGCCGTCCTTCTTGCTCAGCTTGCGGGCCTTGGTCACGAGCACGTCGTCCTGGGGCCTTCCCGCCGCGGTCCCCGACCGCATGGCCGCGAGCACGCCGAGGATCAGGTCCACCCCTTGTTCCGAAAGCTGGTCGTGAAGTTCCCCGGCGGTCACCAGCGGGTCAATCGTCAGGCGCGACTGGGCCAGGATGAGGCCGGCGTCCATCCTCGGGGCGATGGTGATGACGCTGTTGCCCGTCTCGCGGTCGCCCGCAAGGATGGCCGCGTTGATTGGCGCTGCCCCTCGCCAGCGGGGCAGCAGCGAGGCGTGCAGGTTGATCGCACGCCCGTCCCCCGGCAGCACCGCCGGGGTCAGCTTCTGCCCGAAAGCGATCACCACCGCGGCGTGCGCCTTCATCCCCTGGATCTGCGCGGCAACCTCTGGGACGTTGACATCCGCGGGAGTCAGCAGCGGCACGCCGGGGAGCTGCGCCCGGACGAACTCGGAGATCGGGGTGGGCGTGAGCTGCCCGCCGCGGCCCGCCGGGCGGTCAGGCTGGGAAATGACCCCCAGCACCCGGTGCTCTCGCACCAGCGCGCGCAGCGTGGGGAGCCCGAACGCGCCCGAGCCGAAAAAGATGAGGTCCATCGCGCCCATCGCGCCGGCAGAGTACCGCAACGCACGGACCCGGGCATGTAGAGCGGTTTGCCAGCGGACGCCCACCGAACCCGGGCTTCGCCGGGGTTACAACTGGACGTCGCGCTCCAGCTCCCGGATCGCCGCCCGGTTCTTCAGCCTGTACGGCGCCGTCATCTTGTCGATGATCAGCACCCCGTCGAGGTGGTCAACCTCATGCTGCCAGCAGCGGGCGAGCAGGCCGGTGGCGGACTGCGTGAAGGTGTTGCCTTCCACATCCAGCGCCGTGATCGTGATCACCGGAGGCCGGAGCACCTCGCCGCGGATATCGGGGAGGCTGAGGCATCCCTCCTCGTAGGGCTCGACCGGTCCGGTGGGCTTGCTCAGCACCGGGTTGATGTACACGACAGGCCCGTTGGTGGCCGACGGGAGGTCCCCGGTGGCGACCCGCTTCTCCCCCAGCGGCACATCGGCGACAAACATCCGCCAGCCCAGCCCGACCTGCGGAGCGGCCAGGCCGATGCCCTCCTCCTCCACCATGATCCGGAGCATCTCCCTGGCGGCCAGGCGCACGTCGTCGGTGACGCTCGAGACCGGGACCGCTCGGGCCCTGAGCACGGGGTCCGGGTAGGTGCGAAGCCGCAAGGCTGATGGATCGAGGGGCATTTGGCCATCGTATGTTCCGCACCGGGGAAAGGCCGCGCCGGGCGGCCTACGACTCCCCCGGGGCGTCCGACGGCCGGTTCTACTAGAATCCGCCCCCCGGGTCGCTCCCCGGGGGACGGTCTGGCTGTAGACAGGTTTGTGTGGGACGAAAGGACGAGGACCCAGCCTTGGCGCTATTCGGCAAGAAGGACAATACCGGCGGCGAGAACGGCGACGGCAAGGACGGCAAGGCACCGGTGGTGTTCTCGCCCGAAAAGGCGACCAAGTTCTTCGAGCACGCCCGCACCGTCGAGGAGACGGGCAACTACCCGTACGCCATCCAGCTCTGGCTCAACGGCCTGAAGTGGGACCCCGGCTCGATGACCGGCCTCCAGGGCTTCTTCGCGGCGGTCCCCAAGTTCCTGAACGACCCCGCCAGCAAGAAGGGCCTCGACAAGGACGTCATCCGCAGCGTGTCCGGCAAGTCCGATGTTGAGAAGTTCCTGCTGGCGATCCTGGAGTGGGCCCTCAAGCCCAACGAGGCGCCCCTGGCGGTCCGCGCGTTCGAGGCGTGCTCGAAGGTCGGGCAGACCGAGCCCGCCCTGTGGATCGGCGAGCGGGCCTTCGCAACCGCCCTCCGCCAGACCAAGCCCCGCAAGGACCACATCGTCAAGTGCATGGAGAGCTTCCAGGCCATCGGCGCCTACGACAAGGCAATCCTCGCCGCGGAACAGGCCCACCGCATCGATCCCACCGACGCCCAGCTCGGGGCCCACATCCGCACCCTGGCGGCGCAGGCCACCATGACCCGCGGCGGGTACGAGAAGTCCGGCGAGGCCGGCGGGTTCCGGCAGAACATCCGCGATGCGGACAAGCAGCGGCTGCTCGAGGAGAGCGAGCGGATCGTCAAGAGCGAGGAGACCATCGACCGGCTGCTGGTCATGGCCAAGGAGGAGTACCAGCGCCGTCCCACGGACCTGCCGACGATCGACAAGCTTGGCAAGCTGCTGCTCGAACGCGGCAGGCCCCAGGACGAGGAGCGGGCCCACAAGCTGTTCATGGACGCCTTCGCCAGCACGAAGCAGTTCCGCTTCCGCGAGCAGGCGGGCGACATCCGCATCCGGCAAGGCCGCCGGAAGGTCGCCGACCTGGCGCAAATGCTCGAGAAGGCCTCGGAAGGCGAGAAGGAACTGGTCCAGCGGCTGCACGCGCAGGAGCAGCAGACCCTGATCACCCTGGAAATGGAGGAGCACAAGCTCCGCGTCGCGGCCTACCCGACAGACCTGGTCCGCAAGTTCGAGCTCGGCAAGCGCTACTTCGCCGCGGGCATGTACAACGAGTCGGTCGAGCTGTTCCAGGAGAGCCAGCAGGACCCCAAGAACCGGGCGACGTCGCTGCTGTTCCTGGGGCAGGCCTTCCTGAAGATCGGCTGGAACGACGAGGCCGTGGAAACCTTCCGGCGGGGCATCGAGGTCAAGGACGTCTCCGCCGAGATGAACCTGGAGATCCGGTACTGGCTGATGGTGGCGCTCGAGCAGAAGGGCGTGGAGTCGCGGGACCTCTCGTTCGTGGAAGAGGCCGACCGGATCGCGTCGTCGATCGCGGTGCAGTCCATCAGCTTCAAGGACATCCGCTCGCGGCGCGACACCATCAAGAAGCTGCTCGCCGAGCTGCGTGCCAAGGCCTCCTGACGGGAGTGATCCGGGCTGGACCCCGCCGTCGCCATCATCCCCGCCCGCATGGCCAGCACCCGGCTCCCGGGCAAGATGCTGCTGGACCGCACGGGCTCACCGCTCATCGTTCACGTGCTCGAGAGCGTGCGGCGGGCCGGTTCGCTCTCCCGGATCGTCGTCGCGGCGGACGACGAACGGATCGCCGCCGCGGTACGGAAGGCGGGCGGCGAGTGCGTCCTGACCCGCACCGACCACCCCAACGGCACCAGCCGCCTGGCCGAGGCCGCGGCGCTCCTGGGCCTCCCCCCCACCACCATCGTCGTCAACGTTCAGGGCGATGAGCCCGAGATCGAGCCCGCCGTCATTGACGCCGCGGTGCAGCGGCTGCGCCGCGGCGGCTGCGAGGTCTCTACTGTCGCGTCACCCTTCGCCCAGGGCGAGGACCCGGCCAACCCCAACATCGTCAAGGCCGTGACCCGCCCCGACGGAACGGCCCTGTACTTCTCGCGTTCGCTCGTGCCCCACCCCCGGGCCGGCGGCGTCCCGGTCGCCCCCCTGAAGCACGTCGGGATCTACGCGTACCGCGCCGACTTCCTCCAGCGCTACGCCGCGCTCCCGCCCACGCCCCTGGAGCAGTGCGAGGTGCTCGAGCAACTCCGCGTGCTCGAGCATGGCTTCGCCATCGGCGTCGCCGTGGTCCCCTGCCGCACACAGGGCATCGACACGCCCGAGCAGTACGAGGCTTTCGTGATGCGGCGGGCGGCGCTGAACGCTACCTGAGCTTGCCGAGCCACTCGCGGTACATGAACCGGTGCTCGTCAGACGGAGCCGCGGAGACCATCGCCTCCACCGCCTCCGCCGCCCGCGGCCGCAGCGGCTCGGGCAGCAGGGCGAGCGCCTCGCCCGCACCCCGCTGCGCCCGCAGGTCCCGGTCCTTGAGCATCGCCAGCAGCGTGCGCAGGGCCAGCTCGGGGTCCTGCTCGGACAGCACGCCGACGACGTTCGCCGCGACCGGCCGCGTGCGCGAGTTGTAGCCGGGCATCGTGAATACCGCCGCCCGCTTGAGCCCCCCCGCCGGCTTGAGCGTCGCCAGCGCATCCAGACCCGCCAGCCGCAGTGTGTCCGCGTGCGATTCCTCCGCCAGCGCGTCGATGATCACCCGCTCCGCGTCCTCGCCGCCCACGGCCCCCAGGGCCCGGACCGCCGCGGCACGCACCTTGAGGCTCCGGTCGCGGCGCGCCCGCTCGGCCAGGAACCGGCCGATCCCCGTCCGCAGCGATGTCCCCTCGGCAACCTCGGGGAGGGCGCACACCTGAGCGAGAGCCTCGGTGGTCGCGAGCCGCAGCTCCCAGGCGTCCACGACTGTGCTCGCCAGGGCCCGCACATCCAGGAACGCGCCCCGCGCCGCCATCGCACGCACCGCCTCGCGCCTAACGACCAGCGGCAGCCGGGGGTCCCCCGCCGTCTTCCGCAGCGCCTCCGCCGTCACGGGTGAGAGCGGGCCCTCGCCGCTCCCGATCCCGCGGCAGGCCTGCACCATCGGCGTGACGTTCAAGCCTGCCGCGAGCTGCCGCAGCCACGCATTGTCATCCTGGGCGACACGCCAGTCCGCGAGCACAGTAAGCCCGGGGTCAACGCAGACAAAGGCCGGGGGCGACGCGAGCGGGACCTCGATCTCCGCCCGCCTGCCCTCCATCCGCAGCTCGTGACGCGAAAGGTCGGAGGTGTCGGTCGCAACGACAACCGGGACGGTGAACTCGAACGCGGGGTTGTCGCCGTCGATCCGCTGCGTCTGCTCCGCCGTGATGCGCAGCACGCGGGCCGTCGGGTCCCACACCGGCCTGACGTCGATCGTGGGCACGCCGGGGCGCGCGACCCACTGCGAAAAGAACTGCTCGAGTGACTCGCCCGAAACCTCCTCAAGCGCGGTGCGCAGGTCGGACGTTTCGGCGGTCTCGAGCCGCCGCCGCTGCACGAAGAGCCTGACACCCTCGAAGAACACCCCATCCCCCAGCCGCGCCCGCAGCATGTGCAGCACCGACGAGCCCTTGCTGTAGGGGTTGGCCGGCCGCCGGAAGACTTCCCACGGGTGCGTGTACCGCTTGCTGGCCATGCCCGCCTGCTCGGGTGCGCCGGTCGTGTCCGCCCCGAGGACCGAGGTGAACGTGTCGATCATGTTCGCCTCGTACTGGACGGGCCCATCGCGGTGCTCGAACCACAGGGCCGTGAAGTACGTGGCGAACCCCTCGTTGAGCCAGATGTGCTCCCACGAGTTGCAGGTGATCAGGTCGCCGAACCACTGGTGCGCCAGCTCGTGGCTGATGAGCCCTTCCGAATCATGGTCCAGGAGCGCTTCGGGCGCGAGCAGGCACCCGTCGTAGAGCGTCGTCGCGCTGGTGTTCTCCATCCCGCCCGCGCCGAAGTTGTGTACCAGCAGCTGCGCGTAACGCGCCCAGGGGTAGGGCTGCCCGGTCAGCCGCTCGAACACCGTAAGCATCTCTTTCGTGCGGCCGAAGGTCGGGACGACGTCGCCGGCGCGGCCCACGGGGGCGTACACCGGCATGGGCACGGCCTTCGTGCCCACGTCAACCACGTCAAACCGGCCCACCACCAGCGAGACCAGGTACGCCACGTGGGGCGCGTCCTGCACCCAGTGGAAGCGGTCGTACGGCAGCATCCGGCGGGTGCCGGCGCGGCTCTCGACCGTGATGATCTCCCGCCGCTGCTCCGCCAGCCGCCCGTTCCCGCTCACCACGTACCCCGCAGGCACCGTCACCACCAGCTCCGTCGTCATCCGCTCATTCGGGAAGTCGCGGCAGGGGAACCAGAAGCTGTTGGTCTCCGGCTGCCCCTGCGTGTGGAGCTGCGCAGCACGGCCGGGCCACGCGGGGGACTCGGGTGTCCAGATCATCCCCAGCGGCGGGTTTGCCACCTTGTAGTCGATCACCAGCTCCGCGGTCGCCTCAAGCGGCACCGCGGGAACAAACGTCACCGTCAGCCGCCGGCCGTCGTGCGAGAACCGGGTCTCGTGCCCCTCCAGCGCGACGCCGGTGACGTTGAGCCCGCGCGCGTCGAGCGAAAGTGATTCAAGCGGCGTCCCCATCGCCCGCAGTCGCAGGAACTGCGTCGCGGTCAAGGCCGGTGTGTTCATGTCCGAAATGAACATCTCCAGTCGCATGTGCTGGAGGTCCGCCTCGCGGTGGGGCGGGTAGTTCTGAAGGTCGCGGCCCGTCTGGGCGTCAAAGTCCGGTGAGACGGCGCCCATCCCCATCCACGTCCGGGCCTCAAAACACCCCTCGTGCCCGCCGTGCCCCCCGACGCCTCCGCCGCCCAACGCCGCGCCGCCAAACAGCCCGACGAGAATCGCACACGAAAAACCAAGCCGCATCAGGTCTCCTCCGTTCACTCAGCGTTCGCCACGCCCACGCCCGCCGCCTCGAGCAGAAGATCATCGCAGCCCGGCTCGGCCGCGAGCGCCGCCAGGACGCCCTGCGCCTGCCCGACCTCGACGAGGTGCTCGACCGCGCGGAGGCGCGCCAGCAGCGTGGGGCCGTGCAGCGCCTCACCGACCCACATGGCGAGCGGCTTTTCCACGCGGATCGCCGCGAGCACCGTCAGGTCGGGGTCCACGCTCACCTGCTCGGGCTTGGCGGGCAGCACCACCGACCCGCTCGCACTCCGCGCGTCCATGTCGATGTGCATCCAGCGGCTCTCGGACTCGCTGATCTTGATCAGCACCGGCAGCGTAAAGGCGTACGCGGGGTTGTGCCGGTCGATCGCCTGCGTCTGCTCCACGCTGACGGTCAGCGTCGAGCTCGCCTCGTCCCATGTCTGCTCGACGTTCAGCCGCGGGAGCCCCGGCCGCAGGCACCACTGCCCGAAGAACCGCTCCAGGCTCTCCCCGGACACCTCCTCCAGCACGCGCCGGAAGTCGTCGGTCTCGACCGTCTTGAACGCGTACCGCTCCAGGTACAGCTTCGCGCCGCGGAAGAACACCTCATCGCCCAGGCGCGCCCGCAGCATGTGCAGGATCACCGCCCCCTTCGAGTACGGGTCGTCGGACTTGCGGAATACCCGCTCGGGGTCCGTGAATCGGTTGCTGACGATCGCGGGTGACCCCGGTGCGCTTGCCCGGTTGCGGGCCCGCTGTCCCCGGTAGTTGCTCAAAATGGCGCGCTGGTACGCCGCCCGCGACTTCACCTCTCCCTCGGGGGAAGCCTTGTGCTCCTGCCACAGAGCCTCCGAGAACGTCGCCCAGCCCTCCTGCACCCACAGATGATCCCACGATCTGCACGTCACCAGGTCGCCAAACCACTGGTGGGCGATCTCGTGCGCGATCAGGTCGTCCAGCCGCCCAGGGGCCATCTCGCGGCTGGCGCTCAGCAGCAGCAGCGTGCAGGAGGTGTTCTCCATGCCGCCGGCCGCGAAGTCCCTCACGATGCACTGCGCGTACTGGTCCCACGGGTAGGGCACACCGAACCGCCGCTCGAAGAAAGCGATCATCTCCGCGGTCTGGGAGAAGGTGCTGGCGACGTTGGCCTCCGTGCCGTGCGGCGTGAAGACGGGCATCGGCAGGCCGGGGCGCGCCGAGTCCGGCCCCCCCACCTCCACCCGCGCGAGTTTCCCGATCACCAGCGTGACCAGGTACGCGGCGTGGGGCTTGTCCTGAAGCCACTGCCACCGGACCGCGCCGGGGAGGTCGGAGGGGCCCCGGGACACCAGCCGCCCGTTGGAAACGACCTCGTACCCATCCTCAACATGCACGATCAGCTCGGTTGTGAGCCGCTCAGAAGGGTGGTCGAGGCAGGGGAACCAGCGGCTGTTGGACTCCGCCTGGCCCTGGGCGTGAACCTGGGGAAACTGCGTGGTCAGGCTCGGGGCGTCGGGCTTGGCCGGCGAGTACGTCAGTCCCTGGCCCTTCTGATCCGAGTAGTCCAAGCTATAACGGATCACAAGGTCCGCTGTGGCCCCCCTGGCCAGTTCCCGCGGGAACTCGACCAGGAGCTTCTTGCCCTGGTGCTCGAAACGGCAAGGTGCGCCGTTTAGCGTCGCCTCAGCGACGCGCGGGCCATGGCAGTCCAGCAGGATCTCCGACCGCCCCCGCCCGATCGGCTGGATGGTCAGGGTCTGCTGCCCGTCCAGGGAGGCCCTGCCGATATCCGGGAACCGCAGTTCCAGGCGCATGTGGACGTGGTCGAAGAGCCGGTCCTTGGGCCACGTCGCGACGAGCCGCCCGGTGGAAGGCTCGATCCGAGGGTCCTGGGCAGGCTGGCCGGCCCAGGCGGACCCGCCCAGGCACAGCGCGGCGGCGACAACGAAAGTAAACGGCGACTTCATGAGCCGGCAGTCTACCGAGATCGGCAACACCCGCCGCGGCTGAAGCCTGGGGCGAAGGCCGGGTTATACACACTTCCGGGGAGGCGGGCTCGCGTTTCTGCGGCACGTTTGATACGATGTGCTATGCCCCCCGCGTCAAACCAGCCTGAGCCCAAGCCCGTCCAATCGGGTGGCGGTGCCTCCCGGGGTCGCCTCAACCTGGAGCCCAGCAAGGAGCGGTCCGCGTGCCTGGCGGACCTGGCTGAGTCGTCGACCGACTCGGAGTTCTACAGCCCGATCCCTGAGGGGTACCAGCGGGGGGCGCACAAGTACGTCGTGGTGCTCGGCACGGTCATGTCCGGCCTGGGCAAGGGCATCTTCGCCAGCAGCGTCGCCAAGATGCTGAAGGAGAAGGGCCTGGTCATCGCCCCCATCAAGATGGAGGGCTACCTCAATATCGACTCGGGGACGCTCAACCCCTACCGCCACGGCGAGGTCTTCGTGCTCGAGGACGGCACCGAGTGCGACATGGACCTGGGCACCTACGAGCGGCTGCTGGACCAGAACCTCAGCAAGCGAAACTTCACCACCAGCGGACAGCTCTTCGGCGAAATCCTCGAGCGGGAACGGCGCGGCGGCTACCTCGGTCGCGATGTCCAGATGATCCCGCACGTCACCGGCGAGGTGAAGCGTAAGCTCCGCGAACTCGCCGTCCGCGGCGACGGCGCCCGCCCCGCGGATGTGGTCTTCGTCGAAGTCGGCGGGACCGTCGGCGACTACGAGAACGGCTTCTACATCGAGGCGCTGCGCGAGCTCGCGTTCGAGGAGGGGCCCGGCTCGGTGTGCTTCGTGGCCCTCACGTACATCATCGAGCCGCCCGCCCTGGGCGAGCAGAAGAGCAAGGCCGCGCAGCTTGGCATCAAGCGGCTGATGGAGGCGGGCATCCAGCCCCACATCATCGCCTGCCGCGCCAGCAACCCAGTCACTGAAAAGGTGGCCCAGAAGATCGCGATGTTCAGCAACGTGCCGCTGCGGCGCGTCTTCTCGATGCACGACCGCGAGAGCATCTACACGATCCCCGAAGAAATGCGGATGGAGGGGCTCGACCGCGAGATCCTCTCGATCCTCAACCTCCACGACAAGGTCGACTTCGCCCAGGAAGACCGCCACCGCGAGAAGTGGACCGGGTTCGTCCGCAAGCTCACGCTCAAGAAAACCCGCGCCGTCAAGATCGGCGTCGCCGGCAAGTACGCCAACCTCCGCGACGCCTACGCCTCCATCGACAAGGCGATTGAGCACTGCTCCGCCAACCTTGGCACCCGCGTCGAGCTCGACTGGCTCGACACCACCGACGTGACCGACGCGACCATCGAGGGCGACTTCGCCGGGCTGGACGGGGTCATCGTCCCCGGCGGCTTCGGCACCCGCGGCGTCGAGGGCAAGATCGCCTGCGTGAAGTACTGCCGCGAGAAGGGCCTGCCCTACCTGGGAATCTGCCTGGGCTTCCAGGTCGCGGTCATCGAGTTCGCCCGCAACGTGCTGGGGCTGGCCGACGCGTCCTCGACCGAGTTCCACCCGCACACCCGCAACCCGGTCATCAGCGAGCTGCCCGAGCAGAAGCAGATCGAGGGCCTGGGCGGCACCATGCGGCTGGGTGCGCAGGACATGGTCATTGTGCCCGGCACGATCGCGTCGATGCTGTTCGGCGGCAAGAGCACCGTCCGCGAGCGTTTCCGCCACCGCTACGAGGTCGACCCGCAGTACGTGGAGCGGCTGGAGGCCGCGGGCATGGTGTTCTCCGGCCGCCACCCCACCCGTCCCATCATGCAGATGATGGAGCTGCGGCCCCCGGGCTCCTCCAGCGAGACCGTCGGCGGGCCCGTCGTCACCCACCCGTTCTTCATCGGCGGGCAGTTCCACCCCGAGCTCACCAGCCGCCCCCTGCGGCCCCAGCCGATGTTCATGGGCCTGGTCGCCGCGGCGGTGCAGCGCAAGTACGGCCCGGCCATCGACCCCCGGGACCCGTTCGCGGCGGAGCTCTCGCGGTGGATGATCGCCCCCCGCCACCAGCCCGCTACCGCCTGAAGTTACTTGAGGCAGCCGTTGGGGAACCACGCGGCGACGGTCTCGGCGTCGGGCATCGGCATCAGCTCCAGCACGATCCGGTACAGGCCGTCGGCGTGGTACTCGCACTCAACCACGCGGCCCATCAGGGGCGTGGGTCGGGCGTCGATCATGTGGACCGCCACGAGCATGACGCGTGTCGGGTAGCTCATCCGGCGTGACAGCACCACGATGTGAGACCTGCTGAGGGTCTGCGCCCGGGCGGCCCAGGCCATGCCGGGGCGCTGGCGGTCGTCAAGCTCGGCGATGTCCAGGTCGGCCTTGAAGGTGTGGCCCGCGATCTTCTGCTTGAGCGGAGTAACCATCTCAAAGCCGCCCGCCGCGGCAGCCGGGCTCGGTGCGGACCGGGCGCTTTTTTCCTCGCTCCACATACTTTTTCACCATCGGCCCGCCAAGGCTCCCGGTTCATTCCCCAGCCGGTCTTTCCCGGGCACAACGCCGATAACCCCCGATCCGATGTGCCCATTCTCACCCAAGCTCAATCCTCACCGGGCTTGACGGGCTGCCAAAGCGCGGCGACTCTTTGCGCGTGCGTGTCGCCCTCAATAAAACCGATCTCACCCGTGTCCACACCGAGCCCTGCATCTTCGTTCCCACGATGGGCGCTCTTCATGAAGGCCACGCCGCGCTCATCCGGGCCGGCGCCGCCATGGCCACCGCCCGCGAGCTCCCCGGCGGCTGCGTGGTGAGCATCTTCGTCAACCCCACCCAGTTCAACGAGCGTTCGGATTATGAACGTTACCCCCGCGACCTTGACGAAGACCTGAAGATCTGCGACCAGTCGGGGGCCTCGTGCGTCTTCGCACCGCGTGAGGAGGACATCTACCCGCCGGGTGAAACGCCCGAGCCCCCGCCGCTCCCCGCGGTGGCGACCCAGCCCGGGCTGGAGGATGCCCACCGCCCCGGCCACTTCGCCGGGGTGTGCCAGGTCGTCAAGCGGCTGTTCGAGCTGGTCCGCCCTGTCGCAGCGATGTTCGGCGACAAGGACTGGCAGCAGCTTCAGGTCATCCGCGCGATGGCCAGGGAGCAGCGTCTGCCGGCCGAGGTCCTGGGCTGCCCCACTATCCGGGAGCCCGACGGCCTGGCGATGAGCAGCCGCAACCGGTTCCTGAGCCCCGAGGACCGCACGCAGGCCCTCGCCATCAGCCGCGCACTGCGGCAGGCGCTGGGCGCACGCAACGCGGACGCCGCGGAGGAACTGATGCGGCTGGTCCTCAGCGACGCCGGCGTGACGCCCGAGTACGCCGTGGTGCGTGAGGCGGCGACGCTGCTCCGCCCCGAGAGCCCCGCGCCCGAAACGCAATGGCGGGCCCTGATCGCGGCACGGATCGGCAACGTCCGGCTCATCGACAACCTGCCCTGGCAGCCGCGCGCCTGAGGGCTGCTCTCCCGAGCCCAACTCTCCTACCCTGACAGTCCCGCCCCCTGCGCGGGTACGGAGACTTCTTTGTGCTCAGGACGCCGCTCTACCAGTTCCACCTCGACAACAACGCCAAAATGGTCCCCTTCGCGGGGTGGGAGATGCCCCTCACCTACTACGGGCTCACCGAGGAGCACCACCAGGTCCGAAACTCCGGCGGCTTCTTCGACGTCTCCCACATGGGCCGCGTCAAGATCGCCGGCCGGCACGCCCGCCGGTTCCTCGAGCGCATCTGCACCCGCCGCATCAGCGACATGGCCAACGGTCAGTGCCGCTACTCCCTGGTGTGCAACGACAAGGGCGGCGTCGAGGACGACGTGATCGTCTACCGCCTCGATGACGACGAGTTCCTCGTGGTCGTCAACGCCTCCAACCGCGACAAGCTGCTCGCCCACTTCGAGGCCCACAAGGCCGACCTCAGCTTCAAGATCGACGACCAGACGATGTCCACGGCGATGGTCGCCCTCCAGGGGCCCAAGGTCATCGAGTTGGTGGCCAAGGTCAGCTCCGAGGTCCCCACGCTCAAGAAGTACCGCTTTGCCGTCAAGAACCTGATGATCGCCAAACTCATCGTCAGCCGCACCGGCTACACCGGAGAAGACGGGGTTGAGGTGATCCTCCCCAACATGGCCGTCGGCATGGCCATGAAGCTGCTTATGTCCGACATCGACATGAAGTCCCCCACCGCCCTGATCCGGCCCGCGGGCCTGGGCGCCCGCGACACGCTGCGGATGGAGGCCGGCATGCCCCTCTACGGGCACGAGCTGGGCGAAGAGTTCAACGCCCTCGCGTGCGGCGTGGACTTCGCCATCGCCATGGACAAGGACCAGGGCGAGCGCCCCGAGCCCTTCATCGGCATGGAGGCTCTCAAGCAGACCCAGGCCGCCGGCGGCCCGCCCCAGAAGCTCGCCGGGTTCTTCATCGAGGGCAAGCGCTCCGCCCGCCAGGGCATGGTGATCCGCCACAACGGCAAGGAAGTCGGCGTCGTCACCAGCGGCTGCCCCAGCCCCACGCTGGGCAGGTGCATCGCCATGGGCTTCCTCGACAAGGACCTGCACGCTGTGGGCACCAAGGTCGAGATCGATACCGGCAAGGGAGTGCTCGAGGCTGCGGTGACGGCGATGCCGTTCTATAAGGCCCCCAAGAAGGCGTGATCATGATGACTCCCGGCCAACGCCTCCGCGACCTGATGAACGCCGGCTGCGTGGCCATGCCCGGCGCCTTCAACGGCCTGTGCGCTCGCGCCGTGGCGCAGGCGGGCTTCGACGCGTGCTATGTCTCCGGGGCGGCGACATCGGTCTCCGCGGGCGTCCCCGATGTCGGCGTGCTCAGCCTTGAGCACTTCTGCCGCGTCATCCGTGAAGTCTCCGACGCCTCCGGCCTCCCCGTCCTTTCCGACGCCGACACCGGCTTCGGCGAGGCCGAGATGGTCCGCCGCACCGTGATCGACTACTCCCGCGCCGGCGCCGCCGGCCTGCACCTCGAAGACCAGAAGTTCCCCAAACGCTGCGGCCACCTCGACGGCAAAGAGCTCGTCCCCACCGACCACATGATCGAGAAGGTCCAGTGGGCCGCCAAGGCACGCGAGGCCTGCGACCCCCACTTCGTCGTCTGCGCCCGCACCGACGCCCGCGGCGTCGACGGCTTCGAGGCCGCTGTCAACAGAGCCGCCGCGTACACCCTCGCCGGCGCCGACATGATCTTCCCCGAGGGCCTCGCGACCGAAGAAGAGTTCGCTCTGTTCGCGAAGTCCATGCAGCGCTTGAAGGGGCCCAGCCCCAAGGGCGGCCCCTACCTGCTCGCCAACATGACCGAGTTCGGCAAGACCCCCATCATCCCGCTCGAGAAGTTCGCCGCGATGGGCTACTCCTGCGTGATCTTCCCCGTCTCGCTCCTGCGGGTCGCGATGGGCGCCGTCACGCGTGCGCTCGAGCAGCTCAAGAAAGACGGCAGCGTCGCGGCCCTGCTCCCCCAGATGCAGACCCGCCAGCAGCTCTACGACCTGACCGGCTACAGGCCCGGCACGCCGTGGGAGTTCCCCAGCTCCGCCGCTCGCTCCTAAGCCGCTTTGACAAGTGCCACGGCCGTGCTCTGACGGTCGTGCTCCCTCACCACGCGCCGCAGCCCGCCAAACCTTTGTACCCTCCGCGTTCCGGCCTCTGCCGCACCCCGGGGGAACACATGCCACACGACTACCTCGCCGCGGACCGTCTCGCCGACCTGATCATGAAGGGCGGCGTCACCAGCGGCGTGGTCTACCCGCCCGCCATCGACCAGATCGTCCGCCGCTTCTACCTCCACGGCATCGGCGGGACCTCCGCCGGCGCCATCGCCGCGTCCCTCGCCGCCGCGGCCGAGTTCCGCCGCCGCCACGGGAGCGCCGACGGCTACCTCAAGCTCGCCGAGATCCCCGGCGAGATCAGCGGCGAGGGACGCCTCCTCCAGCTCTTCCGCCCCGACCCTTCCACCCGCGACCTGTTCCACCTCGGGCTGCGCCTGAAAGACTTTGGCGGCGCCGGGCTCTGGGAGCGCACCAGGCTTGTCTCCAAGCTTCTTTACCTCTTCACCTCCGACTCCCCGCTCGCCGACTTCAACCGCAACGGCTCTGGCCTGTGTACCGGCATGGCCTTCCCGCCCCCGGGCTCGGGCGAGCTCCCGCCCCTCACCCAGTGGCTCAGCGACAAGCTCGACGACCTCGCCGGCGTCGAGGGCCCGCTGACCTTCGGCATGCTCGCCAAGGCCCCGCGCCCCGACGCGTTCCAGTCCGTGCTCACCAGCCGCTTCTCGATCCAGCTCCAGCTCATCTCCACCTGCCTCACCTTCGGCCGCCCCTACGCGCTCCCCAGGCTCGACGACAAGTTCCACTTCGACCCGGCGCAGATGGCGCGGCTGCTCCCCAGGCACGTCGTGGACTACATGGTGGCCCAGGCCCAGCAGTCACCGCCCACCAAGCCCGACAACGTGCCCTGGCCCACCGACCGCACGCTCCTCCCCCTGCCCGTCGGCTCAAAGATGCCCGTCATCCTCGCCACGCGCATGAGCCTCTCCTTCCCGGCGCTGTTCACGCTCGTCCCGCTCTGGCACCCCAACGAGAACGCCCGCGACCGCCGCTTTGAGCCCGTCTACTTCTCCGACGGCGGCATCACCAGCAACCTGCCCATCCACTTCTTCGACAGCCCGCTCCCCCGCTGGCCCACCCTGGCCATCAACCTCCAGTACGCCCAGGTCGCCGGCGAGTACGGCCGCCCCGATGTCGAGCCCGCCACCGGGACCTGGATGGCCCCCACCCACAGCTCCGGCGTCCTCGACCTCTTCCGCCAGTTCCTCAACGCCCAGTCCGCCGCCGGAAAGGTCATGGGCCTGGGCAGCGCCATCCTCTCCGCCGCCCGCGGCTGGAACGACAACAGCCTCCTCCCCCTCCCCGGCTACCGCGACCGGGTCGTCGAAGTCTGGCTCGACCCCGACGAGGGCGGCATGAACCTGAACATGCCCCCCTGCATCCTCAGGAAACTCAACAACAAGGGCACGGAGGCCGGCCGCCTCCTTGTCGAACGCTTCGCGGACCACCCGCCCGAGCACACCATGTCGTGGTACAGCCACCGGCGCGGCCGCTACTGGTCATCCATGGCCGGGCTCGCCGAGCACCTCCACCGCCTTCGTGACAGCATCGACCACCCGCACCCCGGCGACGCCGACCTCTGGGACCTCATCAACGACCCCGACGCCGTCAGCTTCCGAATGACGCCCCAGCAGCGCGCCGAGTTCGAGCGTGCCACCCGATCGCTCGTCGCCGCCATCGACGCGTGGAAGGCCAGCCAGATCTGCCGCTCTGAGAAGCAGGCCGTGTTCTGCCCGTTCTGCGATGGGCCGGCGCCCCACGTTACGCTGCAGCCCCGCGCCCCGCTCTCGGGCGACTGAGCCCCCTACCGCCTGCCCAGGACCAGGTCGAAGATCACCACATAAGCGTTGCTGAAGGGCTCCTCGCGGAAGAACGTGACGGGAATGTCCGGCGTCCCGATGAACGGCCGCAGCATCCAGCCCATCTGCATCCCCACGAACGCGTACAGCAGCAGCCACGCCCACAGCATCGCCAGGTGCCTCCGGTCCCGCGCGATCAGCGGCCGGTACAGCCGCCACAGCACCACCTGCGCCGCCCCGGCCGCCACCGCAAACATCGCCGCGTTTGTCAGGATGGCGTTGGCGTGCGAGACGCCGCTGCTGTACACAAACCTCGTCACCGGCCCCAGCGCCGCCAGCACGACCGCCATCGCGGCCTGCGATGACAGGATCGCCCGGATCGACCGGCGGAAGTCGTCCCGCAGCCCCAGCACCGTGCTGAGCACAAAGAACCCCGGCAGGCACAGGGCGCTGGTGACCAGGATCAGCAGCGGCATCTTGACCGCGGCGAAGAGCACCATCAGGAGCCGCTCAGCCGACACGAGCTCGTAGCTGCCCATCAGCGCACCGTACAGCGGCCCGGCGATCAGGATGGTGGCGAGCAGCCACGGGATCGGGACGCCGCCGGCCTCGGCGGGCGCGGGCCCCACCAGCCTGTGCAGGAAAGCGTCCGCGCGGGTGCTGACGGGGCTGGCGCTCATGAGCGGTCAGTTGAACCCGAGCAACTGCCCCAGGTGCGAGACGACGCTGGAGAAGAAGTTGCCCTCTTTCGGGCGGAACCACGCGAACTCGATGTTCGGGTGCCCGATGAAGGGCCGCAGCAGCCACGCCATCTGCGCGCCCACCAGCGCGTAGATCACCACCCACACCTTGAAGATGCCGCTCGCGGCCCCGGCAGGGATCTCGACCGTACCCGCGGCCTTCAGCACCGCGCTCGTCGGGTTGTCACCCTCCTTCGCCGCCCGCTCCTGCTCGGCCTCCACGCGGAGCATCGCCTCGAACCGCGCCTCCTCCACCGCCGCGGACTCGATCCGCCGCAGCGTCCGCAGCAGGAACGCCAGCCCTACCGAGCCCCCGATCCCCAGCAGCACCACGTTCAGGATCACCATGAAGGGGTAGCTCTGCGTGCTCAGCGTGAAAAAGCCCAGGATCGGCCCCAGCGACGCCCCCACGGCGAGGTTTACCACGATCGCCGCGACCAGCAGCCGCAGCGCCGCCAGGAACCCCAGCCGGCAGCCCACCAGCGCGTTGAACACGTACAGCGACGGGAACGTCACGAACAGCGTGAGCAGGAAGAGCATCGGCAGCTTCACGCTCGCCGCGAGCACCTGCTGCCACGCCCCGGCCTTGTGCGAGGAGAGGGCGTACCAGCCCATGAAGAAGCCGTAGCTCGCCCCCAGCACGACCGCGAGTGGAACGAACGAGCGCAGGGGCACATCGATGATGCCTTGGCGCAGGGAATCAAGCGTGGTCCGCTGCCCCCGCAGGAGCGCATCCAGATCCCCAAGCCACGACCGCGGTGCTGAAATGCTCATGCCGGCCCTCCACTCAGCGGTTCACCCCTGGCACGAGTGTTCCCCGACCAGTATGCCCCTGTCCACAGGAATGTTCGGGGCAGCCCGCAACCGATACCATCCCTCCGGGCCGGGCCCGTGGCGGAACGGCAGACGCAGCGGACTTAAAATCCGCTTCCCCGCAAGGGGAGTGTGGGTTCGACTCCCACCGGGCCCATTCCGTCGGATTGCTCGACTTTCCACCCGTGGCGCGGTACTCTATCCATTCATCCGGATATACGGATGGAGAGTCCAGGCCCGGGAAAAACGCATGCCCAGCCCGTTCATCGATGCCCTCGCCCGCCGTGTCCTTGTGTTCGACGGGGCCATGGGCACCTCCCTGCACAAGGTTGAGCTCGACCTGCACCGGGACTACTGCGGCTGCGAGAACTGCGTGGACATCCTCGCCAAGACCCGCCCGGACGTCGTCGGGGCCATCCACGAGTCGTTCCTAGCCGTCGGGGCCGACTGCGTCGAGACCGACAGCTTCGGCGGCGCGCGGCACGTCCTGTCCGAGTTCGACCTCCAGGACCGGTGCTTCGAGCTCAACCAGGCCGCGGCGGAGGTGGCCCGCGCCGCGTGCGACAAGCACTCCACCAAGGACAAGCCGCGGTTCGCGGTCGGGTCGATGGGGCCCGGGACCAAGCTGATCACGCTCAACCAGATCGACTGGGACCGGATGTTCGAGAGCTACCGCGAGCAGGCCCGGGGCCTGCTGGCCGGCGGTGTGGATGCCTTGATCATCGAGACGTGCCAGGACCTGCTCCAGACCAAGGTCGCGATCAACGCGGCGATCGCCGCGATCGAGGAGAAGGGCCGGACGCCGCTCGATGTGCCGATCATGGTCAGCGTCACGATCGAGACCACGGGCACGATGCTGCTGGGAACCGAGATCGCCGCCGCGGCGACGGCCCTGGCCGGCTACCCGATCCTCTCGCTGGGGCTGAACTGCGCAACGGGGCCGGTGGAGATGTCCGAGCACGTGCAGTGGCTGGGGCAGCACTGGTCCGCTCGGAAGGCCGACCAGGCCCGGTACGTCTCCTGCCTCCCCAACGCTGGGCTCCCGATCCTCCACGAAGGTCGCACGGAATACCCGCTCCAGCCCCAGCCCTTCGTCGAGGCGATGGTGCGGTTCATGGAAAAGGACGGCGTGCGGCTCGTGGGCGGCTGCTGCGGCACCACGCCTGAGCACATCCGGCTGCTGGCGGAGGCGGCGGAGAAGATTGGGCGCGGCGGGCTGAAAGCCCGCCCCCCCGCCTCGATGCCCAAGGCGGTCACCTCGCTCTATTCGCCGCAGGAATACCGGCAGGACACCTCGATCCTCATCGTCGGCGAGCGCATGAACGCGAGCGGGTCGCGGGCGTTCAAGAAGCTGCTGGAGGCGGAGGACTTCGACGGCATCGTGTCGCTGGCGCGGGAGCAGGTGCGGCACGACGGCGCGCACGTGCTGGACCTGAACGTCGATTACGCGGGCCGCGACAACGCGAAGGACGCCGCGGAGGTCGTGCGGCGGGTGGTGCGGCAGGTCAACGCGCCGCTGATGCTGGACTCCACGCAGATCGCGACGCTGGAGGCGGGGCTCAAGTGCTTCGGCGGCAAGGCGGTCATCAACTCGGCGAACTTCGAGGACGGCGAGCACAAGTTCGACCAGATCTGCGGGCTGGCAAAGACGTACGGGGCGGCACTGGTGATCGGGTCGATCGATGAGGACAAGGAAGCCTCGATGGCCCGCACGGCCGAGCGCAAGCTCGCCATCGCGGAGCGGGCGTACGAGCGGGCGACGGAGCTGCATGGGCTCGACCCGGCGGACCTGCTGTTTGATCCCCTGGCGCTGCCGATCTCGACGGGGATGGAGAGCGACCGCCGCAGCGCGCTGGAGACGATCGAGGGCGTGCGGGCGATTGCGCGCCGGTTCCCCGAGTGCCAGACGACGGTGGGGTTGTCGAACGTGTCGTTCGGGCTCAAGCCCGCGGCACGGGTCGTGCTCAACTCGGTGTTCCTGCACGAGCTGCAGGAGGCGGGGCTGACGAGCGCGATCCTGCACTTCTCCAAGATCCTCCCGAAGAACCGGATCCCGCAGGAGCAGTGGGACGCGGCCCTGGAGCTGATCTACGACCGGCGGCGGGAGGGCTTCGACCCGCTGAGCGCGTTCATCGAGCTCTTCAAGGACGTCGAGGCGACGACCAGCGCGAAGAAGGAGAAGAAGCAGCTCACGGTCGAGGAGCAGCTCCGCGCCCACATCATCGACGGCGAGAAGGAAGCCCTCTCCGACACGCTCAAGGCGGCCCTCCAGAAGTACGCCCCGCTGGACATCATCAACGACCACCTGCTGGACGGGATGAAGACCGTGGGCGAGCTCTTCGGCAGCGGCCAGATGCAGCTCCCGTTCGTGCTGCAGTCGGCCGAGGTGATGAAGATGGCGGTGTCGCAGCTTGAGCCGCTGATGGAGAAGAAGGCGGGCCAGACCAGGGGCAAGATCGTGCTTGCGACGGTCAAGGGCGATGTGCACGACATCGGCAAGAACCTGGTGGACATCATCCTGACCAACAACGGGTACACGGTGGTGAACCTGGGGATCAAGCAGCCGATCGCGGACATCGTGAAGGCGTGGCGCGAGCACCAGGCGGATGCGATCGGGATGTCGGGGCTGCTGGTGAAGTCCGTCAACGTGATGGAGGAGAACCTCAAGGAGCTCAACGGGCAGGGGATCAAGGCCCCGGTCGTGCTCGGCGGCGCGGCCCTCACCCGCCACTACTGCGAGAGCCACCTGCGCTCCACGTACGAGGGGCCGTGCATCTACGGCAAGGACGC
>JAEYTB010000278.1 GCA_023434205.1 Planctomycetota bacterium | reverse complement strand
GCCCAGGCTCACGAAGGAGACGGTCTGGACCGGGTCGGGCTGAGTTTTGGGTGAGCGGGTCTTGGGCACGGGGGGATGGTAGGTGGGGCCGCCTCGGCTAACCCTTTGTGGGGGGTAGGGTTTGGGCCCTAAACCTGCAACCCGGGCGTCCCCGCTACCCCGGCATCACCATCGAGCTCACCATCTCCGGCGTCATCCCGGCCATCGGGTAGTGCTGGAGCATCGCCTCGCCCAGCGGGCCCGGCTCGGCCAGCACGAACTGGCACGCGTGCCCCAGCCGCCAGCCTGCGAACTTCATCGCGCGGCACAGGTTGTCCTGCGTCGTACACGCCACCACCTCATCCCCCGCCAGGTCCAGCGGGATCATCCGGAACTGCCACGCCTGCCTCCGCGTGATCACCTCCAGGGCGCGGGGGTTCACGTTATAAGTCCTGGGGTCGATGTGGGGGGCGTACGCGGCGTACTGCTCGGCCCACGCCCGTTCCACGGCGGAGGGATGAACGCCGAACATTTCCTCGGCCAGCAGGCCAAAGGGCCCGCCGCGGGCCTTCTGCGCGATCAGGACCTCGTCGCGCTGGGAGGAAGTCAGGACACCGTGCTTGACCAGCAGGTCGCCGAGGTGAAGGGTTCGCACAGACACGCCTCCTTGCATCGCGGGTGTGGCACACGCCATCGCCGCGGCAATGAGTGGATCGGACCCCGGGCTGTGCCGCGTGTGTAGTTGGCCTGAAATCGCGTACACCAGGGTGTCATGACAACGGATGGAGGAGGCGGGCAGCCCTCAACGCCCGTGCGGGCATCGCTGCGCGCAAACCGGGCGCGGTTGGTTGACAAACCGCGCGTTGTATGTCGGCCTAGTCCATGTCCCAATAAAAGTGCCGCTTGGAGCACGTGGGGCACTGGAAGACGTACACGGCGGGGCTGCCGCCGTGCTCGGCGTTCTCGAGCCAGTCGTCGAAGTCGTCTTCGAGCGCTCCGCCCAAGTCCTCACGCAGGGCGGGGACCAGGTCCTTCCACCGGCCCGCGAGGTCGTTGGCGTTGGCATCGCCCATGAAGACGCAGGGCTTGTCGCAGCAGGCGAGCCACTGGTTGCCCTGCCAGGACTGGAAGCCGGGCGTCCTTGTGTCGATGAGGTCGAGGTCGGGCTTTGCGAGCTTGGCCTTGGAGTCGGGGTGGAGGCCGTCGTTGAACGTGCCCTCGAACTTCTCGGCGGCGGATCCGTCCGCGATGCACCAAGGGCAGAGGGTCGGCTCATCCTCGGCGGTGTAGAAGGGGCCGGTGTAGGTCCAGCCGGTCGCCTTGCCGCAGCAGTCGCAGGGCTGCTCGCTGCGCACCAGCACGCGGGAGAGGGGCGCGTTGTCGTACAGAGGGAAGGTCGGGAGTGCGCTCACACAGCACCTCGCAACAACTACTCGGCGGGCTCGATCGTGACGGTCAGCTTCTTGCTGTGGAACTGCTCCTGGTAGAGCTCGGCGCGTTCCTTGTGGGTGACGAGGACCAGGCCCACGCCACTGTTGTGGGCCTCGAGCATCACCTGCACGGCGCGGTCGTGGTTGAGCGGCGTCAGTTCCACGAGCGTCGTGATGACGAACTGCATCTCGCTCAGCGGGTCGTTGTGGAGCAGGACGCGGAACGGCGGGAGCTGGTCCACCCGCGGCTTGGCGGGTGCGGGGGCCGTCGCGGTGGCGGGTCCATCGCCGGCGGGACGGGGGGGTGGGGGGTTGTCACGGGCGCAAACGGGGTTCGTCATTGCGGGTATCTTCCGTGCAGGGCCGGGTTCCACCCGGCGTGCCGCGGGACATTGTAACGTGGGGCGTTCGATGGCAGGGAAGCCGACAGCCAAAAAGCCGATCCTGATTGTTGTTGGGGCGCACCTGTCGGCAGAGGTCTACGACCGGCCGCTGGCGTACCGGCTGCGTGAGGCGGTGCTGGACGCGCTGGGCTCGGGCGGGCCCGACCGCGTCATCGTGTGCAGCGACCTGTGGTACCTGAACCGCGACCAGCTCCGCGGGCTGGCCGCCGTCAGCGTGGGCGGGCCGACGGTCAACGCGTTTACCGCGTACCTGGGCGACAAGCTGCCCAGCGTCTTCGTGGTGGACGGGCGGCTGATGGTGCAGATGGACCCCGGCGCACCGCTGGCGTGCTGCTGGGGGATCGACGCCGAGTCAACCGCCGCCGCGGTGGAAGCCTTCGCCGAACGCCACCTCGAGCAGTGGCTGGGCGCGGTAAGGGCTTAGCCGGACTCTTACTTGCCGACGCAGAAGGTCGCGAACACGCGACCCAGGACATCATCCGGGGTGATCCGGCCGGTGAGGTCGGCGAGCTCATCCAGCGCAAGGCGCAGGGACTGGGCGATGACCTCCGGCTCGGGAAGGCGCTCGGCGCCGCTGACAAGCGCAAGGGCCTCGTCAAGGCCCGCGAGTGCCGCGAGCAGCGCCCGCCGGTGCCGGGGCAGCAGCGCGGCGACTCCGGCGCCGCGCGCGCCCGTCGCGGCGTCGGCGATCGCCCGCCGGAGCACGGGCAGCCGCCAGCCGTCCATGGCGCACACGGCAAGGTCCTCACGCGTGGCGTGCGGGTGCGGCTGGTCGGCGAAGGTGCGCACGCGGATCGTGGGGATGTCGGGCAGCGTGAGCGGGTCGGCGTCGAACCGACCCGTGGGGTCGCACCAGACCAGCAGGTCGGCGGCGTTGAGGGCCGCGCGTGCCGCGGATTGGTCTGGGCCAGCGTGCTGGTCGAGCCCCGCAAGGTCCTGGATCAGAACCGCGGGCGCTCCGGGCGCATCGCGCGAGAGGTCCAGCGGCTCGCTCAGCACATCGCGCGTCGTGCCCGCCTCCGGGCTCGCAACCGCCCGGCGGCGGCCGAGCAGAGCGTTGAAGAGCGTGGACTTGCCCGCGTTCGGCCGGCCCACGAGGGCGACCCGGGGCAGCATGCTCAGCGACTCCGCGGCGTGATCGCCGCCCAGGTGCCGCACGACGGCCCCCCGCAGCACCCCGAGCCGGCGCGAGAGGGTGGGCCCGTCGATCGCGACGACATCCTCCTGGTCGGTGAAGTCGATGCCCGCCTCGACGAGCGCGAGCAGCGTGGCGAGCTCTTCGGTGAGTGCCCGGTAAGAGTCGCCGGTGCGACCATCGAGCAGGTCGCGGGCCGCGTCAAGCTGCTCGCGGGAGCCGGCGCTGATGACCGCGGCGACACCCTCGGCCTGCTCGAGGGTGAGGCGGCCGTTGAAGTAGGCGCGGGCGGTGAACTCGCCGGGCTGGGCGAGCCGCACGCCGGGGATCGAGGTCAGGGCTTGCAGCACACGCTCAACAAGGAACGGGCTGCCCGCGAACTGGAGTTCGGCGAGGTCCTCGCCGGTGTAGGAGTGGGGGCCGGGGAAGGCGGCGAGGAGGACGGGGAGTTGTGAGTGACCGAGCGGGAGGGCAGTGCGCAGGAGGGCACGGCCCGAGGGCGGGCCGTGGCACCCGGCGGTGGCGAACGCCAGCGGGCCGGAGAGGCGGACCATCGCGCGGTGCGCGTGGCCCCATGGGGTCGCGCACGCCGCGATGGTGTCGCCGGCGATCATGGGGTTACTTCTTGCGCTTCTGCTGGAGGCGCTGGGCCTCCTGCTGCTTCTCTGCCGCGAGCCGCTGGAGGCGTGCGAGGAAGCCCTCGCTCTGGGGCGGTCCGCCGGGGCGCTTGGCGGCGCGGGCGTTGCGCTCGGCCTTCATCTTGTCGACATTGAGCATGTCGTACTTGTCCATGTGGGAGCGGATGTAGCGGCTCTCCAGGATGGCGAACACCGAGTTGCAGATGAAGTAGATCGCCAGGCCCGACGGGGCGTTGTACATCGCGACGGGGAAGAGGATGACCATCATCCACTTCATCATCTTCTGCTGCAGCTCCTGCTCGGGGGTGAGCGTGCCCGTCGTCGGGGGCGTCAGGTACTTCTGCTGGATGAAGAAGACCAGGGCGAGCACAAAGGGCAGCACGTTCAGGCCGTGGATGGGGCCGATCAGCGTGCCGATGAGCGGGATGTTGATGACCTTGGGGAAGTACAGCAGCGTGTCGGGCTGGGAGAGGTCGCCCAGGAACTGCCACGTGGGCCAGCTGTCCGGCTGCATCTGGAACAGGCCGTAGAACGCGTTGCTGTGACGCAGCTCCACGGAAAAGAACAGCACCGCGTACAGCGCGATCCAGACCGGCATCTGGAGCAGCATCGGGAGGCACCCCAGCATGCCGGTGGGGCTGATGCCCTCCTCACGCCACAGCTTCGCCGTCTCTTCCTGCAGCTTCTTGGGGTCGCTCTTGTACTTCTCCTGGAGCTGCTTCTGCTTGGGGCCCACGGCCCCCATCTGCTTGCCGAACCGCGCCATGCGGATCTGCGACCACTTCGTCACCGGGTGCAGGATCGTCCGCACCACCAGCACCAGGAAGATGATCGCCATCGCCCAGTCGCGCAGGATGTAGTCGTGCAGCGAGTGCAAAATCCACAGCAGCAGGTTGCTCATCCACTCGAACGTGCAGCTCGCGCACATCCCGCCGAAGTTGTAGACGACCAGCCCCGTGAGCCCCATGCCCTTGGTCACGGGGTCCTGCCGGAGTTCCTTGCGGTTCAGCGGGCCCGCGTACACGCTGTGCGAGAGGTCCGCCCAATCCCCGCGGCTGCCCGCCGCCGCCAGCAGGTACGCGTTGCTCCGAAGCTCCAGCGCCAGGTTCTGGCCGGTCTCGTCCAGCAGCACCCGCTCCACGCTCCCGACCCAGCCGAACGCCGGGCTGCCCGCGCGGGCCGGCTCGTACACCGGGAACGCCGCGGAGCCGAAGTAGCGGTTCGTCGTGCCCGTCCACGCCAGCGTGTACTGGTTCTCGCTGGAGGTCTCGTTGGGCCACAGCGTCGCCTCGGCCTGCGTCCGCTCGCCCAGGGCGTCGCCGTGCTCCATCACGAACCGCGACGACAGCACATTGCTCTGGCCGGGGTCGCGGCTCTTGTCCAGCAGGTAACCGAAGCGCACCCGCCGCTTGTCCCCGCCATAGCCCGAGGTGTCGGCGGGAAGGTCCACCGGCCCGGTCTCAAACAGCCGGACGGTGACCGGCGTCGTCGAGAGGTTGATGATCCGCTGGGTGATCGTGAACCGCGTCTGCCCCTCGGGCAGCGTGAACACCCGCACGATCCGCACCGCGGGCTGGTCGTTGCTGTCCAGGATCGTCGCCTCGAACGCCCCGGGCGGGCCCTGGATCGGCGTCCACACGTCCGCGGCGTCCAGGCTCACGTACGACGGCGCGCCCCCCAGCGGCGTGATCTCGATCAGCCGCGCGTTGTACGGCGCCTTGACGGGCGGGAACCCCGGCGCGGGCGGCAGCGGCTTCTCCTCGAGCAGCGTGACGTGGTCGATCTCCTTGATGGTCTCAAAGTGCTCGGAAAGCTGGAGGCGGCGGATGCCCGCGCCGTAGGGCGAGAACTCAAGCCGAAGCTTGTACGGGCCCTTCTTGTCGAGGCCGCCCAGGGGCGCGAACACCGCCCCATCGGGCGCGGGCTGCACGCGGTACGACAGGCCCGGCGGGGCCGCGGCCGCCGGCGCCACGGGCTGCGATGTCGCCCCCGCCTGCGGCTGGGCCGGCTGCGCGAGGGCAGGCGCGGTGGCGGGGGCCTGGGTCGCGTCGGGTGCGGGGGTGGTGGGAGGGATGGGCGCCGGAGTCCCGGGCAGGGGCTGGGGGCCCGGCGCCGCCACCGGCGGGGGGATCACCGGCGCGGGAGCCGGGGTAGACACGGAGTTCCGCCACACGGCGATCGGCACGCCGACCATCACGACGAAGGCGAGCAGCAGGAAGAGTCTGCGGGCGAGGTAGTTCTTGGGTTGCGGCATGGGTGATCAGCGGGCCGGGGACTTCCAGAAAGGGGGGAACAATAGGGGAAGTCGGACCCCGGGGTGCCGGGTCACCGATCCCATTCATTCCGACTTCCCGAGTCCCGCTTCCGTCTACTGACCCTTGTACAGCCGGTCGCCCAGCCACGCCCCCAGCTCCGGGATCGCCTTGATCCGCTCCGCCGTCGCCGCGACGTCGTACTCCAGGCGCACGAACTGCGCGTGGGTGGGGTGCAGGATCACGTAGCTCGCCCGGGGGTCGCCATCCCGCGGCTGGCCCACGGAACCCACATTGATCACGGCCTTCTCCCCCTCCTGGAACTTGTACCCGTTCTCGCCGAGCTCGGCGGGGGGGTAGAAGTCGGGCTCATCGGTGAAGACGCCGGGGACGTGGGTGTGGCCGACGATGCAGAGCTTGCCGACGCGGTCGAAGATGCCCTCGAGCTTGTCGGTCGCGTTGATGGCGTCGTCGGGGAAGATGTACTCGTTGATCGGGCGGCGGGGGCTGCCGTGGACGGCCAGGAGCGGGTGGCCGGGCTGGGTGGGGGTGGAGGTGACGGGCTCGGCGCCGTCGGGCCCGAGGCGCTCGACGACGCGGACCTTGAGGCGGTTGAGGAAGTCGTAGCGCTGGGCGCGGAGGGTGTCGTCGGGCTCCTGGTCGAACTGCTGGCGCGTCCAGAACGCCGCGGACTCCGCGGCGGCGTTGAAGTTGGTCGGCTCGTAAAGCACGCCGTAGTCATGGTTTCCCATGAGGGTCCAAGCGCAGTGCTGGCGGACCAGGTCGACGCACTCGAGGGGGTCGGGGCCGTAGCCGACGGTGTCGCCCAGGCAGACGATGCGCGAGATGCCGCGGGCGGCGATGTCGGCGAGGACCACCTTGAGGGCGGCGGCGTTGGCGTGGATGTCGGAGATGACGGCGGTGGGCATGGGGGGTCCGGGCGGGAGGGGGAGGGGGATGCTATGAGGCCCCGCCCGACCCTGCAAACCCGACGGACACCAACCGGTCCCCACGGCGGGCTATCGCCGCCGCCGGCGTATCGCGACCAGCGCGAGCAACGGCGCGGCGGTGGCGGGGGATGGGACCACCGCGATAAAGGCCGAAACCTGCTGGTTCGGCTGGACCGGCCCGAACGCCGTCCCGGTGACGACCCTGCCGTCAGCGGAAACACCGGTGCATTCGAGCCTCCAGCCTTCGAGCCCTGTCGCGCCGTTCTGGATCAGGAGCGTCTTAAGATCGAGCATCCCGGTGTCGGCCGTCCAATAGAACGCGGTGTTGTTCGAGAGGAACTGGCCGACGATGACGCCGCCATCGAAGTTCGTCGCCTTAGCGCTGCTGGGCACCGTTGGGCTCAGGTACTCGAAACCGCCTGTTTCGGTCCAGCGGTACCCGCGGAAGAGACCCGTCGCATCATCATCTGCCTCCCCCACGAAGGAGGAACCGTTCCCGCTCATGGCGTGGACGTCGACGAACTGCTGCCCGACATCGCCCGGCGCAGCGCCGAGATTGACGAAGCCGCCTGTTTCAGACCACAGGTAAGCCGCGCGGCCGCTGGGCACCTGCATCCACCCGGCGATCCTCGTCCCGTCGGCGCTCATGCCGCCGCTTTCCGCGACCGTTCCTTGGGGATTGATCGTCTGAAAACCCGCCGTGCCGCTCCAGCGGACGCTGTTGATCGCTCCGAGGTTAGACATACTTCCGGTGACAAAGGACCCATCGGCGCTTACGGCGGAGGGCCTGGTGAGCCAGTTCTGGGTGCGCGGGAGTTCCTGGAGTCCACCCCCCACAGACCAGTAAAACCCGTTCCGTTGGCCGCTCGCACTTCCTACCACGATGCTGCCGTCAGCGCTCACCGCATATGCGGAACTGCCTGTGTTGCTCCCAAAATCACCCAGGTTCACCATGCCTGTCGAATGTGACCAACGGAATGCGCGGCCCACAAAACCGGTTGGGTGCGAGGGGTCCGGAACGGCCGCAAGCCCCACGATGACCTGCCCATCAGCGGAAATGGCGTTCCCGTTGCTCCCCCCGGTGCTTCCTGGCATGTTCCCAATCAGCGTGAAGGATGCTTGGCCGAGCGCGGAGCCATGTCCGCAAAGGGCTAGTGCCGCGACTGTTAGGACTCCTGACTTCACTTTGCATCTCCTGAGCCCCGCACGAATGTACCGCCCAGACTGCCGAGAAGCGACAAAAAAAAGCAGCCTAGGACAAGCGTCCGATCTGCTCAGTCAACTCTAGTACAAACCCAAACGAACACCCGCAAACAGCGAATAGAGTCAGAGCGGTGATGGGCGCAATTCGGGAGCAGAAGAATGGCGAGACCGAGCGGTCGGCGCGGGAAGAGGACGCAGGCCTTCGGCGCCCAAGTGGTCAGAGGTCTCACGGCGCTCGAACAGAGTCTGAGCAAGGGCCAGGACATCACGCGCCGGTTTACGGTCCGAACGGTCGAGGTGGAACTTGAGCCGCGGGAGTACACGCCCGCGCAGGTGCGGGCGGTGAGGCAGCGTCTGGGGGCGAGCCAAGCCGTGTTTGCGCAACTGCTTGCGGTAACGCCCAAGACGCTTCAGGGGTGGGAGCAGGGGAAGCCCGCGCCACGGATTGCCCGCCGGTTGCTGGACCTGATTGACCAGAACTCGACGCCCTGGACCGATCTCCTCAGGGCAGCCGAGCGCGCCTAACCGCCAAGTTGGCAGGCGGCTACGGCTCTGCGGGGTGAAGAACCACAGCGTGGTTCGGCACGCACTTTGCCTTCCTTCATCCCTGTGCCTTAACCAGCACCGGCTGAACGGCCGATGAAGCCGGACCCCGCGGCCTGTGGGAATACCATCGGCGTGGGACCGAGAACCCCTGGGACCGTTTGGGGTCCCGTCTTTCGTGGGCTGCCCAGCCCGACAGGAACCGCCTATGCCCGCCGCGAACGTCACGTACCAGCGCACCCGCGAGATGACCATCGACGAGCTGCTGCTGGAGAACCGGATCGTCTTTCTGATCGGGGAGATCAACCAGGCCTCGGCCGCCCGGGTCATGATGCAGATGTTGTACCTGGAGAACCAGAAGCGGGGCCAGGAGATCAACTTCTACATCAACTCGCCGGGCGGGGCGGTGGACGACACCCTCGCCCTGTACGACACCATGCGGTTCCTCAGCAGCCCGGTGGCGACGTACTGCCTGGGCCGGGCGTACTCGGGCGGGTCGCTGCTGCTGACCGCCGGGGCCAAGGGCAAGCGGTACATGCTGCCGCACGCCAAGGTCATGATCCACCAGCCCTACGGCGGGATCACGGGGCAGGCCGAGGACATCCGCATCCAGGCCGAGCAGATCATCAAGGCCAAGGCGGAGCTGACGCGGATCATCGCCATGCACACCGGCCAGCCGGTGGAGGTGGTGCAGCGCGACAGCGAGCGCGACAAGTACTTCACCGCCGAGGAGGCTGTGAAGTACGGCCTGGCGGACGAGGTGCTGACCGAGCCGCCCAAGGCGGCGCAGCCGGCGATCTTCGCGCGGTAGTCCGAACAGGTCGTATGGGTCCCATGAGTCATATCCGAGCCATCCAGAGCCTCACGCAGACACGACTGACCTCGTCACGCCCCGGCGCGGCGGGTTCAAAGGAAGAACAGATGTCCTACCTGGTCCCGATCGTCATCGAGAAGTCCCAGCGCGGCGAGCGTGCGTACGACATCTACTCGCGCCTGCTGAAGGACCGGATCATTTTCCTGGGCGGGCCCGTCACCGACGAGATCGCCAACCTGGTGGTCGCCCAGCTCCTGTTCCTCGCCAACGAGGACCCCAAGCAGGACATTCACCTGTACATCAACAGCCCCGGCGGCAGCGTCTCGGCGGGCCTGGGGATGCTGGACACGATGAAGTTCGTCCAGCCCGACATCTGCACGTACATCATCGGTCAGGCCGCGAGCATGGGCAGCGTGCTGGCCTGTGCCGGCACCAAGGGCAAGCGGTTCACGCTCCCCAACGCCCGCAACCTCATGCACCAGCCGCTCCTGGGCGGGGTGATGGAGGGGCAGGCCAGCGACATCGAGATCGAGGCCCGCGAGATGCTCCGCATCCGCGAGCGGCTGTACACGCTGTACGCCGATGCCACCGGGCAGCCCTTCGAGCGCATCGCCCGCGACTGCGACCGCAACAAGTGGCTGGATGAGAAGGAAATGCTCGAATACGGCCTGGTCGATGCCGTGCTGGAGCGGATGCCCAACTACAGCCACAAGCCCGAGTCCGAGGAATGAACCGGGTGCCACGGACCGGGGTGCCACGGGCCCGTCTTCGGGCCGTGCTGCTTCTTGGTGTGGCGGCGCTCCCGTGCGCCTTGGGCGCGTGCGGCAGCATCCGCCTTGGCGGGGAACGCTCCGTCTCCGAAGAGAACGACCGCCTCCGCACACAGGTCCACGAGCAGCAGGAGCGGATCAAGGCCCTCGAGGGCGAGCGCGAGGAGCTCAAGGTCAAGCTCGCCGAGGCCTCACGCGCCCGCGGCACCATCCCCGAGGGCATCACCGACGCGATCCCCGCGGTGACCACCGTCAAGATCAGCATGCTCTCGGGCCTGGAGCCGGTGACCGCTGACCAGCCGGCCACCGGCGTCTCCGTGACCTTCCAGCCCCTGGACGGGCGCGGCAGGTTTACTCAGGCCGTCGGAACCGCCCTGATCGAGGTCTTCCAGATACCCCCGAAGATGGACGGCGCCGAGCCGCGCCGGATCGCGCAGGCCACGCTCACCCCCGCCGCGCTGCGGGATGCCTACCGCTCCAACGTGACCGGCACGTACTACTCGGCCACCCTGCCGCTGGAATCCCCGGTCAAACGTTCCCAGGTAACCCCGGCCCTGCTCATCCGCCTTGAGTTCACCGACGCCCTGACCGGGGAAGTCCACAAGGCCGAGCGGCTCCTCCCCGAGCGTCCCAGCGGTCGGTGAAGTGACGCTGACTCGATTTGTTGCTTTTGGTCGTTTTCGGGCGATGCTGGGGAGGGGCCGAGCAGCCCCGCTTGTCCGTGCGCCCGGAGGGTCCCGATGCGTTTCCTCGCCGTCATTCTCGGAACATGCTTCCTCGCGGCAGCCGTTCGCGCCCAGCCCGACCCCTCCGGCATCGAGTTTGTCACGGTGGGCGACCCCGGCAACCCGGCCTGGATGGGCGGGGACTTCAACAACGGGCACGGATCGGTCGATTACTTGTTCCGAATTGGCAAATACGAAGTGACGACAGCCCAGTGGGCCGAGTTCATGAACGCGGCCCTTGACCGCCCGAGCACCGACCGCATCCCTCACGTGTTCGCGCCGACCCAATGGGGGGCGGTGGGGGCCACGCCGCAGAACCCGGGCGGGCAGCGGTTCACGGTACCCGGGGGGCGGGAGATGATCCCGACGGGGGGTGTGGACTGGCGGACCAGCGCCATTTTCTGCAACTGGCTGCACAACGGGAAGGGGACGAGCCGGGAAGCCTTCCTGAGCGGGGCATATGAGGTGAGCACGTTCGGGTACTTCAACCAGGGATCCACGTTCACTGATCAGATCACGCGGAGCCCGGGGGCGCGGTACTACATCCCGTCGCTCGATGAGTGGATGAAGGCCAGCCACTGGTCGCCGGACCGCAACGGGTCGGGGCAGGGCGGCTGGTACCTGTACTCAAACTCCACCGACACCCCGTACACCTATGCGCCGCCGCCGGGCCTCGGACACCATGGGACCGCCAACGCGGTGTGGGGCGACTTTACCTACCCGGGGCTGAGCCCCTACAGCGTGCCGCTGGGCGCGTACGTCGGGGTGACGAGCCCGTGGGGGCTCTACGACACGGCGGGAGCCACGAGCGAGTGGACGGAGGGCGTCTTTCATATTCCTGATGAGATGTTCCCGCGAAGCAGAGCTTACGAAGGCAGCGCGTGGGGCTTCGGCGCGTCGTTCAGTGACCACGTCCGCACTCCGCGTGGCACCATATTTCCGAGCTACGCCGGTGGTGATATTGGCCTGCGTGTGGCAGCGGTCGTTCCCAGTCCGGGGGCCATGGCCCTGATTCTTGGATTGGTAGGGTTGTTTGCACGACGACGATTTCGGACTGCGTGCATCGAATGTGGATAACTCAATGCCTCGAATCTTCCCTTGACAAAGC
>JAEYTB010000168.1 GCA_023434205.1 Planctomycetota bacterium | reverse complement strand
ACCCGGAAGAAGGCCTCGATATCCGCGTCCGTCGCCGTGTCTCCATCCCCATCAAAGTCCGCCGAATCGCACAACGGGCAGCAGTCCCCGGCCAGACAGCGGAAGAACGCCTCAATGTCCGCGTCCGTCCCCGTCTGCCCGTCGCGGTTGAAGTCGGCAGAACCGCAGCGGGGAAGCCTCGCGATGAACGAGCCTAACTCTGTTGTTCCGACAATCGTCTTGCCGTCCGCGGACACTCCGACAACCTCCAGCAGAGGCGTGGAGACACTCACTCCCCGCGACTGCAGGTATTCGTTCGCAAAGATCAGACCATGCCCACGGCGCCACACGACCGCGGCGCGTGACGGCAGGTTCGGGCTCGTGGACAACCAACGCATGTGCCCCCCGGCGAAGTTCCCGTCGTCGCTCACGCACGTGAGTTCAGCGAGCGTGAAGGGCGACAACGCAGGAACAACCGTGAGGCCCTCTCCCGAGGTCCAGATCAAAGCCATCCCCGATCGCGCCGTGCTGCCCTTGGAGCCGCCCACCGCGACACGGCCATCCGCGGTCATCGCCTGTGCGGCCGCGCTGCTCTGACCTTCCACAATGCCCATCGACACACACCACGTGTACGTTGATGGCCAAACCATTCCCCAACTGCCCACCGACGACGCCCCGCTCCCTACCGCTTTACTGCCATCCGCCGAGAGCGCCTGCAACCACGAGCGGTAGTTGCTCCCGCCGGGCACCAGCCGTCCGCCATCCTCTTCCGTCCACACCATGCTCTCATAGAAAGTCTCCGCCGACAGAATCACCGTCCCGCCAACCACCCGCCCGTCACGGCTCATGCACGTCGCGTTGACCGACGCAACCCCCGGAAAGCTCACGGGCAGCCACGCCTGATCCTGCCGCCACACATAGGACAGCGCCGGCGTCTGCGTGGACTCACTCGCTCGAACCACGAAAGCCGTTCCTTCCCCATTGCATCCCACCACCACCGAGAGCGAGCATCCCGGCGGGTCACCGATGACCTCAATTCCGTTGCCGCGCCAGATCGCCGCGTCGCTTTCTACAGATGGCGGATCGAGTAGCGGGACCGACCCGAACACCACCTGCCCGTCAGCGCTCACTCCCCGCGCAGTAAAGTTGGGAATCAGCGTCAGACTCTGTCCCAGCGCCGCGCAACCGCTCAGCAATACCCCTGCGACAGAACCGACCGCTCTGTAAGTCATGATGAACTCCATATCGATTCTCCGCGGCCGACCGAACCGGCGCCTGAGAGAGGGCAAGCTGCTTGCTTCTGAGTAGAGTCCTCGCGGCAGAACACCGCGGTCCACGCAGCATACCACCCCGACCCCGGAGTGGTTGCAGCTCTTGACCCTCGGTTGCGAGTTTATCGGCAGGGCAGCGGACACCTCGACCGCACGTGCCGCTCAAGTCTCATCCGGAGAGCGCCGTTTCGTAGCCAACCCCTAGCACTCCCCCCCCGCCAAAACCCGGAAGAACGCCTCGATATCCGCGTCCGTCGCCGTGTCGCCGTCGCCGTCAAAGTCCGCGCCGCCGCTCCAGCACGTGGCGCAGCAGTTGCCCGCCAGGCACGCGAAGAACGCCTCGATGTCCGCGTCGGTGGCGGTGTCGCCGTCGCCGTCAAAGTCCGCCGTGCCGCAGCCCCCGCCCCCGCCCGCCACGCCCGCCCACGCCACCACGTCGTTGGGCGCGATGCCCCCGCCGTCCACGCGGAGGCTCTTCTGCGTGAGCGAGCCGTCCGCCTCGATCACGAACGAGCACAGCCCGCGGCCCGTGCCGTCGTAGGTCTCGCGGTCGGTGAACAACGCCAGCTCCAGCGGCCCGCCCGCGCCCTGCACGAGCAGCGTCGCGATCGCGCCCAGCGAGCCCTGGATGCCCACGTCGAACAGGTGCCCCGTCGCGGCGATGTCCCCGTTCTCCGGGTCCACCGTGAAGCTCCGCACCGCGCCGTCGCTGCCGTAGCCCACCAGCATCTTGGTGCCCGAGGGGCTCAGCACGGCCTGCTTGGGCGAGCTCCCCGGCACGGCGTAGGGCGTCCCCGCCAGGTACGAGAGCTGCCCCGTGTCGGCGTTGAAGCCGTAGCCGGTGATCCAGTTGCCCAGCGAGCCCGCGCACGCGTACACCGCGCCGTCATTGGGCCCGAAGCACAGCCCCAGCGCGTACCCGCTGAAGCTCGCCCCGCTCGCGTACGTCAGCGAGCGGTCCGCGTTGACGCGGAAGCTGTGTACGGTCGCCGAGCCGCCCAGCGGGCTCTGGTTCGCTACTAACCAGTTGCCGTCCGCCGAGAGCGCGAGCGAGGAGCAGAAGCCCGGCACCACCTCGCTGTCGAACTGCGTGAACGTCCCCGCCGCCTCGTTGAAGCGGTACACGCGCACGAAGTTGGTCCCGCTGCTGCGCGTCTCGGTCACCGCGAGGGCGTCGTCGCCCAGCCACAGCAGGTCCAGCGGGCTGTCGGGCACGGGGAAGGTCGTGTACGGCGTCAGCGTCGCGTCCGCGTTCACGCGGACCACCGTCACCATCTCGTTGGTCAGCCCCGTCGCGTGGCTCACCGCCACGTACTTCCCGTTGGGCGAGATCGAGATCGAGTACGCGTTGGTCCCGTTGACGTACGCGCCGCCCGAGGGCCGCTCGCCGGTGACCAGGTCCTGCACCAGCGTCAGCGTGCCGTCGCTGTTCACGCGGTAGCTGGTGATGCTGCCGCGGAGGTTCCCGTTGTTGCTCACGAACGCCGCGGGGGAGACGCTCTGCGCCGCCGCCGAGCCAGCCACGCCCGCCAACGCCGCCGCCGCCACGCACAAGCCGATCTTCATGCCGACCTCCATCAGGGTGCCCAGGTCTTCAACATACGCCCCGCACCGCCCCGCGGAGCCCGCAATCCCGAGAAACTAGCACGCCCCCCCCGCCCGCCCCCCGGGCAAA
>JAEYTB010000082.1 GCA_023434205.1 Planctomycetota bacterium | reverse complement strand
GCCTCAGCCCCGCGGCCCAGCCGCCCGGACAGCCTCGGGCATGTCGAACGCCGCGTCGTTCTCGCGGAACAGCTTCGCCAGCTTCTTGGCCTGCGCCTCGTAGGCGGCCTTGTCCTTCCACGTGTTCTTGGGGTGCAGGACCTCGTTGGGCACGCCCGGCACGGCATCGGGGATCGGCAGGCCAAAGATGTCGTCGGGCGTGAACTTTGCGTTGGCGAGGGCGCCGCTGTAGATCGCCGCGACCATCGCGCGGGTGTACGCCAGCTTGAACCGCGAACCCACGCCGTACGGGCCACCGGTCCACCCGGTGTTCAGCAGCCACACGTTGGTCCCGTGCTTGGCGATCTTGTCCGCCAGCTGCCTGGCGTACGTGATCGGCGGGCGGGGCAGGAACACGCCGCCGAAGCACGGCGAGAAGTTGGGCTGCGGCTCTGTCACGCCCAGCTCGGTCCCCGCCAGCTTGCTCGTGTACCCGTTGATGAAGTAGTACATCGCCTGCTCGCTGGTCAGCTTGCTGACCGGCGGCATGACGCCGTACGCGTCCGCGGTGAGGAAGATCACGTTCTTGGGGTGCCCGCACACGCTGGGAATCACGGCGTTATCGATGAACTCCACGGGGTACGTCACCCGCGTGTTCTCGGTCAGCTTGGACGAGTCGTAGTCTGGCACGCGCGTCACCGGGTCGATCACCGTGTTCTCCAGCACGCTCCCGAAGCGGATCGCGTTCCAGATCTGCGGCTCGCCCTCCTTGGAGAGCTTGATGCACTTGGCGTAGCACCCGCCCTCAAAGTTGAACACGCCCTTGTCGCTCCACCCGTGCTCGTCATCGCCGATCAGCGCCCGGTGGGGGTCGGCCGACAGCGTCGTCTTGCCCGTGCCCGAGAGGCCGAAGAACAGCGCCGCGTTGGGGTTGCCGGCGCTCTTGTCCGCGTTGCACGAGCAGTGCATCGGGAACACGCCCACCTCCGGCATGTCGTAGTTCATCGCGTAGAAGATGCTCTTCTTCATCTCCCCCGCGTACTCGGTGCCCAGGATCACCACGATCTTGCGCGTGATCGACTGCGCGATCAGCACCGGGCCCTTGACCCCCAGCTTCGCCTGCTCCTCCGCCGTGAGCCGCCGCCGCCCCGCGTTGATGATCGTCCAGTCGCTCTTGAACGGCCCGACCTGCGGCCCGCTGGCCTGGGTGTTCTGGCGGATGAACAGCGTCTGGGCAAACAGCGAGTGCCACGCCTGCTCCGTGATCACCCGAACGCCCAGGCGGTACGCCGGGTCCGCGCCGGCGTAGCCCTCGAACTGGTACAGGTGGGGGCGCTGGTTCAGGTAGTCCACCGCCGTGGCCAGGGCCCAGTCGAACTGGTCGGGCTTCACCGCCATGTTGACCTTGCCCCACCAGATCTTGTCGTGGATCGCGGGAACGTCCTCAAGGTACTTGTCCTTGGGGCTCCGGCCGGTCCGGTCGCCCGTCAGGCACACCAGCGCTCCGTTGCTGGCCAGCTTCCCCTCCCCCGCGGCGATCGCCCGCTCCACCAGCTCCGCGCTGGAAAGGTTGGTAAACACGCGGTTCGGGGAGGTATTCAGGCGGCTCAGGTGGTCCATCGGGGGCCTCACGAGGGGTGTGAAAAGGTGGGAGCAAGCCTAGGTTCCCTCGCCCCGCCTTGGCTAGTAGATCGCGCCCAGCCCGGTTGCCGGTGGCCATTTCCCGAACTATCGTCAGGGTCCCTGCGCGGCCCGCCTCCCGGGTGCCGCGTCATGGCGACTGTAGCTCAGTTGGTTAGAGCACCGGGTTGTGATCCCGGGGGTCACGGGTTCGAGTCCCGCCAGTCGCCCTTCTCAGGCCGCCCGCCTCTCAGGCCGCCCGCTTCGCGGGCCGGCCCCCCGCCAGCAGCACGTCCGCGATCGCCCGGAGCACGACGTCCTCCGAGTACGGCCGCGTCACGAACGCAGCGGCCTCAACGCGGCCGACCCGTTCGCGCGTCGCCTCGCTCGCGTCGGGCACCACCACCACGACCGGGCCCGCGAACCCCACCCCGCGCAGCTTCGCGACCGCCTCTCCCGGCTCACCGTCGGGCAGGTCCGACGACATCACGACCAGGTCGATCCGCTCGCACTTGACAATCGCGTCGGCGAGGCTTTCCGCGTCCACCAGCGACAGGCAGGTCTCGCGGATGAACGCCGCGAACTTCTCCCGCTCCACGGGCGCGGGCTCGATGTGCAGCACCCGGCCCTTGAGATCTTGGGGGCGGATCGACTCGACCGAGAAGCTGTTGGAGAACGGGTCGGGGATCACGAACTCCTTGGCGTCGATCGGCGTGTTGAACTTGACGCCCAGCTCGTGGATCACCCCAGTGCGGTGCATGCAGCGCACGACTTTCCCGGCCACCTTCACGTCGCCGCGGATCGGGTGCGTCAGGGTCAGCACGCACTCGGAGCCGGGGTGGATGTAGCTGCTGTGCAGCAGGCACGCGCCGCCGTTGGAGATGTTGCGGCACGCGGCACGGATCGAGGACATGTTCCCGCCGGGGTGCGCGATCCCCAGCGTCACCGCGACCTTGCGGAACGGCCAGCGGACGTAGTCCCGCTTGAACTGCGACTCGGCCTTGACGTTGGGCTCGTCGAGCCGGTTGAGCAGCTCGGTCAGGGCCTGCGGGTCGAGGTTGATGCTGTTGGGACGCATCAGGCGGCGCTCCTGCGGGGCTGGTCCGCCGCGGTTGACAGCGCGCTGAGCTCGGCGATGATCCGCAGCAGCAGCGCGGGCTCGACCGGCTTCTGGGCCCAGGCGGCGCGCCGGTCGGCGACCTCGCCGGGGCCCCAGCCCTGGCGGGACAGCATCAGTGCGGGGGTGGTGACCTTCGCCGCCCGCAGGGTCTTGAGCACCTCCAGCCCGAACATGTCCGGCAGGCTGCGCTCGATGATGAGCACGGTGAAGGCGTTGGCGTTCTCGGCGATCGCCTCGGCGCCCGTGCAGACGTGGCGCAGGCTCATGCGTGTGTCGCGGAGCGAGGCGCGGATGTGCTCCACATCCGCGTCGAGCGGGTCGATGCACAGGATCGAGCCGCCCAGCTGCTCGGCCTCGACATTCTCGATCGCGGGCGTGTAGTCCAGCTCGCGCCGGACGTAGCGGGCCACGTCCACCTCGCGGGTGAACTTGACGCCGACCTCGTGGAGCGTGCCGCGTCGGTGTGCGCAGCGGCAAACCACGCCGTCAACCCGGTCGACGGATCCCGACTCGTTGGGCAGTTCGACGATGCAGGCCGATCCCGGGTGCAGGTACGAGGTGTGGAGCAGGCCGACCCCGCCGCGGGAGAGGTTGCGGCACGCGAGCTTGAGGACAACCTCGGACCCGCCCGGATGGACGATCGTGACGCGCAGCGCCGTGCGGCGGAAGGGCCACCGCGCGAAGGTCCGTGTGAACGCGGGCTTGTTCGCGGGGGGAGCGTCGAGGTGGTTGAGCAGCACATCGAGGTTTCGGGCCTCGAGGTTGATCGTGTTGGGCCGCTCGGTCCCCTTCCCGCGGCCGGCGTCGTTGGTGTGTTGCCCGTGCATGGCCGTCCCCCACGTATGCAACAGGATCATCGGGCTGTTGCCAACGCGGGTTGCCAGCGAAAACGCCCCGGGGCAGCCCGGGGCGCGTCACAGGCGTCACAGACGGACTCAGACGTCCAGGTTCTTGACCTCCAGGGCGTGCTCCTCGATGAAGCGGCGGCGGGGCTCGACCTCTTCGCCCATGAGCACAGTGAACAGGCCGTCGGCGTTGCTCGCCACGTCCCAGGAGACCTTCATCATGGTGCGGCGGGTGGGGTCCATGGTGGTGTCCCAGAGCTGCTCGGCGTCCATTTCGCCCAGACCCTTGAATCGCTTGATGTCCAGGCCGCGCCGGCCGATCTCGCGCAGGCCGTCGAGGATGGCGGGCAGGTTCGCGGCTTCGACGGAGCTGTCGTGGGGCTTGGACGGCTTGGCCGCCTCGTCCTGGGTGTCGTCGCCCTGGGCCGCGGCTTCCGGTGCGGCTTCCACGGCGTGGGTGCGGGTGGTGACCCACGCGAACCGGGCGGGGAGGGATTCGCCGGTGACGGCCTCGCCGCGCACACCGGCGTAACTCTCGGGGGTGACGGGGATGCCCAGTTCGGCGAGCTCGCCGAAGAGCTTCTCCAGCTCGCGGTTCTCGTGCAGCTCGCGGACGGCGGCGCGGGTGGTCGGGTCGCCGTCGGGCGCAGCCTGGCCGTTGGTCGCCTCGTCGGCGCGGTCGGCGAGTCGGAGCTTGTTGCGGCTGACGACCTCGAGCGCGTGCTGCTCGGACCAGGCGAAGCTGTCGCCGCCGCGCCAGGTGACACGGTGGCTGGGGAGCCGCATACGCCCCTCGGGGTCGTTGTCACGCTGGGCGAGGAGGTCCTTGAAGCGCACGCCGCGGCGCTCGGCGATTTCGACGATCTCGAGCATGCGGCGGAGGAGGTGGAGTGCGCGGCGGAGCTTCTGGCCCTCGAGGCGTGCGACCTCCCGGGCTTCGATGCGGGCCTCGCCCTTGAGGGCGACGTCGCGGACGATGAGGGCGGTGCCTTCGAGGCCCAGGTCCATGAGGGCGTCGTCGAGCATCTTGTTGTTGACGACGTAGCTGGCCTTCTTACCGCGGCCGCGGGGGGCGATCTGGAAGAGCGGGGGCTGGGCGATGTAGATGTGGCCCTTGCGGATGAGCTCGGGCATCTGGCGGAAGAAGAAGGTGAGCAGCAGGGTCCGGATGTGGCTGCCGTCGACGTCGGCGTCGGTCATGATGACGATCTTGCCGTAACGGAGCTTGGAGAGGTCCATCTCCTGGCCGATGCCGACGCGCAGGGCGGCGATCAGGGTGCGGATTTCCTCGAAGGCGAGCATGCGGTCGATGCGGGCCTTCTCGACGTTCAGGATCTTGCCCTTCAAGGGCAGGATGGCCTGGGTCTCGACGTCGCGGCCCTGGGTGGCGGAGCCACCGGCCGAGTCACCCTCGACGATGAAGAGCTCGGAGCGTTCAACATCGCGCGTCTTGCAGTCGCGGAGCTTGTGGGGCATGGAGCCGCTGTCGAGGGCGCTCTTGCGGCGGGTGAGCTCGCGGGCCTTGCGGGCGGCCTCGCGGGCCTGGGCGGCGACGATCCCCTTGAGGCAGAGGCGTTTGGCCTCGACCGGGTGCTCCTCGAGCCAGCGGTCGAGCCCCTCCCCCACCGCCTGGGCGACGAAGCCCTCGATCTCGGGGTTGAGGAGCTTTTCCTTGGGCTGGTTGTTGAAGGTGGGGTTGGGCAGCTTGACGGAGACGATGGCGATGAGCCCCTCGCGGAGGTCCTCGCCGGTGGGGACGGGGTCCTTCTCCTTGATGATGCCGGCCTTCTTCGCGTACGCGTTGAGGGTGCGGGTGAGGGCGACCTTGAAGCCGCCGGCGTGGGTGCCGCCGTCCACGTTGTTGATGTTGTTGGCGAAGGAGAGGAGCGACTCGTTGTAGCCGTCGTGGTACTGGAGCGCGACCTCGGCGACCAGGTTCTGCTCGGGGTCCTCTCGCTTCACGTACACCGGCGCGGAGACGGGGCTCTTGCCGGTCATGAGGTACTGGACGTACTCGACCAGGCCGTTGGTGGCCTTGAAGGTCTCGCTGTGGATCTTGCCGTCGGCGCCGACGCGCTCGTCGGTGAGGCGGAGGGTGACGCCGGGGTTGAGGAAGGCGAGCTCGCGGAGGCGGGCGGCGAGGGTGTTGTAGTCGAAGGTGGTGTCGGGGAAGATCTCGGGGTCGGGGCGGAAGGTGACCACCGTGCCGCGCGTGCGGGTGGCGTTGGCGGGGATGGGGCCGACCTTCTTGAGCTGCTGGGTGACTCGCCCGCGCTCGAAGCCGATGGTGAAGATCTCGCCCTCGCGGAAGACCTCGCAGTCGAGGTACTCGGAGAGGGCGTTGACGCAGGAGACGCCCACGCCGTGGAGGCCGCCGGACACTTTGTACGCGGAGCCCTCCTGCTGGAACTTTCCGCCGGCGTGGAGCTTGGTAAGGACGACCTCGACGGCGGGCTTGCCGTTGAGGTTCTTGTCCTCATGCTTGATGGGGTCGGTGGGGATGCCGCGGCCGTCGTCGATGACCTGGCAGGAGCCGTCGGGCTGGATGGTGACCTGGACGAGGGTGGCGAAGCCGGCCATGGCCTCGTCGATGGAGTTGTCGACGACCTCGTAGACGAGGTGGTGGAGGGCGTTGAGGCCGGTGCCGCCGATGTACATGCCGGGCCGCTTGCGGACGGCCTCGAGGCCCTCAAGGACCTGGATCTGTTCAGCGCCGTACTGGGAGCCGGAGGCGTCGGTGGCCGAGCCTGCACCGGAGGTGTTGGCGGCCTGAGGGGGTGAAGTGTCGGGCGTCTGGATAGCAACCTCCACGGCAGGGCGGCGGGCGGGGGACTCGGGCATTGAGGACCCTCGTGCGGTTAGGGTTGGGAGCCGGGTTCAGGGTCGTCCGGAGCGCCGGGCCGGGAGGGGCGGAGCGGGCCGGAAAAGGCGTGGGGAATGGTAGGCGCTGGCCGGGTTGAAATCGCGGTTTTTGAGGCAGGAGCTAGGATTTTCAAGGGTCTGAGAGGCTGCGTTTTTGTTGAGTTTTTTGATTGGGACCGGGAGTGCGATGACGGGGCCGCGGATGTCTGCGAGGCCAATCCGTATACAATGCTAACAGATACCATCCAACGGCACGAGCCTCCGCGCCCATTCCGGTCGGCGGGTTCCAGCTTTTCCGAAGGGTGTTGACCGAGGCGGAGAGGCGTGGGCCGGTTGCTACGCTGCCCGCATGTTTGGGTCACACCTTTCGATTGCCGGGACGATGGTCAATGCGCTGCTGCGGGCGGAGGCGCTGGGCTTTGACACGGTGCAGGTGTTTACGAAGAACCAGCGGCAGTGGAAGGTGAGCCCGCTGGACCCGGGGGTGACGCGGGAGTGGCTGGCGCAGGTGGCGCGGCTGAAGTGGCAGGGGCGGATCGTGAGCCACGCGTCGTACCTGATCAACCTCGCGGCGCCGGCGGATGACCTGTGGCGCAAGTCGATCGACCTGATGACAGAAGAGATTCAGCGGTGCGAGGCGCTGGAGATCCCCTTCCTGGTCCACCACCCTGGGGCATACACATCGACGACGCCGGAGCGCGGGATCGCGCGGATCGGTGAGGCGTACAAAGAGCTGTTCAGGCGCACCAGGAGTGGGAAGACCGTGTGCTGCCTGGAGGGAACGACGGGCAGCGGGACGAACCTGGGCGGGACCTTTGAGCACCTGGGTGC
>JAEYTB010000054.1 GCA_023434205.1 Planctomycetota bacterium | reverse complement strand
GCGCACTGGATCACCAACACCGCCCGCGGCGGGCAGGCCACCGCTCTCCCAGTCACCCCCGAGATCGCCGACATCTGCCGGCGTGCCGCGGCAGCGGTGGGGGGCGGCATCCTCGCCATCGACCTCCTCGAGTGCCCGCAGCGCGGGCTGCTCGTCAGCGAGATCAACCACACGATGGAGTTCCGCAACTCCATCGAGCCCACGGGCGTGGATATCCCGGGACGGATGCTGGACTATGTGCTCGCGCAACGACGAGACCGGAGCGCAAGCTCCGGGCGAGTAACGAGCGAGCTTGAACCCAAGCCCGCGATGGGAGTCCCCCAATGAGCCGCCTCAAGGCCTCCATCATCGGCGGCTCCGGCTACGGCGGCGGTGAGGTCCTCCGACTCCTCCTCGACCACCCGCACATCGAGGTCGCCCAGGTCACCAGCCGCCAGCAGGCCGGCAACTTCGTGACATCGTCGCACCCCAACCTCCGTGGCCGCACCGACCTTGAGTTCATCACCCCCGACCAGCTCCAGCCCTGTGATGTGCTCTTCCTCTGCCTCCCCCACGGCGAGGCCTCCAAGAAAATCGACCACTACACCAAGCTCGCCCCCCGCATCATCGACCTCTCCGCCGACTTCCGCATTAAGGACCCCACGGCGTACCAGAAGTGGTACGGCGAGGCACACCCAGCGCCGCAATGGCTCGACCGTTCCGTCTACGGCCTGCCCGAGCTGCACCGCGAGCGGCTCCGCAACGCGAAGCTCGCCAGCGGCGTGGGCTGCAACGCCACCGCCGTGAACCTTGCGCTGCTCCCCCTCGCGCGCAAGGGTCTCATCAAGTCCACCGTCGTCGATCTCAAGGTCGGCTCCAGCGAGGCCGGCAACGCCGTGAACCCCGGGAGCCACCACCCCGAGCGCAGCGGCGCGGTCCGCTCCTTCGCACCAACAGGTCACCGCCACCAGGCCGAGGTGCGTCAGGAGCTGATGCACGAGACGCATTTCGACCTCCACATGTCCATCACCAGCGTCGAGCTTGTCCGCGGCGTGCTCTGCACCGCGCACGTCTTCCTCACCCAGGACCTCCAGGAGAAGGACATTTGGAAGCTCTACCGCGAGTCGTACCGCGCCGAACCCTTCATCCGCATCGTCAAGGAAAAGTCCGGCATCCACCGCTTCCCCGAGCCCAAGTTCCTCGCCGGCACAAACTACTGCGACGTCGGCTTTGAGCGCGACCCGGACACCGGCCGCCTTGTCGTCATCTCCGCCATCGACAACCTCATGAAGGGCGCCGCCGGCTCTGCTGTGCAGTGCATGAACCTCATGTGCGGGTTCGAGGAGCATACCGCCCTCACGTTCTCAGGCCTCCACCCAATCTGACCATGACTACCAATATCCCCATCACCGTCGTCAAGCTCGGCGGCGCCGAAGGTACCAACCTCCCCGCCTTCGCACAGGACGCCGCCGCGCTCATCAAGGCCGGCCACACCCTCGTCATCGTCCACGGCGGCTCGCACGACACCAACACCCTCTCCGAGGCCCTCGGGCACCCGCCCCAGTTCGTCACCAGCCCCTCCGGCCACACCTCCCGCCGCACCGACCGCCGCACGCTCGAGATCTTCCAGATGGCCTGCCGCGGCAGGATGAACCAGCAGCTGGTCGAGCACCTGCAACGCAGCGGTGTCAACGCCGTGGGCCTCTCCGGCCTCGACGGCCGCCTCTGGACCGGCACGCGCAAGGACGCCATCCGCATCGTCGAAGAGGGCCGCACCCGCATCCTCCGCGACGACTACACCGGCACCGTGGACGCCGTGAACACCGACCTTCTGCGAACGCTCCTGACCGCCGGCTACACCCCCGTTCTCTCGCCGCCTGCGCTCAGCACCAACAACGAGCCGATCAACGTCGACGCCGACCGCGCCGCCGCCAAGACCGCCGCCGCCTTGGGCGCAAGCACGCTCCTGCTCCTCTCCAACGTCGCGGGTCTGATGAAGTCCTTCCCCGACGAATCAACCCTCATCCGCGAGGTGAAACGCAGCGCCATCGACCAGGCCAGCGAGTACGCCCAGGGCCGCATGAAGAAGAAGGTCCTCGGCGCCGCCGAAGCCCTCGAAGAAGGCGTCGCCCGCGTCATTCTCGGCGATGCCCGCGTTGAGTCACCCATCACCAACGCCCTCGCCGGCGCCGGAACCGTCATCAAGTAGCCCAAGGCCACCCATGAACACCACCCTCGGCTCGCCCACACAAACCCCCCGCACCGGCCCCCTCGGCGAGCGGCCCACGCCTGACGACACCTTCGCGACCCAGCTCCTGACCGACATGGTCAGCATCCCCTCGCTCTCCGGCGAAGAAACGCGCCTCGCCCACTACCTCGCCAGCACCATGCGCTCCCTAGGCTTCCAAGCCAACGTCGATGAATCCGGCTCCGCCGTGGGCATCCCCCCGCACACACCCGGCCCCAGCCCCACCAGGGACATCGTCCTACTCGGCCACATGGACACCGTCCCCGGCGTCGTGCCCATCCGCAGGGAAGGCCACCTCCTCTACGGCCGCGGCAGCGTCGATGCCAAGGGCCCGCTCGCCACATTCGTCGTCGCCGCGGCCCGCGCCAAGCTGCCGCCCGGCGTTCGCCTGGTCGTCATCGGCGCGACCGACGAGGAGGGGGTCTCCAGCCGCGGGGCCCGCTACAACGCCACGCAGTTCAAGCCCGACCTGTGCATCATCGGCGAGCCATCGCACTGGGACGGCGTCACGCTGGGGTACAAGGGCCGCCTGCTCGTCGAGTACCGCCTCACCCGCCCATGCTCCCACTCCGCCGGCCCCGGCCCCTCCGCCCCCGAGCTCGTTTCCTCCTGGTGGGAGAACGTCAAGCGCCGCGTCCGCGAGCTCAACGGCCACCACACTTCACCCTTCGAAATCGTCCAGGCCACGCTCCGCACCATCAACACCAGCACCGACGGCCTTCACGACCAGGTCCACGCCGTGGTCAGCTTCCGCATCCCGCTGCATATCCACCCCGACCAGCTCACCGAGATCTGCCGGGATGAGGCCGCGCACACCGACTACCCCAGCGAGTTCCTTGAGCCCAGCGACGCCAAGGCCGAGGTGACCGCCGACGGCCCCGAGATCGCCTACATGGGCCCGCGCGACACCGCCGTGGTCCGCGCCTTCACCACCACCATCCGCCAGCACGGCGCCAAGCCCCACCTGCGCGTTAAGACCGGCACCAGCGACATGAACATCGTCGGCCCCATCTGGAAGTGCCCCATCGTCGCCTACGGCCCGGGCGACTCCCGGCTGGACCACACGCCCAACGAGCACATCTCGATCCCCGAGTACCACAAGGCGATCGAGGTCCTGACCGCCGTGATCGAACGCGTGGCGCGGGAGCTCTAGGCTCCTCTCCCCTCTCCCCACACCCCCCGCCCCGATCCAGCCGATAACACGGCATGCGCCTCGCCCCCTCCCACAAGGCCGCCCGCTCCGCCTCCCTCCGCTTCTGCGCCGACAACGCCCCCGGCTTCCGCCGCGTCCGCAAGGGCAAGGCCTTCCGCTACCAGGACCCCAAGGGCCGCCCCTGCACGCCGCGCGACATCGCGCGCATCGAGGCCCTCGTCATCCCGCCCGCCTGGAAAGACGTCTGGATCTCTCCCCACGCCAACGGCCACCTCCAGGCCACCGGCACCGATGCCAGGGGTCGCAAGCAGTACCGCTACCACGCCGACTGGACCCGCCACCGCAACCTGTCCAAGTTCTCCGGCCTGCTCGACTTCGCCAACGCCCTGCCCACCATGCGCCGCCGCATCAAGCGCGACATGGACCTCCGCGGCCTGGGCAAGGACAAAGTCTGCGCCACCGTTGTCCACCTCCTTGATGAGACCCGCATCCGCATCGGCAACGCCGAGTACGCCAAGGAGAACGACTCCTACGGCCTCACCACCATCCTCGACCAGCACGCCAGAATCGTCGGCGGCCAGATCCGCCTGCGCTTCCGCGCCAAGAGCGGCAAGATGTGCGAGATGGTGATCGACGCACCCCAGATCGCGAAAATCGCCAAGAACTGCCAGGACCTGCCCGGCCAGGAGCTCTTCGCCTACCTCGACCCCCACGGCAAGCCGCGCGACATCACCTCCACCGACATCAACGACTACCTCCTCAAGATTTCCGGCCTGCCCCTCACCGCCAAGGACTTCCGAACGTGGGGCGGCACCGTCGTCGCCGCCGAGACGCTGCTGAAGTTCGGCCCCCCGCGGCACAAGGACACGGGCGAGCCCATCACCAAGGCCGAGCTCAAGCGGCGCGAGACCGCCGCGGTGAAGGCCGCGAGCGCGGTCCTCTACAACACCGTCGCCACCTGCCGCAAGTTCTACGTCCACCCCCAGCTCATCGACGCCTACGCCGACGGCCGCCTCGTCAAGGCCTTCGCTAAGGCCCAGCGCACCCCCAAGCCCCGCGAGCTCAAGCTCCCCGAACGCGCCGTCCTCGCCCTCCTCAAAGCGCTCCGCTGACCGCCCCGCCTCCTGGGTACCCCGCCGCCCCGCGGCCGCTCTCCCCATCCGTCCCATGGGTCCCATTTGTCCCATTCCCCCTCCCCCTCCCAACATTCCCCTCCGCAAAACCCCGAACTCCCGGTATCCTGCTCCGCACAAACCCGGGGGCCGCTATGCCGTTCCGCAAAGAATCCGCGTTCCTCTCGCTCATCGCCCTGGGCGCCGCCGCCATCGGCACCGCCCTGCTCGCCCCCGGCGATGAGAGCTCCCCGCCCTACCAGCCCCGCACGCTCCCCAGCTTCATCAACTGGGAGTCGCCCCACGTCCACCCGATGGACTTCACCCCCGACCGTCAGCGGCTGCTGGTCTGCAACACCGCCGACAACCGGCTTGATGTCTTCGTCCTCGCCGCGGGCACGCCGGTCCATGCCGGTCAGGTCCCCGTGGGGCTGGACCCCATCACCGTCCGCGCCCGCACCAGCACCGAGGCGTGGGTCGTCAACCACATCTCCGACACCATCAGCATCGTGGACCTCTCCACGATGAACGTCGTCCGCACGCTCAAGACCAAAGACGAGCCCGCCGACGTCGTCTTCGCCGGCACGCCTCAGCGCGCCTTCGTCACCTGCTCGCAGGCCGACACCGTGCAGGTCTTCGACCCCGCCGACCTCTCCGCCCCGCCCGTCAATATCCCCATCGACGCCCAGCGCCCCCGCTCCCTCGCCGTGAGCCCCGACGGCGGCACCGTCTACGCGGCGATCTTCGAGTCGGGCAACCGCTCCACCATCCTGGGCGGCGGCGCGATGACCATGGGCGGCGGCGCCAACCTGGCCTTCCCGCCCAACGTCGTCAGCCGACCCGAGGGCCCCTACGGCGGCGTGAACCCGCCCCCCAACAGCGGCAACGCCTTCGTCCCGGCGCGCACCTCGCCGACGCCGCCCGCCGTGGGGCTGATCGTCAAGAAGAACGCACTGGGCCAGTGGATGGACGACAACAACGGCAACTGGACCAACCTGGTGAGCGGGCCGCAGGCCGCGCTCTCCGGCCGCCCCGTGGGCTGGGACCTGCCCGACCGCGACCTGGCGATCATCAGCACCAGCAGCCTCAACGTGTCCTACGCCCACACGCTGATGAACATCGGCATGTCCGTGGCCGTCAACCCCGCCACCGGCGCCATCACCGTCATCGGCACCGACGGGATCAACGAGAAGCGCTTCGAGCCCAATGTCAACGGCATCTTCCTCAAGGTGCTGCTCGCCTCCGTCAACCCGCTCAACCCCGCCGACAAGGCCATCGCCGACCTCAACCCCCACCTCACGTACACCACGCACACCATCCCGCAGGCGGAGCGCGACCGTGCCGTCGGCGACCCCCGTCAGATCGTCTGGAATAGCGCCGGCACCCTCGCCTACATCGCGGGCATGGGCTCCAACAACGTCATCGTGATCGACCCCGCCGGGGCACGTGCCGGCCTCTCCGAAACCATCGAGGTCGGCGAGGGCCCCACCGGCCTCGCCCTCGACGAGGCCCGCCAGCGCCTCTACGTCCTCAACCGCTTCGACGCCTCCATCTCCGTCGTCAGCCTCGCCAGCGAGACCGAGCTCGCCCGCGTCCCCTTCTTCGACCCCACGCCCGCCTCGATCCGCACCGGCCGCAAGCACCTCTACGACACGCACAAGAACTCCGGCCTGGGCCACACCGCCTGCGCCTCCTGCCACGTGGACGCCCGGATGGACCGCCTCGCGTGGGACCTGGGCGACCCCGCGGGCGAGGTCCTCCCCCTCACCAACCTCAACCTGGGCTTCAACTTCCCCGGCCTCGCGCCCGCCACCGCCCCCGTCGCCTACCAGCCCTTCCACCCCATGAAGGGCCCCATGACCACGCAGACGCTCCAGGGCATCATCGGCCTCGAGCCCCACCACTGGCGCGGCGACCGCTCCGGCATCGAGGCCTTCAGCGGCGCCTTCACCGGCCTCCAGGGCGACGACGTCACCCTCACCAACGCCGAGATGCAGCAGTTTGAGGACTTCCTCGCCTCCCTCTACTTCCCCCCCAACCCCTTCCGCAATATCGACAACACGCTGCCCACCAGCCTGCCGCTCCCCGGGCACTTCGCCACTGGCCGTTTTCTTATGGCCGCGGGCACGCCCCTGCCCAACGGCAACGCCGTGAACGGCCTCGCGGTGTACCGCAGCACCACGCGCCGCGTGGACGGCGGCGCCTTCGCCTGCGTCACCTGCCACACGCTCCCCACCGGCGCCGGGCCCGACCACACGCTCATCAACTTCAACGCCAACACCTGGCAATCAATCGCCCCCGGCCCCCGCGGCGAGCGGCACATCGGCATGGTCTCCGTCGACGGGTCCACCAACACCTCCATCAAGATCCCGCACCTGCGCAACATCTACAAGAAGGGCGGCTTCAACACCACCAAGCTCTCCAACAACGCCGGGTACGGCTTCCTCCACGACGGCAGCGTCGATTCCATCGAGCGGTTCGTCAACGAGCCCGTCTTCAACCTCCAGAGCGACCAGGAGACCGCCGACATGGTCGCGCTCATGCTCGCCTTCGCGGGCTCGGACTTCGCGCCCCCCGTCCCCGCCACGGCGTTCGAGCCCCCCGGCCCCCCCAGCCCCGACACCCACGCGGGCGTGGGCACGCAGACCACCCTCGCCTCCGCCGCGAGCCCCGAGCCCGGCCAGCTCACCCTCATCGCCGCGATGGTGAACCTCGCCAACAGCAACAAGGTCGGCCTCATCGCCAAGGGCCGCGTCAACAACGAGCCCCGCGGCTACGCCTACACCGGCGCGAACCTCTGGCAGTCCGACCGCGCCGGAGAGACCGCCACCACCGCGCAGCTCCAGGCCCTCGCCGCCCCCGGCGCCGAGATCACCTTCACCCTGGTCCCCAAGAACTCCGAGACCCGCACCGGCATCGACCGCGACCTCGACGGCACGCTCAACGGCGACGAGCCGCCCCCGCCCCCGCCCTGCCACACCGCCGACTTCGACGGCGACGGCGACACCGGCACCGACGCCGACATCGAGGCCTTCTTCGCCTGCCTCGCCGGCAACTGCTGTGCGACCTGCTACGCCGGCGGCGCCGACTTCGACGCCGACGGTGATGTCGGCACCGACGCGGACATCGAGTCCTTCTTCCGCGTCCTTGCCGGCGGTCCCTGCTAAGCAACCACTCCGGACCCCCGGGCCCAACGGCCCGGGGGCCCTTTCTCAACCTCTCCCCGTGTCGGACTTTTTACTTGGCGCACCCCGCCCGGCCGGGTTAGCCTCGGGCCCAGAGCCCGAGAGTCCACCACACCTAAAGAGGGAGACCACCCATGCAGAACCGAATCGCCGCGGCACTGGCCCTGTTCACGCTCGCCGGCACCGCCAGCGCCCAGCTCGTCGCCGGCCACGACGGGTCCACCTCCGAAGTCCTGCTCATAGACATCGGCGGCGGTCAGCCTGTCCGCACCCTCGCCGTCGGCACCGCCTTCGCCGCCTGGGGCGCCGCCGCCGATGAGGACTCCGGCGTGCTCTACTGGAACAACGGCGGAACCCTCTTCCGCGGCACGTACTCGCCCAGCGGGACGCTTGACACCACACAGGTCGCCATGACCCTCGGCGGCAGCACCGTCAACTTCACCGGCCTGGCCTACGACACCCTCGACGACAAGCTCTACGGCTACCGCAACATCACCGTGCCGGGGCTGTACGAGATCGACCCCGTATCGGGCGTCGCCACGCTGGTCTTCGCGACCACCAGCACCGACTTCGGCGGCTTTGATTACGACCGCGCCACCGACGCCTTCTACGGGCTCAACGACACCGCCGCGGGCCTTTCCGGCACCGGCCTCTACCGCATCGACAAGCCCCTCAGCGCCCCGACCTTCACGCGCCTGTCGGCCTACCCGGGCACCGACGTCGACATCGACGGCCTGGCCGTCGGCGGCGGCAAGGCGTACCTGGTGCAGGACAACCCCGCGCAGGGCATCCATGTCTTCAACCTCACCACCAACAGCTACGAGGCGGACCTGGTGAACCCCTTCGCCGGGACCGGCACGTTCTCCGCGGGCGCCTGGGCCCCGGGGCTCATGGTGCTGCCCCAGTTCGATGCGCGCATGAGTGTCGCCGGCCCTGCGGCGTGTACCGTGAACGTGGGCGGCAGCGCGGTCTTCATCGCCACGGCCATCAACGGCGGGCAGCAGCCGCTCACCGGGGCGACTGTGTCCTTCACCATCCCCGCCAACGCGACCTTCGTCTCCTCCTCCCCGTCGGGCTCCGTGGCGGGCGGCGTGCTCACCGTCAACCTGGGCAGCCTGGCCCCGGGCTCGCAGACGGCCGTCACCGTCACCCTGACCGCCAACGAGGCCGGCAGCCTTGAGGGCGCCGGCAGCGTGGCCGTCGCGGAGACCGACGAGTTCCCCGGCAACAACGCGGGGGCCGCCTCGACGTTCGTGGTGGGCGCCCCGCCCTCGTCCGCGTCGATCAAGGGCGTGCTCTCGAGCATCGCGGGCCAGCCCAACAGCGAGGTCCCCGGCCGCCCGGGCACGTTTTTCACGACCACCGGCTTTGACCGGCCCTTCCGCAGCCCCGACGGCACGCGGTTCGTGCTCACGGCGGACACCGACGCGGCGACCACGGCGGACATGGTGCTGCTGGTGGGCCACAACGGCGTGGTGACGTTGGGCGTGGCCGAGGGCGACGTGACGCCCGAGGGCGACGGCGTGGGCATCATCGACACCACCTACGGCATCAACAACGCCGGGCAGTTCGTGTTCTCGTTCAACTCCACCCTGGGCGCCACGACCAACGACGAGGTGGTCGTCAAGTTCGACGGCACCACCTTCAGCACGGTCATCCGCGAGGGGGACTTCAACGGCACACTGGGCTTCAACTACGGGGCCACCAGCGGCTCGGCCCAGATCCAGGCGGACGGGAGCGTGTCGTTCCAGTCCAACTTCACCGGGGCGACGACGCTGACGGATACCGCCGTGATGCGGGCCAGCGGTGCGACCCTGGTGGCGCAGGAGGGCGTGACCATCCCCACCGGGCAGGTGGACGGCAACACGTACACGGTGAAGGCGCTGGACTCGGGCGCCACCGACGGGCAGGGCTTCTTCCCCAACGCCGACGGCAGCCGGCACATCTGGTCGGGCACGATCAACGACCCCGCCCTTACGCAGGACCGCGTGGCGGTGGTGGACGGCGCGGTCGTGATCCAGGAGGGGACGGTGATCCCCGGCAGCGGGTTCGGCTCTACCGCGAGCGCCATCAACTACGTGTTCATGGAAGCCAACGGCGACTGGTTCGCCTACGGCTCCAACCTTGACACCGGCGACTGGGCGATCCGCAACGGCGCGGTGGTGGGCGCGACCGACACCCCCATCCACACCGGCGCGACCGAGCTGTGGGACGACGCCCCCTACGCCCAGACCTTCTTCCTCACCATCGGCAACAACAACGGCGACTACGTCGTCGGCGGCACCACGAACAACAGCACCGGCATCGCCAACGCGGTGCTGGTGCTCAACGGGACGAGCGTGCTGATGCGTGAGAACGACCCGGTCGACCTCAACAACGACGGGCTCTTCAACGACGGCGTGTACGTCCGGACCTTCCGCGACGACTTCGCCTTCATGACCGACACCGAGCTGTGGATCTCCATCCGCCTCCGCGATGAGCCCAACGCCCAGGGCTGCGCCACCAACGACCCCGACATCGGCGGCGCCCTGGTCAAGATCAGCCTGCCGCCCACAGGCCCGGTCTGCGGGACGGCTGACTTTGACGGCGACGGCGATACCGGCACCGACGCCGACATCGAGGCCTTCTTCGCCTGCCTCGCGGGCAACTGCTGCGCGACCTGCTGGCACCTGGGCGCGGACTTCGACGCCGACGGCGATTCAGGGACGGACGCGGACATCGAGGCGTTCTTCCGCGTTCTGGCCGGCGGCAACTGCTGACCGCACCGATAACGGACCGATCCAGCCCCCGGGCGCACCGCCCGGGGGCTTTCGTTTGGTTGGCGTCAGGCCGATCGGCAGATTTTGCGGACTCGGGCTCAAAATACCTTGGCGCGGGGGGTGGGCCGGGGTAGCTTCAGCCAAACCCCTCGGGGAGGGTCCGTTATCGCCGCGCAGCAACCTTTTTGGGAGAGCATCGCCATGCAGAAGACCGCCGTCGCCGCCCTTTCGCTGTTCCTGCTTGCCGGGTCCGCCAGCGCCCAGCTGGTCGTCGGGAACGACCAGACCACCGCTCCGACCCTCTGGCTCGTCGACCTGACGGGCGTGAACCCGCCGCGTGAGCTCGCCACCGGCGACATCTGGGGCGCCGCGGCCAACGACCCGGGCGGCATCCTCTACTGGAACAACGGCGTGACGCTGTCCAGCGCGCCGTACGCGCCCACCGGCCCGCTCACGCCCACGAGCCTGACGATGACGCTCGCGGGCACCGGCGGTTCCACGGCGAGCATGACCGGCCTGGCGTACGACACGACCGACAACAAGCTCTACGGCTTCAAGAGCACGTCGAGCACCATCGGCGGGATCACGTACCCGGTCGGCATCTATGAGATCGTGCCCGCGACGGGCGAGGCGACGCTCGTGGTGGCGACGCCCAGCCAGGACTACGGCGGGTTCGACTACGACGCGACGACCGACGCGTTCTATGCGCTGAACGACTCGACCGGCGGGCCGGGGCGCGGGCTGACGCGGATCAGCAAGCCGCTGGCGGCGGCGACGTTCACGAACCTGACGGCGTACCCGGGCACGGACACGGACATCGACGGCCTGGCGGTGGGCGGCGGCAAGGCGTACTTCATCAACGACGTGCCGGCGCAGGGCATCCCAGTCTTCAACCTTGGGAGCAGCAGCTTCGAGACGACGCTGGTGAGCCCCTTCACGGGCACGGGCGGGATCTTCTCGGCCGGCGCCTGGTCGCCCGCGCTCGCCGTCCTGCCGGACTTTGAGGTCGGGATCGGGCTGGCGGCGCCGCTGAACTGCACGGTGGTGGCGGGCGGTGACGGGGTGTACACGGCGACGGTGTCGAACCTTGGGCAGCAGGGGGTGACGAACGCGACGGTGGCGTTCACGCTGCCGGCGGGGGCGACGTTTGTGTCGAGCAACCCGGCGGGGGTTCCCGCGGGCGGGGTGCTGACGGTGAACCTGGGCTCGATCGCTCCGGCGGGTCAGGCGCAGCTGAGCGTCACGCTGAACCACGCGGTTGGTGGGACGTACCAGGCGAGCGCGAGCGTGACGATCAGCGAGCCCGACGCGGGTCCGGCGAACAACACGGCGAACGGGTCGACGTTCGTGCCGGGGGCACCGCCCTCGAGCGCGGTGATCAAGGGCGTTCTGTCGAGCATCGCCGGGCAGCCTAACAGCGAGGTTCCGGGGCGTCCGGGGACGTTCTTCACCACGACCGGCTTTGACCGGCCGTTCAGGAGCCCCGACGGCACGCGGTTCGTGCTCACGGCGGACACGGACGCGGCGACCACCGCGGACATGGTGCTGCTGGTGGGCCATAACGGAGTGGTCTCGCTGGGCATCGCCGAGGGCGACGTGACGCCCGAGGGCGACGGCGTCGGGCTCCTCGAGGGCGCGTACGGCATCAACGACGCGGGGCACTACGTGTTCAGCTTCAACTCGACGCTGGGCGCGACGACCAACGACGAGGTGATCGTCAAGTTCGACGGGACGACGTTCACGACGGTGGTGCGCGAGGGCAACCTCAACCCCGCGCTGGGCTTCAACTACGGCACGCTCAACAGCGGCTCGCAGATCCAGAGCGACGGGACGGTGTCGTTCCACACCAACCTGGTGGGCGCGACGACCACGACGGACACGGCGTTCTTCCGCGGCAGCGGGGCGACGCTGGTGGCGCAGGAAGGTGTGACCATCCCCACGGGCCAGATCGGCGGCTCGACCTACACCGTGAAGGCGCTGGACACGGGCAACACGGACGGCCAGGGCCTGTACACCAACGCCGACGGCAGCCGGTACATCTGGTCGGGGACGATCAACGACCCGATCCTGGCCCAGGACCGCGTCGCGGTGGTCGACGGGGCGGTGGTGATCCAGGAGGGCGCGGTGATCGCCGGCAGCGGCTTCGCCTCGCCGGTGGGCACGACCATCAACTACGTCGGCATGGAGAGCAACGGCGACTGGTACGCCTACGGCCCCAACGCCGACGCCAACGACTGGGCCCTGCGCAACGGCGTGGTGATCGGGGCGACCGATGCGCCGATCCACTCCGGGGCGACGGAGTTGTGGGACGATGCGCCGTACGCGCAGACGTTCTTCCTGACCATTGGCAACAACGCCGGCTCCTACGTGGTGGGCGGGACGACCAACAACAGCGACGGGCTGCGCAACGCCGTGCTGGTGCTCAACGGCGAGAGCGTGCTGATGCGTGAGAACGACCCTGTCGACCTCAACAACGACGGGGTCTTCAACGACGGCGTGTACGTGCGGACCTTCCGCGACGACTACGCCTTCATGACCGACACCGAGCTGTGGATCTCGATCCGCCTGCGGAGCGAGGCGGATGCGCTGGGTTGCTCGGGCCAGGACCTGGACCTGGGCAGCGCCCTGGTCAAGATCAGCCTGCCGCCAACCGGCCCGGTCTGCGGCACCGCCGACTTTGACGGCGATGGCGATGTGGGCACGGACGCCGACATCGAGGCGTTCTTCGCCTGCCTGGCGGGCAACTGCTGCGCGACGTGCTTCGCCGGCGGGGCCGACTTCAACGGCGACGGCGACGTCGGCACCGACGCCGACATCGAGGCGTTCTTCCGCGTCCTGGCCGGCGGCCCCTGCTGATCGGCCGTAGGCTTCCCTGTCTCACCAACGCCCCGGCCCCGCGGCCGGGGCGTTTTCTATTTGAGAACGTGGTAATCTGGAGAGTCTGCGGATTCTGGGACCCTTTGCCGGGCCGACGACTCCGCGAATTCCTGCAATGGTGCACAGTCGTATTGACACCGCTACCCCCCTGCTTTAGGTTGGTCGCGGGACAGTTCCGTCCCCCGCTGTTTTCCGCCAGCGGTTTAGAGAGGGAGTGACAAGATGAAGACTCGTGTTATGGCGTGCGCCATCGGCGCACTACTGGCCGCGTCGGCCCACGCGCAGGTGTGGATCGAGGCGGGTGACGCCGGCGACATGCCGGGTGGTTCGCAGGCCGCCGTGGGCGTTGGCCCGCTGACCAACATCCAGGGCTCGGTCTCTGGGCTGACGGACGCGGACATGTTCCGCATCCGCATCGCCAACCCCGCGGCGTTCAGCGCGACCACCAACATCGCGCCGGGCACGATGACCGACACGACGCTGTACCTGTTCAACCTCGACGGCACGGGCATCGCCAAGAACGACGACGTTTCCGCGGCGAACTACCGGTCCGACATGCCCGCCGGCCACGCGACGTACAGCGGCCTGGTCCCGGGCGAGTACCTGCTGGCGATCGGCGGCTTCGCGTTCGCCCCCTTCTTTGTCACGCCGCCCGCGACGACGGCGGACCTGATCTTCGACATCAACACGTACACCGGGGTTCTTGGCCCGCAGGCCGCCGCGGTTGGCATGCCCATCCTCGGCTGGGTTGACGCCGGCGCGTACAGCAGCGGCACGTACAACATCACCCTCACGGGTGCTGAGCTGGTTCCCGCACCCGCGTCCCTGGGCTTGCTGGGCCTGGGCGCGCTGGTCGCGACCCGCCGCCGCCGCTAAACCTTCAGCGACCACTTTGAGCCTTCGAACGCCGGCGCTCCCCAACGGGAGCGCCGGTTTTTCTTTCACCCGCTCGGGCCAAAATGCTGGGGATAAACCCAGTTTCACCCGGTGTACCGGCTTGGCAGAGCCGGACTTACGGGCGAAGACCCCAAGTGGGTTAAACAACCCGCTAGGTTCCGATAAGAACTTCGCTATCTTGGTCTCACCGGCTTGAACCGGGTGCCGGCACTGCCGCACCCCGTCGGCCGCCACCAAGGAGCCACCGCATGCTGCACCGGGCCATGCTCGCCCGAGCCCTCGCCGGGTTTGGGGTCGCTATCGCCATGACCGCCCTTGCCCAGGAGCCCCGCACCCTCCGCCTGGACATCGACAGCGGGGACGTCCGGGCCCCGCGTTCCGCCGAGCCCGACATCGTCTTCTCGACCCCGGTCCACTGCCCGGGGGCTTCGTGGGTCCGCGTGAAGTTCGGCCCTTCCACGCTTGCGGGCGATGCGGCTGCCGCGGGGGCCACGATCCGCATCACGGGCCAGGAGGACGGCGCGGTCCAGTTTCTCACGGCGGAGTCCCTCAAGCGGTGGGGCTTCACCTCGGCGTACTTCAACGGCGACAGGGTGACGGTGGACCTGATCGGCTTCCCGGGAAGCGGCCCGTCGCGGGTGCGGATCGAGGGCGCTGAGGCGGGCGTGGCGGGGGCCGGCGCTGGCACGCTGTGCGGCGACCCTGGCGAACCCTCGGGCGACAGCGCGGTCGGCCGTGTGTTGCCGGAGGGCCGCACCGCGTTCCTGATCAACGACGCCAACCGCATGCTGCTCAGCAGCGGGGCGGTCGGGGCGGGGTCGGTGGTGCAGTTCAACATCCCCGGGGCCAACCCGGACGGCTCGCTCCGCCATCCCTCGCCGATGGACCAGTACCCGGTCGATGCCGGCTCGGTGCAGCACGCCGCGGGCTGGGCGTACTTTGGCGTGTTCCCCAACGCCAACACGGGCCTGACGCCGGCGCAGGTCCAGAACAGCTATCACCGCCTGGCGCTGGCGGTCCCTGCGCAGGGCGAGGGGGCCCGCGTGGTCGGGCAAACCAGCGCTTCGGACGCGGGGGACTACACCGTTGAGGACCACACGCTGGTGCACGCGGCCCGAGCCGCCGACCTGGGCGCGCCCGTGATCGGCGCGTCGGGCGAGGTGCTCGCGATCCACACGGCTTCGGCGTGCGATTCGCCCTCGGGGCGCAGCACCGCGGTAAGCATCGACCACCCCGCGCTCCGGCGCGCGCTGGCCAACCCCCGCGGCGTGTGCGCCTCGGGCTCGGCCGCGCCCGCCAACGGGACGCTCTTCGGGGTGGGCGACGCGGGCAACAACTTCGGCGCCCTGAGCGGCACCGGGCAGTTGTCGGCCCTGGCCCAGCTCGCGCCCTCGATGCAGGGGCTGGCGTACGTCCCCGCCAAGGACCACTTCGTCGCCATCGACTCGGTGCGCGGGCTGTACACCATCAGCCCCAGCGGCACGGTCGTCTTTGAGGGCACGATCACGGGGACCACGCAGACGTTCAACGGGCTGGCGTACGACCCCGGCGCTGAGCGCCTCTTCACCGTCGCGCAGGCGACCGGGCAGTTGTTCCGGATCGATCAGCGCACGATGTCGGCCGCGCCCGTGGGCCCCGCGCACGGCGGCAACATCGGGGCGGTGGACTTTGACGCCGAGGGCCGCGTGCTCTACGCGATCGATGATGCCCCGGAGGGTTCGCGGCTGGTCCGCATCAGCACGACCGACGGCTCGCACCACGTGGTGGGCGAACTGGGCGGCGGCATCGCCGACTGCAACGGGCTCGCGTGGAACCCTGCGGATGGCCTGCTGTACGCGATCAACGCGGGGAACCAGCACCTGCTGGCGATCAGCCCGCGGACGGGAACGGCGACGAGCCTGGGCGTGAGCAACGGCGTCTTCGGGTCGGCCTTCGGACTGGCCGCCCGCCCCCGCGCGACGGGGAACTGCAACCCGGACTTCGACGGCGACGGCGACCCGGGCACGGACGCGGACGTGGAAGCGTTCTTCCGTGCGATGGCGGGGGTTGCCTGCCCGACGTGCGGCTCGACGGACATCGACGGGGACGGCGAGGCCGCGACGGACTTTGATGTTGAGGCGTTCTTCCGTGCGATGGCGGGGCTTCCCTGCTGAGGTAAGCTGCCGGGGTGAACGCCGCAACGCTCGCCGCCATCCTCGCGTTGGCGCCCCCGACCGCTCAGCCGGAAGGCGGGCGCCTCACGCGTGCTCAGCTCGAGGAGGATGTTGGCGTTCTCGAGGCGGCGCTGCGGGGGAAGTGGTCGTACTACGGGATGCGGGCGGAGAAGAACGGCTTCGATGCCGCGGCGGTCGCGGCGGAGATGCTCGCCCGTCGTCCGGACGGCGCTACGCACGACGAGTTCCTCCACGATCTGCGGCTGGTGGTGGGGGCAATGAACGACGGCCACGCCCACGCGGCGTCGCCCTTTGTTGGACCGCCCCTGCGCCGGTACCAGCACTTCGTTGTCCGCGACTGCGCGGAGGGGATCATTGTCGCGGCGGTCGCGGAGGACCTGCCCGGGCCGCGCCCGGCGGTGGGTGACCGATTGGTCGCGATTGACGGTGAGCCGATCGATGCGCGCATCGAGCGCGAGCACCGCACCGCCATCGGCTCGACCCCGGGCATGCGCCGCGGGGCCGCGATCGCCGCGGCGCTGCGGTCGGCCGCCGCGTCCAGCGAGATTGAGCTGGAAACGGTCGGGGGCGAAACCCGGCGTGTGACTCTGCCGACCTCCCCCGTGCTCCCCAGGAGCCTGGCGCCGCCGGGCGCGATGACGCTGCGGTGGCCGCGGGCCGGCGTGGCGCTCATTACGGTCCCGTCGTTCTCGGTGTCCGACTGGGGGGCGTGGCTCAAGACCCCGCCGGAGGAGCGGGACGCGTTCCTCGCGAAGGACAAGGCCGCGATTGACGCGGTCTTCGACCAGGCCCTCGAGCCCGGTCCCCGCGCTGTCATTCTGGATCTGCGGGGCAATGGGGGCGGTACCGACCTGCTGGGTATCCACGCCGCGCAGCGGTTCGTTCAAGAGCCCTTCCGCTACTTCCAGCTCTCGGGCTTCCATGGCGGTAAGTGGACCGAGCCTTTCGGCATCTTGTACAAGCCCCGCAAGCCGACGCTCGAAATGCCGCTGTTCATCCTCATTGACGAGGAGGTCTTCAGCACCGCCGACAACTTCGCCCGGTGCCTGGATGACCTCCGGCCTGATGCGGTGTTCATCGGGCGGCCCACGGGCGCGGGCACGGGGGCTCCGGGCATCCTGGCGTCGCTCCCCCATTCCAAGGCCTTTGTCAGCGCCTGCACCCAGCGTGTGTATGGCCCCAAGGGCACACTGATCGAGGGGGTGGGGACGGCCCCGGACGTTCCTGTCCGATGGACTCGCAGGGACGTGATCGGGGGGCGCGACCCCGACCTTGAGGCAGCCCTGGAGCGCGTTCCGGCCGCCCCTCCCACGCCCTGAATCCCCCGCCATAACTTCTTGCCGCAACCGCCGATAAGCATCGCTGGAGGGTGGGCGCAGGCCTGTCCGGGTGTATACTCCACCCGCGGCGGCTTTGACGCCCGCCCCTTCCAACCTCCGGAGCCGTTCATGCCCATACGCACCCATGGGGCGTTCGCCTTCACCCTTGCCGCGCTCGCCGGCGCTGTCTGCCAGTCCGACGCCTTGGCGCAGCTTCGCGTGGCGAACTGGAACATCTCGAACTACAACGGCACGAACCGCGCGGCGGACATCCAGACGGCGGTGTACGGCGTGTTCAACGGCCGCTCGATGGCGCCGGACGTGTTTGCGGTTCAGGAAGTGAGCTCGGCGTCGGCCCTGGCCACGCTGGTCAACGTTTTGAACACGGCCCCCAACAGCCCCGGCGACTGGGCGGCGGCGCCCTTCATCGACGGCCCCGACACCGAGTCGGTGCTGCTGTACCGCACGTCGAAGGTGGACCTGCTGAATACGGTCACGATCGCGCTGGGGAGCCCGGACCCGAACCAGCCGCGGAACACGTACCGGTACGACATGCGAGCGAAGGGGTACACGACGCTGCCGGCGACGTTCGCGGTGTACAGCGTACACATGAAGGCGGGGTCGACGTCCAACGACAACGCGCGGCGGCTGGTGGAGAGCACGAACATACGGGACAACGCCGCGGGAATGGATACCAATGGCCCCGGGACCGGGCTGCCGGCGGGGTACCACTACATCCTGGCGGGCGACCTCAACATGCAGAACGCCGGGCAGAGCAGCTATCAGGAGCTGATCACGGGCGTGGGCGGTAACGCGGGGCGGTTTTACGACCCGATCTGCCGGCCGGGGATTTATTACACGCCGGGCGGGGGCATCGACGCGGGGAACTGGAACGACAACGCGTCGTTCGCGATGATCCACACGCAGGACCCGGCGACCAGCGCGGGGATGGACGACCGGCACGACCAGATCCTGTTGGGCGGTTCGCTCGTGGACGGCGTGGGGATGGATTACATCGGCAACCCGACGCTGCGGTGGAACCTGTCGACGTTTGCAGACCCCAACCATTCGTACCGTTCGTGGGGGAACGACGGCACGAGCTTCAATGGACCGCTCACGGTCAGCGGCAATGCCCACGTGGGCCCGGTGATCGCGCAGGCGCTGATCAACGCGTCGACCACGAGCGGCGGGCACCTGCCGGTGTTCCTGGACCTGCGGGTGCCGGCGAAGATCACGGCGCCGGCAAGCATCGACTTCGGCACGGTGACGCAGGGCTCGCCGGCGTTTGTCTCGGTCGACGTGGGGAATGGGGGGAATACGGCGCTCTGGACCGCCGCGGGGATTGCGAGTCTTTCGTACACGCTGACGCCCAGCGCCGGGTTCGGGGCGCCGGTGGGCACGTTCAACGACAGCGCCGGCGGGGGGCTGAACAGCCACAGCATCGGCATGAGCACGACGTCGGTGGGGCCCAAGAACGGCACCATCACGATCAACGCGACGGGGGCCGATGTGCCCTCGTTCGTCATCAGCGTGACGGGCGTGGTCGTTCCCGCCAATCAGCCGCCGGTCGCGGATGCCGGTCCCGACCAGACCGTGCAGGACGCCGACAACAACGGGTCGCAGGCTGTCACCCTTGACGGTTCGGCCAGCCAGGACCCCGACGGCTCGATCACGGATTATGTCTGGACGCAGGGCGTGACCGTGTTGGCGCAGGGCCCCGCGCCCACGGCGAACGTCGTGCTGCCGGTGGGGGAGCACACGATCACCCTGACCGTGACCGACAACGCGTCGGCGACGGGGAGCGACACGGTGGTGATCACCGTCACCCCCGGCCAGCCGTGCGGGTCGGCCGACTTTGACGGGGACGGCGATGTGGGCACCGATGCTGACATCGAGGCGTTCTTCGCGTGCCTGGCGGGGGACTGCTGCCCGGCGTGCTTCCCCGGCGGGGCGGACTTCAACGGCGATGGCGACGTGGGGACGGACGCGGACATCGAGGCGTTCTTCCGGGTTCTGGCAGGGGGCGCCTGCTAGCTTGTGGAGCCCTCGGGCGTGTCTGTATACTTTCGCGCGCCTTGGCCGGGAAGGGCGGCGAAGGTGTGGACCAACGCGAAGTGCCCGGCTGCCGCGGTTCAGTTTTCATCCACAGGTGTGTGCTCGGGCAAAGGCTCGGAGTTCGATGAAGAACATTTACGTCGGCAACCTCCCGTACAGCACCACGGATTCTGAACTGGAAGAGATGTTCTCGCAGCACGGGCAGGTGCAGCGGGCGTCGGTGGTGATCGACCGGGAGACGGGGCGGTCGCGCGGGTTCGGCTTTGTGGAGATGCCCAACGACGCGGAGGGTGACGCCGCGATCGCGGCGATGAACGGCTTCGATATCGGCGGCCGCAAGCTGGTCGTGAACGAGGCGAAGCCCCGCGAGGCCCGCGGCGGCGGGTTCGGCGGCGGAGGTGGTGGGGGCGGCTACCGGGGCGGTGGCGGCGGCGGGCGCGGCGGTTATGGGGGCGGTGGGCGGCGCGAGAGCGGGGGCTGGTAGCGGCGCCACGCAGGGCAGCTTGAGGCATACCGCACGCCGGGGCGCGTCCGGCGTTTTTGTGCGCGCCCGACGGGGCGATGCAGCGCGACTCGGAGGTCTTGCCGCGGCAAGGGCAATCTACCGAGGTCCAAAAAGCAAGACAGCAGTCCCCTCTCTCCAAAGGACTGCTGTCTCTCGACCAGCGTCAGGTCCGGGTGAACGAACCGCACTGTTGTCGTATCGGGCGCGGGCGGAATCGCCGTGGGTCAAGATACGAAATCGGCAGGGGAAGGCAAGCCCATCACGCGCCGCTTTTTGAAAAGAACGCGCTCAGAGGGCGACGGGGGGCGTGGACCCCGGGGAATACCGGGTTTTTCCGCGTGCCCGCTCACAAGCCTCTCCTCTGGCGGCACCTGGAAGACCTGGAACAGGAACTTGTGGGCCCGTCCGGTGTGGAGGTGGCGGAGGCCTTCCAGCACGCCCGCCCGGCGGTAGCGGCTCAGCTCGGACTCGGGGAGCTCGGTCTGGCCTTCTTCCAGCACGATGAGGAACTGGCCCGGGGGGGGCCGGGGGAAGGGCCCGCGCCCGTGCTTGCCCGCCGGCGTCCAGATGAGCCGCACGTCCTTGCCCAGCCGCGCGGCGTGCTGGCGGGCGTACCACGCCACCTCGGGCCGGTTGTCGATCAGGGCATCGCCCCACACCACCGCGCCGTTCGGCAGGGCCTCGGCGAGCGCGATGCCCGCGCGTTGGCCGCTGGTGACGGTGTCGCGCCGGTGGTCCGTGAGCCCGCGGCTGATGGACGCGGCGACGAGCAGGCCCGCGAGCCACAGCCACACGCGGCGCGATCCTGTCCAGTGGGCAAGAAGGTGCATCCAACGGGGCCCGGGGCGGGACAGCCGCCAGCCCGCGTACGCCGCGACCAGGGGCAGCAGGACGGTGCCGGGCATCGCGTAGCGGTTGTTGGAGACACCGGCCAGCGTGTAGATGAGCAGGGCGGCGACCACCGCCCACGCCGCGGCACGGCCTGCGCGGTCCTGATCGTGATCGTTCTGCGGCCTGGGGAGGGCGAAGACGAGCGCGAAGGCCCAGGGCAGCGCCGACGCCGCGGTGACGAGGGGGAGCGTCAGGATGTCGGCGAGCTTGTCGCGGCGCCAGAGGAAGTGGTCCGCCCCTTGGAGGACGGGCGGCTCGGAGAGTTCGGCGGCGCGCACCGCGAGGCGCCACACAACCAGGGACGCGAGGCACGCCCCGAGGGCGAGGCCCGCCGCGAGGCGGGGGCTGCGCAGAGCGGACCAGGAGCGGGCGGCGGTGCAGGCGCCGGCCATGGCGCCCGCAACGCAGGGCAAGCCCGCGGGCCCTTTGGACACGGCCATGCCGCCGATACAGAGCCCCAGCAGGCCCGCCCACCACCAGGACCCGCGCCGCAGCATCACCTCGACCACGGTGAGCGAGGCGCCGAGGACGAAGAGGTTGTGCAGCGCTTCGATCTCGGCGCTGCGGCCGGGGTACCAGTAGAGCGGGGTGAGCAGGAACGCGGGGCCGGCGAGCATCCCCCAGACGGGACCGAACCAGCGGCGGGCGAACCACAGGCTCAGCAGGGCGGACAGGGTCGTGGCGATCGCGGACACCGCCCGCGCGGAGAACTCGCTCTCTCCCAGCAGCAGGCTTGTGCCCGCGACGGCCCAGGACATGCCGGGCGGTTTGCGGAGGTACGCCTGCTCGAAGAGGTGCGGCATCCACCAGTCGCCGTGGCGGGCCATTTCCCAGCCGGGGAACACCCGGACGCCCTCGCTGTACGCAAACCCCGATGAGCCCAGGGAGAGGAAGTACACGCCGAACGCGATAGTGAGCGTGAGCAGAACCTGGTAGTTCAGCCGGCCCAGATCGACTGCCACAACGGCAGGTCGCGCCGGCTTGAGTGATGCTTCATCGGGCATGCGGGGCGATGATATCGGATCGTGCAGCGCATCGAACGCCAGCGCCGCCCGTGTACGATGAGGGCGTGGCAAAGGCCCGCCCCAGCACGGATGCGCCGCTGAAGCGCGGTCCGGCCTACCCCAAGGCCGTGGACCGAATGATCGCGGAGTTTGCGCGCCTGCCGGGGATCGGTCGTCGGACGGCGGAGCGGCTGGCGTTCTACATCCTGAAGAGCGACGAGCCTACGGCGCTGGGGCTGGCGCAGGCCGTCATCGACGTCAAGAAGACCGTGCGGCACTGCGATGCGTGCTACAACCTCAGCGACGCGGCCCTGTGCGAGATCTGCGCCGACGGGCAGCGCGACCGCTCGGTTGTGCTGGTGGTGGAGCAGCCTAAGGACCTCATCGCGCTTGAGCAGACGGGCATGTACCGCGGCGTGTACCACGTGCTCATGGGGCGGCTGAGCCCGCTGGAGGGGATCGGGCCCGATGAGCTGACGATCCCGCGGCTGCTGGAGCGCCTCGAGCACCCGGACCGCAACCCCGGTTCCGCCGCCGTTTGCGAAGTCATCCTCGGCCTCAACCCGACAATAGAAGGGGACGGGACGGGCCTGTACCTGGCCGAGCAGCTCCGCCAGCGGGGCGTCAGGGTCTCCCGCCTTGCCCGCGGCCTGCCCACGGGCTCGCAGCTTGAGTACGCCAACAAGGCCGTCCTGGCAGACGCCATCCAGGGACGGCAGAACGTCGAGTAGGGACCAGAGCACCACGGAACCTGATGCGCTTCGAAACCTCCCAACACATGAAGCTCGGCCAGCACATGAAGCTGGCGCCCAGGATGATCCAGTCCATGGAGATCCTGCAGATGCCGCTGGCGGAGCTGGAGGAGCGGATCGAGCAGGAGCTGGAGAACAACCCGACGCTGGAGCTGTCCGAGGGCGACGCGGACGACCCGGGCGTTCGGCTGGAGCTCGAGGAGTCGCGCCGGGAGGAAGCGGCGCTGGACCGGCCGCTCGCCGTGGATGAAGTGAACGGCGGGGACGACTTCGAGCGGCTGGACTCGTTCGAGGAGACGCACCCCGACGCGGCGGAGAACGAGTTTTCCGACTATGGGCCGTCGCACGTGTCGGACCTGGCCCTGGAGGCCCGCGCCGCCGGGCTCTCGCTCGAGCCCGGCTCGTACAGCCCGGCGCGGGCCGGCGGCGAGCGTGATGCCAAGCTCGACGCGATGGCGTCCACCCCCGCCCGGGCTGCGTCTCTCACCGAGCAGCTCCGCGGCCAGTGGGCCCTGACCGACATCGAGCCGGGGCTGCGGCCCCTTGGTGAGCTGATCATCGGCTTCCTCGAGGACGACGGCTACCTCCGCACACCGCTGGAGACGATCGCGGAGAAGGCCCCGGTGGGCGCTGCGAGCGCGCACGGGCTCTCGAGCCGGCCGCGCGTTGACGATCTGGAGCGGGCGCTGCACGCCGTGCAGCTGTTCCTGGAGCCGGCGGGCGTCGCGGCACGCACTCCCGCGGAGTGTCTGCTGCTGCAGCTTGATGCGCTGGAGGACGAGGCCGAGGACCTGGGGTGGCCGGCGGCGGCGTTCGCGAACGCGCGGCTGCTGGTGGCGAACCACCTGGATGACCTGACGCAGAACCGCCTGCCGCGGGTGGCGGAGAAGACGCGGCTGTCGCTGGAGGAGATCAAGGAAGCGCTGACGCTGCTGCGGCGGCTGAGCCTGGCGCCGGCGCGGCGGCTGGTGGAGGATACGAACCGGCCGATCATTCCTGATGCGATCGTGGAGTACGACCCGGAGCAGGACCGTTACATCGCGTACCTCAATGATGCGCGGCTGCCCAACCTCCGCATCAACCAGGAGTACGCCCGGCTCTCCCGCGACAAGGGCATGCAGAAGAAGGACCGGGAGTTCCTCAAGACGAACCTGGGGAATGCGCAGTGGCTGCTGGACGCGGTGGGGCAGAGAAGGCACACGCTGCTGCGGGTGATCCGGGCGGTGGTGGAGGCGCAGCGGGACTTCTTTGACTTCGGGCCGCAGGCGCTGAAGCCGCTGCCGATGACGGGGGTGGCGGAGCAGCTTGGGATCCACGTGGCGACGGTGAGCCGGGCGGTCGCGGAGAAGCACATTGCGACGCCGCGGGGGATCGTGCCGCTGCGGAAGTTCTTCTCGGGCGGCCTGCACGCCGACGGCGGGGAGGACATGGCCTGGGACGCCATCAAGGCGGCCCTGAAGGAGGTCATCGACGCCGAGGACAAGGCCAGGCCCCTCAGCGACGAGGCCCTCGTGGAAGAGCTGAAGAAGCGGGGGATCGAGATCGCGCGGCGGACGGTGGCGAAGTACCGGGATCAGCTCAATATCCAGCCCGCCCGCCTCCGCAGGCAGTTCTAGCCCTCGTCCTACCATCCCCCCATGGCCGACCTCTTCAAACTCCGCGTCCGGTTCATCGACTCCGCCGGCCAGCCCCTCCGCGGCGGCGAGTACCGCGTTTCCTTCTACGACCTTGACCTGGTCGGGTCAAGCACGCTGGGCGAATCGGGGCTGGACGGCAACGGCGTCGCCGAGGCGGTGTGCGCGATGGCGGATGTAAAGGGGCTGCTGTCGCCGGGGGAGACAAGGCCGGATGTGTTCTGCATCCTGACCCGTGACGGCGAGCAGGTCCACAAGACCAAGGTGGTTCACAACTTCGACCCCGCCCAGACCTCCGGCCCCGGCGGCCGTCCCAACTCCACCCTCGACCTGGGCACCATCACCGTCGGGTAGCCTCGCCGCGTGAGCGACAAGACGTTCCTCATCATCTCTCAGGTGTACGTGCCGGACCCGGCGGCGGTGGGGCAGCACATCGCCGATGCCGCGGCGGAGATGGCGGTGCGGGGGTACCGGGTGATTGTGTACGCGTCGGCGCGGGGGTACGACGACCCTTCGCGGAAGTATCCGGCGCGGGAGGTGCTGGAGGGGGTGCACGTGCGACGGCTGCCGCTGTCGAGCTTTGGGAAGTCTTCGATTCCCGTGCGGCTGCTGGCGCAGTGGATTTTTCTGTTGCAGGCGCTGGTGCGGGGGGTGTTCACGCGGGGGTTGTGCGGGGTGATGGTGTCGACGAGCCCGCCCTTCTGCGGGTTCGCGGGGGCGGTGATCAGCAAGGTGCGGCGGGTGCCGGTGAAGTACTGGCTGATGGACCTGAACCCGGACCAGATGATCGCGCTGGGGAAGACGCGCGAGGGGTCGCTGATGGCGCGGGGGTTTGAGTGGTTCAACCGGTTGATTTTGAGGCAGGCGTCGGACGTGGTGATGATGGACCGGTTCATGCTGGAGCGGGTGAAGAAGAAGGGCGTGGCGGTTGAGCAGAAAACGCACGTGATGCCGCCGTGGCCGCACGAGGCGGGGGTGCATGAGATCGCGCACGCGGAGAACCCGTTCCGGAGGGCGCAGGGGCTGGAGGGGAAGTTCGTGGTGATGTACTCGGGGAACCACAGCCCGGCGAACCCGCTGACGACGCTGCTGGACGCGGCGGAGAGGCTGAAGGATGAGGCGCGGGTGGTGTTCATGTTTATCGGGGGCGGGGGCGGGAAGCGGGAGGTGGAGGAGCGGATCGCGCGGGGGGCAAAGAACATCGTGAGCTTGCCGTACCAGCCGCTGAGCGAGATCCGGTACTCGTTGTCGGCGGCGGACCTGCACGTCGTCAGCATTGGGAACGAGGTGGTGGGGATCGTGCACCCGTGCAAGGTGTACGGGGCGTTGAGTGTCTCGCGGCCGGTCTTGCTGCTGGGGCCGAACCCGAGCCACGTGTCGGACCTGATCGGAGAGCACCGGCTGGGGTGGCACGTGAACCACGGGGATGTGGAGGGGGCGGTTGCCGCGGTGCGCGCGGCGATGGCGATGAGCGAGGGGGAGCGGGGGGAGATGGGGCGGCGGGGGGCGGGGCTGATCGCGGGGCCGCTGAGCAAGGGGGAGTTGCGGGGGCGGTTTTGTGATGTGATGGAAAAGGGCTGTTAGGCCGGCGCGGGCTTCGCGTCGATCGTCCCCACCAGCCCAGGCGGCACGATGCCCTGTTCGTAGAGGCGGCGTTTTTCTTTGTAGAGCAGCTCGATCATGTACTCGTAGTTGCTCATGAGGAGGGCCATGTGCCAGCCGGCGCGGCCGTCGAGGACGCCCAGGCGGACGATGTACATGTAGATGAAGCGGATGAGGGGCTTGAAGGGCATGCGGGGCCAGACGACGCGGCGGAGCCACTGGCGGAAGCGCATGGAGGCGTCGAACTTTTCGCTGGCCTCGCCGCGTTGGCGGCGGACGAGGTCGCGGAGCCACTCGTCGGACTCCATGTCGGCGTAGCGGATGTGCTTGGCGATGAACTCGGTCATCGTCTCGCGCCGGATGTGGAGCATGAGGTGCTTGAGGTAGCGGGTGGGGCCGTCGGCGATCATGTGCTCGTGGACGTTGCGGTCCTCGTAGCGGCACTTGCCGCGCTGGAAGAGGCGGAGGTTCCAGGAGGGGAAGAGGCCGCTGTGCCAGATGGCGCGGCCCATGAAGATGAAGACGCGGTTGATGTAGTAGCCCACGGCGGGGTCGGGGCTGGTGACGGCGGCGATGACCTCTTTGCGGAGGGCGGGGGTGATGCGCTCGTCGGCGTCGAGGATGAAGACCCAGCGGCCCTTGAAGGGAAGGTTGTCCAGGCCCCAGTTCTTCTGGGCGGAGTAGTTGACGAAGGCGTGCTCGACGACGGTGGCGCCGGCGGCGCGGGCGAGGTCCTGGGTGCCGTCGGTGGAGAAGGAGTCGAGCACGAAGACGGGGCCGAGCTTCTTCGCGTTCTCGATGGCCTCGGCGATGTGGCCGGCCTCGTTGAGCGTGGGGATGAGGACCTCGACGAGCGGGAGGCCGTCGGCGTCGGTGGGGTGGGCGGGCGGCGGGGCGGGGTTGGCGGGCGCGTGCGTCACTCGTGCTCCCTGGCGAGGAGCTCTCTGGCGACCTTGTTGGTCTTGTCGGTCCAGGAGTGCTCGTGCTCGCGGACCTTGACCTCGATCCAGTGCTCGTACATGGAGATCATGGTGGTGTAGCGCAGGCCGACGTGGCCGTCGAGGATGCCCAGGCGGCCGATCGTGTCGAAGAAGTAGCGCATCACGCCGCGCATGGGGAGGAAGAAGCTCATGTTCTTGATGGCGCGGCGGCGGACGATGGGGTCGTTGTCGAAGAGCTGCTTGAGGCGGGGCATGCCCTTGGCGCGGACGGCGACGGCCTCCATGGCCTCGCGGTCGCTGTAGTAGTTGTGCTTCTCGAACCAGCGGCGCAGGCCGCTCTCGAAGGAGTAGTGCTCGAAGTGGCCGCGGAGCTCGCCGACGGAGCCGTCGATGATGGGGTGGACGTTGGTCTGGCGGACCTCGTAGCGGACCTTGTCCGGGCGGAAGAGGCGGACGAGCCAGACGGGGTAGCCGCTGGAGTGCTTGATCCACTTGCCGAAAAACATGTTCTTGTAGCGGACGCGGAAGGCGACGCGCTTTTCGGCGGGGTCGGAGCAGACGGCGAGCAACTCATCGCGGAGCGCATCGGTGACGCGCTCGTCGGCGTCGCACACGTAGAGCCAGGGGTGCTTGTAGGGCACCTCGTGGAGGCCGAAGTTCCGCTGGCGGTACTCGGTGTCGAAGACGCGCTGGACGACGCGGACGTTGGCGAACTCCGCGGCGATCTCGCAGGTGCGGTCGGTGGAGTGGCTGTCGAGCACGACAATGTCGTCGCTGAACGACAGGTGCTTGAGGCACGCGCCGATGTTGCGTTCCTCGTTGCGGGTCAGGACCAGGATGCTGGGGGGCTCGCGCATCACGCTTTCTCGCCCGGCGCGTTCCCGCCCGGTGCGGGGCGCGGGCGGATGACCCTGGCGGGGTTGCCGCCGACGATCATGCCCGCGGGCACGTCCTTGGTGACGACCGCGCAGGCGCCCACCAGCGCGTTGTCGCCGACCTTCACCCCCGGGCCGACGAAGGCCTTGGCGCAGACCCACACGCCGCGGCCGATGGTGATGGGTGGCCGCTGGAGGGGGAGGGCGGGGTGGGTGTAGTCGTGCGTGCCGGCGCAGATGTAGGCGTCCTGGGAGAGGACGGTGTGGTCGCCGATGGAGACGGGGCCGAGGTTGTACACCGTGACCCGGTCTCCCAGGCAGGAGTGCTCGCCCAGCGTGAGGATCCAGGGGTGCCAGACTTTGGAGGTGGACCGCACCACGGCGGTGGGGGCGATCTTGGCGCCGAAGGCCTTGAGCAGCCACACCCGCCAGCGGTTGAGCTGGCGGGGGGTGGGGCGGTAGAGGAACCTCCAGGCCAGCTCCCACAGCAGCTTTTTGGCGTACCACGAGCGGGGGTAGGGCGCGGTGGAGACCAGGTCCAGACGCTGGTAGGTCGGTCCGCGCGCGGCTTCACCCACGCCTGGATGGCCCGCCTGGCCCTGCTCTGAAACGGTCGTCGGTGCGCTCAACTTCGTCCCCATCGGTCGTACGTCACTCTATCGGCCCGCCCGCTCGACCCGTCCAGCCGCCCAGACCCGATCTTCGCCGCACCTCCATCTATTATTGGACCTTGCCCGCGGTTCGCCTGATTCCCTGCCGCTCTCCCGCCGATGTTGCGGCGTACAGAGGCTCTCAGTGAACATCCTCCATTACCTCGACACCACCGACACGCGCCGAGGCGGGCCCCAGCGCATGGTCCTGGACTCCTGCCGCGTGCTCGCGGCCCGGGGTCACCAGTGCACGCTGCTGGCCTCGGACACGACGGATGCTCCCGGCGCGTGGCTCACCCCTGCCCAGGGCCTGCCCCTTATCCGGCGAATCCCAGCCCCGACCCTGCCCGGGGGCTTCTACACGCCCACGGGGCTCCGGTCCTTGGGGGCCGACCTCCGGGATGCGGACGTGCTCCACTTCCACTGCGTGTGGTCGCCCGCCGCGCACCAGATCGCGCGGCTGGCCCGGCGCGCGGGGATCCCGTACCTCGTCTCGCTCCACGGCATGTTCGACGACTGGGCGATGTCGCAGGCCCCGGCCAAGAAGCGGCTGTTCCTGTCGCTGGGCGGCCGCGCCCTGCTGGAGCACGCCGCGGCGGTGCATTGCACGGCGGAGGGCGAGTTGGCGCAGGCTCGGAAGTGGTTCAACGGGCGGGGCATCGTGGTGCCGCCGCTGCTGGACCTGGACCCCTTTCGATCGCTGCCGGGGCCGGGCCCGGCGCGGGCGAAGTTCCCGTTTCTGCTTCAGCACGCCCGGCCAGTGGTGCTCTTCCTCTCCCGCCTCCACCCGGTGAAGCGGCCCCAGCTGCTGCTGGCCACCGCGGCGGCGCTGCGGGACCAGGGCGTCCACGCCACGTTTGTCCTGGCCGGCCCGGGGGAAGAGGGCTTTGTCGCGGAACTGAAGGCGACCACGAAGAGCCTGAAGCTCGAGGATCGGGTTCACTTCACGGGGCTGGTCACCGGGTTGGACAAGCTCTCGCTCTTCCAGGCTTCGGACCTTTTCATCCTGCCCACGCAGCAGGAGAACTTTGGGGTGGTGCTGGTCGAGTCTTTGGCGTGCGGGGCGCCGCTGATCACGACCCGCGGCGTGGACATCTGGCCCGAGCTGAAGGCGAGCGGCGCGGCCTCAATCATCGACGACCCGGGCGCGGAGCTCACCCGGGAGGCGGCCCGCCTGATCCAGGACACCCCCGCCCGCGCGTCCATGGCCGCCCGTGCCCGGCCCTGGGTGTTTGAGGCGTTCGATGAGGCCCACACCGCCCGGCTGATGGAGGGGCTGTATGAGCAGGCCCGCCGCACGGCACGACCCGCCGCGGTGGGGGGGGCGTAGGTCAATCTGCCCTTGAACCGGCGGGGCCGGCCGTCCGTACCCTCTCGGCCACCCCGCATTTCTCTTCACCCCCCCTCCCCCGGGTGTCGATGAGTACGAAGGGGCTTTCCACGCCCCCTGTCCTGCATTGGAGCGACCGCGATGGACCACATGCTGGCGTGGCTCTGCCTGCTGATGACGGCAGGCCTCGCCGCGTACATGCTGAAGCAGGCGAGTTCGGGGAAGTGGCCGCTGTTCTCCATCCGCAATGTGTTCCTTGCGGGCGTGGTGATCTTCCAGCTCACCAGCGCGGCGATGGCGTACTTCACGGGCAACTTCGGCGAGCTGCCCCTGAGCGACCCTACGGGCTCGGGGTATAAGTACCTGCTGATCCTCAGCGCTTTTCTGGTCCTGTTCCTGTCTTTCTATGAGTCCAACTGGTTTACGTTCAAGATCCACAACCGTGTGCACCCGGGGGTGGCGCCGTCGGAGCCCGCGCTGGCCCTGCTCGCGGTGGGCTGCCTGATCGCCGCGGCGGTGCTCCGGCTGGTGCTGATTTACGTCCCGGTGTTCGGCGTGCTGGCGCAGATCATGGCGTTCGGCATGGCGGCGATGGCGGCGGGGACCGCGGCGTGGGTGTGGGCCCGCCGGCCGGCGAACCCCGCGTACGCGCTGCTGCTGGTGGCCATGTTCCTGGGGGCGTCGGGGCTGGTTCTGTACCAGGCCTTCGGCCGGCGTGAGGTGCTGAGCGTCATCATCGCGATCCTGTGGGGGGCCTACTACGGGCGATTCCGGCTGGTCAGCCTCTACCGGGCGGCGGTGCCCCTGACCGTTCTGGCGATGGTGGGCTTCCTGCTGGTGTCGGCCTTCACGGCCACCCGCAGCGCCGACAAGAACGTCCCGATCACGCAGACGCTGATGCGGATGGCGGACGCGGATATCAAGCAGGGCGCGTTCCTGCTGGTGGCGCAGGACGCGCCCAACTGCTCGCTGTGGCTGCTCGAGAACCGCCCTAACCCCTTTGCCTACAACACCCTGCACTCGCTTAAGTACGCGATCGTCCACCCCATGCCGCGGGTGTTCTGGCAGAACAAGCCCAACTCGCTGGGGGCGGAGATGGTCACGCAGGCGATCCTTTCGGAGCGGTCGTCGGGCTTTACCTTCGGCCCCGGGCTGGTGGGGCACCTGATCAACGACAACCCGTGGCTGAGCGTGCCGATTTACGCGGCGATCATCGCCGCGGGGCTGAGGATTTTGGACAACCTGATCCGACGTTTCCCGACGCATCCGATCGTGATTCTTCCGATCGGGGTGGCCATGGGCGAGATCATCGCGATGCCCCGCGGCGAGCTGGGGGCGTTCGCGTTCCGGGCCCTGGTGAGCATCCTGACGGCCTACTTTGGCGCCAAGATCGTCTCGAAGATCATGATCGCCTTCGGGTTCCGGTCGGACCCCGACGCCGTGGAGGCGGTGCCTCTGGCCCCCCTGCACGAGCAGTACGACGCGGCGGAAAGCTACGAGCAGGCGTAACGCGGGCGCGGGTCCGTGCGTCCAAATGGTGAACCGGGTGGGGGGCCCGGCCCGTACACCGGGTAGACTTCACTCCCGGTTTCTCGTGAAACCCGGCCGGCCCGCCTCCCACGAACCCTGGGCCCCCCAACCGCCGGAGACTCCCCACGTGTGGAAGTGGCTGCTTGCTTTCGTCGTCGTCATCGCCGCCCTGAGCGCGGGCGGGGCCTACTTCTTCCAGTCCAGCGGCCTGGCGAAGGAGGTCGGCGCCTACTTCAACCCCCAGAACAAGCCCAAGACGGTCCGCGTCGGGGCGGCGGTGCGGGATGACCTGGTGCGGACGATCTCGACGCCCGGGGAGATCGAGCCGAAGACCAAGGTGGAGATTTCGGCGCAAGTGTCGGCCCGGATCATCGCCCTGCCGTTCCGCGAGAACGACCGCGTGAAGCAGGGCGACGTCCTGGTCCGGTTGGATGCGCGGGACCTGCAGGCTCTGCTGGAGTCGGCCAAGGCCCAGCTCAAGAGCGAGGAAGCGCGGTATGAGGGGGCGCGGGCGGCGCTGGAGAACGCGCTGACCGAGCGGACCCGCCGCCAGAAGCTGGCGGAGACGGGCGACATTTCCCGGGCGGAGCTGGACCAGTTCGAGACCGAGTACCGGCGTGCCGACAGCGCCATGCGGGTCGCCCAGCACTCGATCGAGATCGCCCGTGCGAACATCCTCCGCGCCGAGAAGGACCTGGACAACACCATCATCACGGCGCCGTTTGAGGGCGTCATCACCAAGCTCAACGCGGAGGTGGGGGAGCTGGTGGTGGTGGGGACGCTCAACAACGCGGGCTCGGTCATCATGGAGGTCGCGGACCTGTCGGTGATGCTGCTCAAGGCGCGCATCGACGAGGCCAACATCGCGCTGGTGAAGGAGGGCCAGAAGGCGCGGGTGTTCGTGAACGCCTTCCCGGACCGGCCCCTGGTCGGCACGGTTGACCATGTCGGCCTCAAGAAGGAGGTCGACAAGGACATGACGGCGTTCTTCCTGACGGACATCGTCCTGGAGAACCCCGACAACATCCTGCTTCGCTCGGGCATGACGGCGAACGCCGACATCGAGGTTGAGACGTTCCGCGACGTTATCAAGGTGCCCAGTCAGGCCGTGCTCGACCGCGTCCGCGAGGAGCTGCCCACCGCCGTGACCGCCGACCACCCGCTGGTGGACAAGAGCAAGAAGTTTGTGCGGGTGGTGTATGTCATCCAGGATGGCAAGGCCCGCTGCGTCCCGGTCTCGACCGGCCCCAGCGACCTGACGGACACGATCATCATGCAGGGCCTCAAGGAGGGGGACCGGATCATCGTCGGGCCCTTCCGCGAGCTGGTCGGCCTCCGCGACGATCAGCTTGTGTCCGACGAGGCGACCGTCCCGCCCGCGGGGCCCCAGACCGCCGCCGCCGCGCGGAGCACCGCCCATGGCGGCTGAGCAGCCCGTCACCATCCAGATCCGCGGGCTGACCAAGGTGTACAAGGTGGGCAGCGAGCAGGTGCATGCGCTGCGCGGGGTGGACCTGACGGTGCGCCGCAACGAGTTCGTCGCGATCATGGGGTCGTCGGGCTCGGGCAAGTCCACGCTGATGAACATCCTGGGCTGCCTTGACCAGCCCACGGCCGGCTCGTACGAGCTGAACGGCAAGATGACGCACGCGATGGGGGCGGGGGCGCTGGCGCAGGTCCGCAACGAGGAGATCGGGTTTGTTTTTCAGAGCTTCGAGCTGCTGAACCGGGCCACGGCGCTCAAGAACGTGATGCTGCCGCTGATCTATTCCCGCCGCCACTGGCTCAGCGCGCGGCGGATGGCCAAGGCGGCGCTGGTGAAGGTGGGGCTCGAGCACCGCATGACCCACCGGCCCAACCAGCTCTCGGGCGGGCAGCGGCAGCGGGTGGCGATCGCGCGGGCGCTCGTGAACGAGCCGTCGATTCTGCTGGCGGACGAGCCCACGGGCAACCTGGACTCCACCACCAGCGAGGAGATCATCGCGCTGTTCAGGGCCCTGCACCAGTCCGGCCAGACGATCGTGATCGTGACGCACGAGGAGGACATCGCCGGGCACGCCGAGCGGATCGTGCGGCTCAAGGACGGGAGGGTGCTTTCCGACCATCCCACTTCACAGGACCCCATCCACCAGGACTTTCTGGCCCGCGCCCTGGACGCGGCCAAACGCGCCACCGAGGCAACCCTTTCGCACGCTTAGGCCCCTCTCCCCATGCTGATGCTCCCCCGCGTCATCCTGCAGACCATCGTCCTGGCCCTGGGCCAGATCTGGGCGAACAAGGTGCGCGCGCTGCTCACCACCCTGGGCATCATCATCGCGGTGGTGGCGGTGGTGGTGACGGTCGCGGCGATGGTGGGGGCGCGGCAGACGATCCTGGACGAGTTCAGCAAGGTCGGCGCGAACAAGATCTGGATTTTCCCGCGGTTCCCGCCGCAGATCCGCGACCGCTTCAACTGGCGGCAGATCCGCATCACCGTCGCGCAGGCGGAGGGCCTGCGGACGGCTGCGCCCTCGCTGGAGCGGATCACGCCCGTGACCCGCTTTGCGCCGTCGGTGCAGCACAAGGACATCATCAAGCCGGGCGTGACGGTGCAGGGGATCCGGCCGGAGTGGCACGACATCGAGGGCCGGACCGTGACGCAGGGCCGCCCCTTCATGATGATCGACGAGGAGGAGCGGCGGCAGGTCTGCCTCATCAACGACAAGGGCATCGAGGAGCTGGGCCTCTCCAGCGACCCCTCGGGGTCCTTCATCCTCGTGGACGGGCGGCGGTTTTTGATCGTGGGCGTCGTCGAGACGAAGGACCCGATCATCCAGATGGGCGGGAACGAGGCCCAGACCGAGCTGTTTATCCCGTTCTCGACGGCGCTGGTGATGCGGCCCGAGCCGCGGATCTGGATGATCGCGCAGACCTACAAGCCGGAGCAGTTCGAGGACGCGAAGGCGGAGGTGACCAGCTACATGCGGCGGGTGCGCAAGCTGCAGCCCGAGGACCCGGACACCTTCGGGATCGAGGCGATCGAGCAGGCGCGCCAGCAGTTCAACAAGATCGCGGGGTTCATGACGGCGCTGGTGGGGGGGATCGCGGCGATCTCGCTGCTGGTGGGCGGCGTGGGGATCATGAACATCATGCTGGTGAGCGTGAGCGAACGGACGCGGGAGATCGGGCTGCGCAAGGCGGTGGGCGCGCGGCCGGAGATTATTCTGGCGCAGTTCCTGGTGGAAGCGGTGACGCTGTGCGTGGTCGGCAGCGCGCTGGGCCTGCTGGTGAGCCAGGCGATGGTGATGGCGGCCCGGGCCGCGCTGCCCAAGTTCATGTCGCACGCGGAGATCCCGGTGTGGGCCATGCTGGTGGCGGTGGTCGTCGCGGCGATCACGGGCGTCACCTTCGGCATGTTCCCGGCGATCAAGGCGGCGCGGCTGGACCCGATCGACGCGCTGCGGCACGAGTAGGACGGCCCTTACGCCGCCATGCCCTTGTCGCCCTCGCCGAAGAAGCCGCCCCACTGGTGGTTGGGGAGGTGGCGGTGGTGCATCCGGATGAGGCGGGCGAGCTGCTGGCCGAAGAGGTCCTTGATGATGCGCATCGTGCGGGCTGCCGCGGGGCTGTAGGGGTTCCGGCGGTCGCGGAACAGGACCACCACCGCGAGGCACTCGCCGTCCTGGCGGCAGGAGAAGGCCGCCACGGCGGAGTCTTCCAGCCACTCGCCCGCGGGCCCGGGGGTCTCGCGCACGTCCCGCAGTCCGCGCATCACGGCGACGTCGTCGCGGTTCTCGAACGCGGGGGCGATGATGTCGGCGAGGTGGTCCAGCAGCGTCTCGGCGGTGTCGCGCGGGCAGTCGTAGTTGACGTAGGCGCCGAGCGTGTAGTCGCCGGACTGGCTGGGGAGGAAGATCGCCGCGTTGGTGGGGCCGATTTTCTTCAGGGTGTACTCGAGGACGGTGCGGAGCAGGCACTCAAGGTCCAGCTCCTGGCGGAAGATCGTGTTGAGCTCGCTGGCGAGGGCCACCTGCGTCATCTGCTCGGAGAGGTCCCGGTAGCTCGCGGCGACGTCCCCGCACACGCTGCCGAGCTGGGTCACCAGGGCATCGCGCGACCGGCCGAGCTCGCGGCAGGCCCGCCGCAGCTTGCGGGCACGCCGCTCTTCCAGGCGCTCCTTGGCCCGCAGCTTGCGCGAGCGGCGGGCCGCCGCCTCGAGCGAGGCCGACAGCGCCGCGTCCGTGCAGTGGATGGGCAGGAGGTCTACGCCGCCGGCCCGCATCACGGCGACCGCGAGGTCGAGCTCCGCCTCGGCCGCGATCACGACACAGCTCACGGAGCGGTCGCTGGCGCACAGCTCGGCCGCCGCGGCGACGCTCTCGCCGTCGGCGTCCCCGATCACCACGACGTCGTAGAAGGATTCGTTCAGCATGGCCCGGGCCGTGCTCACATCGCACGCGCCCAGCGCGGGCACGCCCAGGCCCGTGAGGCGGGCGACCAGCGCGTCGCGAACCTCCCGCACCGGCGCAACCGCCAGCACCCGTCCCCGCCCCTTGTTGCTCTTCCGACGCCGTGCCATCGCGTGGCTCCTTGGCCGCTCCCGCGGCCTATGCCACACATCGGCCCGCCCGCGTTCCCGGTTCAGCCGTTGTCGCCGGAATAACCCGCGTCACTTCCACTCCGGCAGCGCAAGAACTGCGCGCACGCCGCCCCCCGCCCCGTCCTCGAGGGCGATTCCCCCGCCCATGGCGACAGCCATGCGCTGGGCGCGGGTGAGGCCCAGGCCCCTGCCGCGGCCGGCGGGGCGTTCGCTAAAGAACGGGTCGAACGCATGCTGTCGGGCCTTGTGGGTGAGGCCGGGGCCCATGTCGGCGACCTCGATGATGAGAGAGCCCTCGCGAACGGCGACGGTGATGGTGACGGGCCCCTCGGGGCACGCCTCCATCGCGTTGGCGACGAGCTCTGTGAGCACGCCCGCGGCGAGGTCCGGGTCCAGGTGTGCTTCCTTCACTTCGACCCGCTGGGTGACGGTGGTCTGTTTGCCGGACTTCTGGCGCGCGTTGGCGACGGCGCGGGTGACGACCTCGGCGATGCGGACGGTGCGGGGCTGGGCGACGGGTGTCTGCGAGAGCAGGTGCAGGCTCGAGATCATGCTCGAGAGGTCTTTGGCGGCGTCGGCGATGGCCCGGGCGGCGCTCTTGTCGCGCTCGTTCTGGAGGCGGGACATCAGGAGCTGGCCGTGCCCGGCGATGACGGTGAGGGGGTTATTCATCTCGTGGGCCGCCCCGGCGGTGGTCTGGCCCAGGCGGACCATGGATTCCTGCTCGGCGAGCTTGGCCTGCATCTCGGCGATGGCGCGGCCGCTCTCCACGAGCTGCTCGTGCAGGCGGCGGGAGCGCTCGCGCTCCGCGGCGGCGGCCATCGCGGCGCCCCAGGTGGCGGTGACGGCGCGGAGGGCCCCCGGGGCGAGGCCCTCGGCGATGTCGCGGTCGTTGATGAGGATCGCGGGCGGGCCGCCGCCGGTGAGGGGCAGGAGCCGGAGCTTGCGGAGGTCGCTCGCGTGCAGGAGGTGGTCGCTCAGCCAGGGCAGCAGCCCCAGCACCGCGACGTTGAGCTGCGACCCGCTGGCCAGCTCTGACAGGCGCGCGCCGCCCACGCGCTGCGGCGGGGCGTCCAGGAGGCAGACGGCCATCGGGTCGCCCGAGGGGTCGAGCTGCACCATGCGCCAGACTTCCTCGCCCTCGCCCTGGGCCAGGACGGCGTAGAACCCCGCGCCGAAGGCCCGCCAGGCTGACATCGCGACGACCCCCATCGTCTCGGCGACGGTCCGTGCGGCCGGGCTCATCGCGTGGAACTGGTCGATGGCTTCGAGCACCCGCGCCTGGGAGTGGCTCATGACCGCCCGCTCCTGCAGGGCGCTGTTGAGGTCGCTGAGCTGCCGGTTCGCGTTGCTCAGGCTCTCGAGCAGCAGCCCGGGCGGGGTCATGTCGTCCAGCCCCAGCACCTTCAGGCGGTCGGCGATCGCCCCGTGGAGGGGGCCGGCGATGTGCGACGGCCCGCCGGCCTTGAGCCCAAGCTCGGCCCACAGCCGCTCGGCGTCGGGGGCCTGCCCGAAGTCCCCCGGCCACCCGAGGTGGAGGCGGCGGCACACCGCCTTGGCCACGGTCACCGCGCCGATCAGGTTGCGGTCCGGCCCCTCCGGGAGCGCGGCCAGCGGCTGCCCGTGCATCCACACCACGTGCTGGATGGGCTCGGGGAGGCCCCAGTGCTCGGTGACGCGCTTGCCCGCGGTGTGATGGTCCAGCCCCAGCACCGCCCGCTCCACGGCGCTGCTGTCGCAGCCGCGCCGGTGGGCGACCTCCAGCACCCGCTCATAACTCCGCGGCAGGACCAGGTCCAGGACGAGCTTGCCCACGTCGTGCAGCAGGCCCGCCAGGAAGGCCTCTTCGGGCATGACCCGCAGCTTGGGGTTGATCTGCGCGATGAGTTCCGCGGCGCAGGCCACGGCGATCGAGTGCTTCCAGAAGCCCTTGCGGTCGAAGGTCTTTTTGGCGGGAGCCGCGTCGCCCGCGACCGCCGCGTCGAGGGCCTCCCGGGCCGCCTCGTCCTCGCCGGTCATGAGGTCGTAGACGCTGACGCTGAGGGCCGCGGCACGGACGGCCTCGATCCCCAGCATCAGGACCGCGCGCTTGACGGTGGTGATGCGGTCGCCCAGGCCGCGGTCGGCCTTGCGGCACAGCCCCAGGATCCGGGCGGAGAGCGCGGGGTCGCTCTCGATGATCTTGACCACGTCGCCGATGAGCACCTCGTCGATGGTCCCGATGGACAGAAGGCGCGCGGCCACCGGCGAGAGCGTCGGGAGCGTGCGCACGCGCTCGAGGATCATCTCGACCTGGCGCGCGCGCTCTGGGGTTGTTGCCGCCGGCGTCATTCCACTCCAGCCCTCACGCCCCCACCTTGCCCTCCGCGGTCTCCAGCTCCAGCAGTTCGGAGATTTTGCCCATCAGCTCGGGCACCTGGAACGGCTTCTTGAGGAACGCGTTCGCGCCCGCGGACATGAGCGACTCGACCTCGTGCGGGTTGATGACGCCGCTCACGCACAGCACCTTGGTGTCGGCGAGGTTTGGGTTCTCGCGCACCCGCTTGCACACGATGGTTCCGTTGATGTCCGGCAGCATGTAGTCCAGGATGATGAGCTGGGGCTTGAAGGCCTCGGTCTGCAGGCCCGCGTCGTAGCCGTTCCCGGCGGTCTTGACGTCGAAGCGGCCGTCGCGGCCCAGCAGGTCGGTGTAGAGCTCGACGATCCGCGGGTCGTCATCGACCACGAGCACCCGCTTGCGGGCGGACCCCAGGGCCTCGAGCGGGATGTTGTTCGCCCGCATGAAGCGGATGAGCTCTTCCCGCGGGATCCGCCGGAACTTGCTGCCGGGGACGCGGAAGCCCGTCAGCCGCCCCGAGTCGAAGCAGCGGATGATGGTCTGCTGGCTTACCTTGCACACCGCCGCGGCCTCGCCCGTGGTGAACACGCGCTTGCCCGACAGGTCCTCGCCGCCCGTTTCCGTGCTCATGACGACGCACTCCCCACGCGCCGACGCGGCCATCCCCGGCCGCCACAGATGGGCAACTCTGCCCAAACTGCCCGCGTGGTACAGGGCTCTATCGACCCCCACCTTGCCCAACTTCACGCCCGGGCTCCTCCCAGCGTCCTAGAACCCGCGGGCCCGGCCCTCCCGCCCGTATCATCGCCCCACCATGCCCTCCCCCCTGGACACCGCCAACGCGCTGCTGGACCAGGGGAAGGTCGACCAGGCCCAGGCCGTCGCGCTCCGCGCCCTGGCCGGGAACCCCAACCACGCGGGCCTGCTCGCGCTCCTGGGCTTTATCGCCTTCGCCAGCAACGACCTGCCCCGCTGCGAGCACTACTCCCGCCAGGTTCTGCGCCTGCACCCCAGGGACCCGCGCGTCAACGCGAACCTGGGCTCGGTGCTTGTTTCCCAGGCCCGCTTTGAGGAGGCGCTCCCGCTGCTGACCACCGCCGTGGAGGCCGCGCCGGCGGATGATGTGGCCCGGGCGGGGCTCGCCAGCGCCCTGACCGGGCTTTCGCGGTACTCGGAGGCCCGGCGCGTTCTGGAGGAGGGGCTCGCCCGCACCCCCCGCAGCCCGTACCTCCGCCACGCCCTCCCCAACCTGCTTCATGCGACGGGCCGCATCGAGCAGGCTCTCCCCCTGATGCGCGAGCTTGTGGGCGAGCCCGGCGCCACCCCCACGCAGCTCCAGCGCTACGCCGTGATGCACACGTACGCACCGGGGACCTCGCCGGCGCAGCTTCTTGCGGCGCACCAGCGGTACGCCCGCGCGCTGGACCCCGCACCGGCGCCCCGCCCGCCCCTGCCGCGGGCGGCGCCCAACCCCCTGAGACTTGCGTTCATTTCCCCCGACTTGCGCCGCCACTCGGTTGCCCACGTCGTGGAGCCGATCTTTGACCACCTTGACCGCGCCCGATTTCACCTCACCTGCTACGCCACCTCCACCAGCGCCGATGAGGTCACCGCGCGGCTCCGGGCCAAGTCCGACCAATGGCGCTCCTGCGCCACCCTTGCCGACTCCAAGATCGCCGACCTCATCCGCGCCGACCGCATCGACATCCTGATCGACCTGGCCGCCCTCACCCAGGGCGGACGCCCCGGGGTCCTTTCGCATCGTCCGGCGCCTTTCACGATCAGCTACGCGGGCTACCCGTCCACCACGGGCCTGCCCGGCATGGACTTCCGCATGGTCGATGCCCTCACCGACCCTGCGGGCAGCGAAGCGCACAGCGCCGAGCGTCTGCTGCGTCTGGACCCGTGCTCCACCACTTACCGGCCGCCAGAGAGCCCGCCCCCGGTGTCGCCCCTGCCGGCGCTCGCCGCGGGACACATCACGTTCGCCTCGTTCAGCAGCCCGCTGAAGTTCAACGAGCCCCTCATCCGGCTGTGGTCGCGCCTGCTCACGGCGATCCCGCGCTCGCGCCTGATCCTCAAGCACTTCAGCCTCGCGGATGAGGGTGTGCGAGCGGACCTTCGCGAGCGGTTCTACAGCGCTGGCGCCCCGCCGGACAGCGTCGAGCCGCTTGCGCCCGTCGAAGCGGTGGGGGGGCACCTCGCCGTGTACCACCGGGCGGATATTGCGCTGGACACGTTCCCCTACCACGGCACGCTCACGACCCTTGAATCGCTCCTCATGGGCCTGCCCGTCGTCTCCCTCATCGGTGGCACCACCGCCTCCCGCATGGGGCTCTCGCTCCTTTCCGCGGCGGGCCTTCCCGACCTGTGCGTCACGACCGAGGACGACTACATCGCCAAGGCCGCCACGCTCGCCGCCGACCTCGACTCACTCTCCACCCTCCGCGCGTCGCTCCGTCCCCGGCTTCTTGCTTCCCCGCTCTGTGATGGCCGTGCGTTCACGGAACGCTTTCAAACGCTGCTCCTATCCCTCTATTCCGGCTGAGTTTTCGTCGATTCATCCCAATGCCCGCTTCCGCCCACATCACTAACCTGGTCGACCGCGGGGAGTACCGCAAGGCCATCCCGCTCATTGAGCAGGCCCTCCGGCGCGCGCCCGATGACCTGGACTTGATCGCCCTTATGTCCTTCGTGCTCTTCCGCGCGCACGAACTGGTCCGCGCCGAGCACTTCGCACGCCGAACGCTGGACAAGCTCCCTAACCACCCCCACGCCCAGCACAACCTCGGCAACATCCTCGCCCAGCTCGGCCGGCACGACGAGGCCCTCCCTTTCCTGACCCGCGCTCTGGAACTCGCCCCGCGCGAGCCTTCCATCCGTGCCGCGCTGGCGACGTCCCTCTCGTGCCTCAACCGTCCTTCTTCCGCCGCGGCCCTGCTCCGCGAAGGCCTCACCCTCGACCCCCACAACACCGTGCTGCGGACCAACCTTGCCCATGCCCTCCACGCGGTGGGTCGCATTGAGCAGGCCTTGCCGCTCCTGCGCGAGCTCTTGCCCGCGCACGCCGGCGATTCCGCGTTCCTCGACGCCTACTGCGGCGTGCTTAACTATGCCCCCGGTGTGTCCCGCGCGGAGATTTTCGAAGCCCACCGCGCCTGGGGCCGGCTGGTTGAGTCCGTCGTCCCCGCGCCGCACGTGTTCACGCGCCCCTTCCGCAAGCCCGGCGAGAAGCTCCATGTGGGGCTGCTCTCGTCAGACCTGCGCGAGCACGCCGTGGGGTACCTGATCGAGGACCTGCTGCAGCACGCCGACCGTTCCCGGGTCACGATCTCCTGCTATACAGGCGGGGCGAAAGAGGACGCGGCGATGGTCCGCCTGCGTGGGCTCGCCGACCGTTGGATGAGCGTCGCCAACCGCAGCTACGCCGACGCCGCGGCGTTGATCCGCGCCGAGCGGGTCCACTGCCTCATCGACCTTGCGGGCCACACCAAGGGCCAGATGCTCCAGGTGTTCACCCACCGCGCGGCGCCGGTGCAGCTCACGTACACCGGCTATCCGAACACCACAGGCCTCAAGGACTGCGACTACCGCGTCGTCGATTCGCTCACGGACCCGCGGGGGGGCGAGGCCTTCCACACCGAGAAACTGCTGTACCTTGACCCCTGCTACATGTCGTACCGGCCGCCGGCCGACCTGCCGGGAGTGACGCCCCGCGACCCCGCGGCGCCGCTCACCTTCGGCTCGTTCAGCAGCCTTTTGAAGTACAACGAGCCGCTGATTGCGCTCTGGTCGCGCGTGCTCGGTGCGGTCCCTCGGGCGAGGCTCGTCCTCATGCACACGGCCCTCAACGACCCCGGCGTGCGGGAGGACCTCCGCGGCCGCTTCGCGGCTCACGGCATCGACCCCGCCCGCATCGACCCGCGCCCGCCCGCGCCCAGCCGCCTTGGGGTCTTCACCGCTGCGGCGGAGGTGGATATCGCGCTGGACACGTTCCCGTACAACGGCGCGGTGACCATCGTGGAGTCGCTGCTGATGGGGGTGCCCTACATCAGCCGCGTAGGAGAGACGTCGGCCTCGCGGGCCGGGCTGTCGATCCTGTCCAGCGTGGGGCTGCCGGAGCTCTGTGCCCGCACGGACGAGGAGTTTGTGCAGGCCGGCGTGGCCCTGGCCAACGACCCGGCCCGGCTCGGGGAGCTCCGTGCCACGCTCCGCCAGCGCGTGCTCGCCTCCCCGATCTGCCGCGGTCAGTCCTTTGCCGCCCGCTTCATCGAAGCCCTCGAATCCACACTCTGACTCCTCCCCCGGCCCTGCGGGGAAAGTGCCGAGGCTTTGCGAGGCGGAGGGGGTGCTGACTCCTCCCCCGGCTCCGCGGGGGAGGTGCCGAGGCTTTGCGAGGCGGAGGGGGTGCTTTCCTCTTCCCCCGTTCCCGCAACCTCGTCCGTTCACGCACGTATCGTCCAACCCATGAAACACCTCGCCCTTGCCGTCCTCGCCGTGACCTCCCCCTGTCTTGCCCAGCCTCTCCTGTATGACAACGGCACGTTCGTGACCCACCCGGGCGCCGGGCCCGGGGGGACCGATCACTCCGTCACCCAGTCGGGCATCGTCATCTCGCTGGGCAACGACTACACCACCACCAGCGGGACCCTCAAGATCGCCGATAACTTCACGGCGACCGACACCTGGCGGCTGACGCACCTGCACTGGTACGAGGTCCAGTCCCAGACCTCCACGAACCTGCACACCGACTTCCGCTTCCCCGAGGCGTACGTCGAGATCTACGACTCCGACCCGCGGCTGGGAGGCACGGTCATCGCGGGCGACATGACCACCAACCGCCTCACCGGCGGCGTGTGGACCAACGCGTGGCGGCTCTCGTCGAGCGGTGTTCACTCCAACACCCGCCCGATCTTCCAGTGCACGATCGATCTTTCCAGCTTCCCAGCGCTCGCGCCGGGCGAGTACTGGATCGCGGTGTCGGTCGAGGGTGAGCCCGGCGTCTCTTCGGCCCCCGGGTCGATCCCGATCCCCCAGGACGCGGGCCACAACGCGACCCAGTTCTTCAACGGCAACTGGGTCAGCCTGCCCATCGACTTCCCCTTCAAGCTCTTCGGCACGGCCGGCGCGGCGTGCGGCACGGCGGACTTTGACGGCGATGGCGACACCGGCACGGACGCCGACATCGAGGCGTTCTTCGCGTGCCTGGCGGGGAACTGCTGCGCGACGTGCTTCCACCTCGGGGCGGACTTCAACGCCGATGGCGATGTGGGGACGGACGCGGATATCGAGGCGTTCTTCCGGGTGCTCGCTGGTCAGGACTGCTGAGCCCCGCACTCATCTGCCGGCTCCGCGGGGGAGGTGCCGAGGCTCTGCGAGGCGGTAGGGGTCTTGGCAGGCGTGGTAGCGTGAGACCGGAGGTTACCCGTGCGTTTCATCGCCTTCGCCGCCCTTGTGCTGCTGGGGTCCACCGCCCTCGCCCAGCCTGTGCAGTTCCAGCGCGCTAACGCGACCGCGTTCAGCCGCCCCATCCTCATCACCCAGCCCGCCGGCGAGACCGCGCGGCTGTTTGTGGTGGAACAGGCGGGGGTCGTCCACATTATGGACGCCGGCACGGGCGTGCGGCACCCGACGCCGTTCCTCACCGTCCCCGGCGTCCGCTCCGGCGGCGAGTCCGGGCTCCTAGGGCTTGCCTTCCACCCCGACTATGCCGGCAACGGCTACTTCTTCATCTACTACAACCGCGTTGGCTCGCCCATCGACTCGCGCGTCATCGCCCGCTACCGCGTTGACCCCGCCAACCCCGACCTGGCCGACCCGGCGTCCGCCACCGTCATCCTCGACTACCCCGCCGGGACCGCCAACCACAACGGCGGCTGGACCGCCTTCGGCCCTGACGGCCAGCTCTACATCGCCTGGGGTGACCGCGGCGCGTCGTCCAACGCCGCGGACATCACGGACAACCTGCTCGGCAAGCTCCTGCGGTTGGATGTGGACGGGGCCGACGGCATCCCCGGCAACGCCGACGACGACCAGTTCCCCGCCGACCCGCTCCGCAACTACAGCATCCCCGTGGACAACCCGTACGTCGGTATCGAGGGTGACGACGAGATCTGGGCCCATGGTCTGCGCAACCCCTGGCGGAACTCGTTCGACCGCGTGACGGGCGAGCTGTACATCGCCGATGTCGGGGCCGGGCGCTGGGAAGAGGTGAACCATGCGCCCGCGCCGCCCGGCGCGCCGGGGCGCAACTACGGCTGGCCCTGCATGGAGGGCTTGGTCTGCCTCTCGGGCTCCACCTGCGTGTGCAACACCCCGGCCCTGACCGCCCCGGTCCACGTCTACTCCATCAGCGGAACGCCCGAGTGCGCCATTTCCGGCGGGTACGTGTACCGGGGCTGCGCGATCCCCTGGCTCAACGGCCTGTACTTCTTCGCTGACTATTGCTCGGGCCGCGTGTGGACCGGGCAGACCGGCGGCGGCGTGCTCACCGGCATCACCGACCGCAGCGCCGAAGTGCTCCCCTCGCCGCGCCCCGCGATCTACAGCTTTGGTCAGGACTCCCGCGGCGAGATTTACTTGTGCGGGGCCAACGGCCACATCTACAAGCTGTCGCCCACCACGGTTGAGAGCCAGTGCGGCTGCCGATCGGCGGACTTTGACGCCGACGGCGACACCGGCACCGACGCCGACATCCAGGCCTTTTTCCTCTGCCTCGCGGGCGCATGCTGCCCCGCGTGCTCGGCCGACTTCAACGGCGACGGCGATATGGGCACCGACGCCGACATCGAGGCTTTCTTCCGGGTGCTGGCGGGCGGTTACTGCTGACCGGCGGTTCCCAGCACGAACCCGCGCTCGCGCCAGAGCTTTTCAAACCGCTCGCTCATGCCCACCACCTCCGGCAGGCGCTGGCCGCACGCCACGAGCAGGTCCACCAGGCCCTCGAAGTCGCTGAGCGCGATGAACTCGCGGGCTACCCGCGGCCTGGTGGTGTTGGTCCCCGCCTGCACCGCGGCGAGGTCCGCCATGTTGTGGTAGTTGCCCAGGGGCAGGCACACGCACGTCGCCTCGTACCCCGCGTGGCAGAAGACCGACGCCTCGCACGCGCCGCCCGCCATCAGCTTGCGCTGCCACTTCCACGACGGCATCTCGCTGTGCTTCTGGGAGGCCATGGGCATCGAGGCTCCGCCGGCGACCTCCTCGGCGCGTTTGGCGACCGCGTCGGTCAGGCGCGGCGTGAAAATGCTGATGCGGTCCCCCACCCGCACGATGGGCCCGCCGCCGATGGGTGATTCGGGGAAACTCCGGCTGTTCTCCAGGGCGATGACCCGCGCGTTGCTGGGGATGGTGGCGTTGCGCACCGCCGCGAGGGCACCGATGAAGCCGACCTCTTCCGCGCGGGTGAAGAGCAGCGAGGCGTTCGCGGCGCTGTCCGCGAGGAGCACGTCCATCGCCGCGAGCGCCGCCGCGGCGGCGGCGAGGTCGTCGCAGGCCTGCGTGTGGACCAGCCCGTCGATCAGCTCGGCCCGGCCGATGTCCCATACCGCCACATCGCCCACCATCACATCCGCATGGGCGTCCAGCTCCGCCGTGTAGTGCTTGAACGGCTCGACCTGGCCCGTCGCGCCGGTCAGCACCGCCGCGTGGCGCGCGCCGTCGCGGGTGACGAGCTGGACCTTGGCGTCGATGAAGTAGTCGTCCATGACGCCGCCGCGGAAGGAGAGCTCCACGACGGTGGGGGCCACGATGCGCTCCACGACAAAGGCGGGGTGGTCGAGGTGGGCGGTGAAGAACACGGGCCGCTCATCGCGGGCGCCGCGCCGGGACACGACCATGTTGCCGGCGCTGTCGCGGACAAGCTCGAGCGGGGGCCGCGCGGCCACCCAGCGCTCGATCCAATCCACGACCCGCCACTCCCGCCCCGCGGCGGTGGGCATGTCCGTCAACTCCAGCAACCAGGAAAGGTGCTGCCGCCGCTGTTCCGCCGAGATCACAGGTCGCGCCATGCCCCCATCGTAACCCTGATCCTCCCCTATCCTCAGGCGTGGACCCGGACCCCGCCACAACCCCGACGACGGCGCTGCGCCTCGCGCCCCACCTGTTCCTGCCCCAGGGCGCTCTGACTTTCACGTTCTCGTCGAGCTCCGGGCCGGGCGGGCAGAACGTCAACAAGCGAGCCACCCGCTGCCAGCTCCGCGTCGCCCTCGCCGACCTGCCCCTCACCCACGCGCAGCTCGGCCGCCTCACGCGGAGCGCGCCCTCGCTCATTACCGACGCGGGCGACCTGCTCATCACCGCCGATGAGCACAAGAGCCAGGGCCAGAACAAGGCCGAGGCCACCGCGCGGTTGATTGACCTGGTCCGCCGCGCCCTTGTGGCCCCCAAGGTCCGCCGCGCGACCAAGCCCAGCCGCGGGAGCAAGGAGCGGCGCCTGACAGAGAAGAAGTCGCGCGGGGAGATCAAGCGCCGCCGGCGCGATCTTGATTGACTGGTCACTCTACCCCGCGCAGTACGCCCGCCACATCTCCCGCAACCCGGCCTCCATCCGGCGTGCGAACCCCGGCCGGTCCAGGAGCGGCGACCGTTGCATCATGCCCCGGAGGTCCGTGCGGTACTGAGAGAGCCGCGCTGCGTCGCCCGCCAGGTCCGTCGCCACGCGGACGTAGTCATCCTCGTCCCGCGCGATCAGTTCCGGCGCGCCGACGTTCGTCAGCAGGGACACGCCCACCCGCCCAGCGTGCATCGTGGTCGGCATCGTCACCACCGGCACGCCCATCCAGAGGGCCTCGCACGTTGTCGTTGTGCCGTGGTAGGGGAGGGGGTCCAGCGCGACGTCGATCCCGCCGTAGAGCGCCAGATGCTCGCGCAGGGAGGTGGGGGGCTCGAGCACGGTGACCCGGTCTGACACGCCGTGGGCCGCGAACCGCGCCAGCACCATCGCCCGCACATCTTCCTCGACGAGGTCCTGGCTCTTGAGGACGAGGCGCGACCCGGGCACGGCCTTCAAGACCCGGGCCCACAGCCCCGCGGTCTGGGCGTTGTGCTTACGCGTGGCGTTGAAGGAGCCGAACACCACGCCCCCGGCTCCCTCCCGCCGCGACGGTTCGGGCGCGCCCTCGGGCGGCCTGTAGCAGAGGAAGCACGGGTCCAGGCGCAGCAGCTTCTCGGTCGCGTGCGACTCGGACCCGGGTGGGTCTGTCAGGGAGTCCACGATCCGCCAGTCCATCTGCGGCAGGCCCGTCGTCGCCGGGTAGCCGCAGTACGTCGCCTGCACCGGCGCCACCCGCAGGCCGAAGGCCAGGAGGCTGTTCCCGTCGGTGTGGCCCGCGAGGTCGATGGCGATATCGATGCGGTCCTCGCTCATCAGGTCGCCGATCTGCACCTCGATCTTGTTTGAAACATCCCGCCAGAGCGCTGCGTGCCCCTTCAGGCGCGCGCTCACCTCGTCGAACGTGCGGTTGGTGGAGTAGCAGACGATCTCCATCCGCGTGCGGTCGTAGTGCTCCAGCAGCGGCTCGATGAAGAACGCCACCGAGTGCCGGCGCAGGTCGGGCGACAGCAGCGCCACCCGCAGCTTCTTCTCCGGGTCCTTGCTGGGCTGGTACCTGGCCTTCCACCGCGGCCGGATCTGCTCCACCACCGCGCCGTACTCCTTGTGCGCCGCGAGCACCGCCCCGGGTTTGGCCCCCCACATCCCCACCATCGCCATCGCCCGCAGCCCCCGCAGCATCACCTCGCCGGGGAACCGCGCCACCGCCTCGTCCAGAAACGCCACGGCACGCTCGGTCTCTCCCAGGCCCGACAGCGCCGAGCCGTACGACACGCAGAGCTGCGCGTGCGATCCGTGCTTCATCGCCTCCTCGCACGCCCGCAGCATGTCGGCGGTCCTGCGCTCGTCCAGCAGCAGGTTGGCCTTGGCCAGCCACGCTTCCATGCACCCCGCGTCCCCCGCGAGGGCATGCTCCAGCGCCTCAGCCGCTTCTGCGCGTTTCTTCCGCGCGATCAGCACAAGGGCCAGGTTCGTGAAGTTCATCGCCGTGGCACCGGCCCCGGTCACCGCCTGGCGCGCCCAGTGCTCGGCCTGCTCGAGCCGGCCCAGCCGCAGCGTCACCATCGCCATCAGCATGGTGACGTCGGGGTTCCCCGCCGCCTTGGGCAGCAGGCGCTGCAGGATGGCCAGCGCCTGCTCGGCCTTGTTCGCGGCGAGCAGGTCGTGCGCCTGCTGGAGCTTCAACGCCAGCGCCAGGTTCCCGGGTGCGTCGCTCACGCCCCCCTCCCCTCGCACCACCGCTCCCACGCGC
>JAEYTB010000193.1 GCA_023434205.1 Planctomycetota bacterium | reverse complement strand
GGGGGGGGGTGCGCGGGGGGGGGGGGGGGGGGGGGGGGGTCCGCTCGGTGGTGAGCGATGGCCCGGTCCCCACGGCACCCCCCGCACCTTCCCCGCCCCCGGCTCCCCCAAAGGCCCGCAGGCCCAGCCCCGGCCCGGCCGGCCCCGGCCTGTTCGGCTGAGTAGCCCCCCGGCCCCATCCCGGATACGTTGACGGCGTGAGCCAAGCCCCTTCCCCCAGTCCCGACGGCAGCCTCAGCTTCGAGGAGGCCCTCGCCCGCCTCGAGCAGATCATCGAGAAGATCGAGTCCGGCGAGGTTGGCCTGGAAAAGGCCATCGCCGAGTACGAGCGGGGCGTCGCCCTGATCAGGCGGTGCAAGGACATTCTCCAGAAAGCCGAGCAAAGGGTCGATGAACTCACCCGCCAGGGGCCCGGCGCGCCCGGCCCCGGCGAGGAGCGCTAGTTGCCCGTGCTCGCGTTGGACAACCTGGAGCGGTTCGAGATGATGGCCTCGCTGGTCGCCGTGCTGTTTGTCATGGCCTTTGGCGCGTGCATCGGCTCGCTGCTGAATGTGCTGGTTTATCGCCTGCCGCTGGGGCTGGATGTGGTCACGCCCACCTCCCGCTGCCCCTCCTGCGAGACCCACCTCACGTGGCGAGAGAACATCCCGGTGTTCGGCTGGCTCTTCCTCCGCGGCCGGTGCCGATTCTGCCGCTCGCCGATCTCTCCCGAGTACCCGCTGGTGGAGGGGTTTGTGGCGGTCCTGTGGGCGATCGTGTTCCTGGTGCTGTACGCCCAAGGCGGCCGCTTCTTCGGGATCGACTTCGGCGTGCTCCAGCCGGAATGGGCTGCGTCGGGGTTCAAGCTCACGTGGCCGATCTTTCTGGTGGTCGTCGGCCTCTTCTCGTGCCTGGTCGCGATGACGCTGGTCGACGCCAAGACCTGCTTCATCCCCACGCCCCTGACCACCACCCCTGTCGTGCTGGGGGTGATCCTGCATCCTCTGGCCGCGGCGTGGGTGCAGTACAAGCAGGGCGGGTTGCCCGTCACGGCGGAGGGCTGGAACTGGGCGATCGCTACCCCCGGCCCGCAGGGGTGGTGGTGGATCGGCGCGTCGATCGGCGGCGTCGTGGGGCTGGTGCTGGCCAACCTGCTGCTCGCCAAGCGGCTCATCCGCCGCAGTTTCGACGGCTACGAGGAGTGGGAGAAGGCGGAACTCGCCAAGGCACGCGAGGCGGCGGCCGCGGCGGGCACGCCCCCCGTGGCTTCGGAACCCCCGGCGAGGGCGGCCAACCCCCACACCGGCCCCCTGCGGATCCTGCTGGGGCTGGTGTTGTTCCTGGTGGGGCTGGGAGTTGCAGCGGTTTTCTGGCCCGACGCGGCGAGGGTGCTGCCGTGGGCCATCACGCTGCTGGTGCCCACGGTGGGGATGTGGGGGATCATTCAACTGACGGGCGACGAGCCCGACACACACCCGACGGACCTGTGGATCCAGTACCCGCACGCCCGGCGCGAGGTGCTTAAGGAGGTGGTGTTCCTGGCCCCGTGCATCAGCCTCGCGCTCGCGGGCGGGATGATCGCCAAGCAGCTCGCCGGGCCGATGGTGCCGCTGCCCAACGGGACGCTGGGCTTCACGGCCAACGCCCCGCTGTGGCTGGATGTGCTGGCGGGCGTGCTGATGGGCTACCTGATCGGCGGGGGCGCGGTGTGGCTGATGCGGATCGGGGGCACGCTGGGCTTTGGGCGCGAGGCCATCGGCCTGGGGGATGTACACCTGATGGCGGGGGTGGGGGCGTGCCTGGGGTGGACGGACGCGGTGCTGGGGTTCTTCGGGTCGGCGTTCATCGGCGTGTTCTTCTGGCTGCTGGGGCTGCTGGCGTCGGGCAAGTACCGCAAGGCGATGCCGTACGGGCCGTACCTGGCGATGGGCACGATGCTGGTGTGGCTCGCCAAGCCGGGGCTTGAGAACCTGCTGACGTGGCTGTCGAAGGCCAGCCCGCCGTTGAGCCTGCCGTGAGGCCAACCGTCAGGCCGTGGCCTGCACAAGCTGTCGCTTGGCTGTCGTTTAGGCCTGAAAACAAGGCGCAAAAATCGTCGCGCATTCATTGGCGGCACCGCGCCGAAGTTGCCGATAGACTCGCCGGCGACCCGGGGCGGAGTCTGCCCCGAGCTTCAACGGATTGACTCGCAAGATAAAGGGACTGTCATGGATCGGAAGGGTGTGCTTCGTCGCGGCGGGTTGCTCGTCCTGGGGATGATGAGCCTCGCGGTCGTACTGGGTGGCTGCTCCAAGGACAAGAAGACGGCCGAACTGGCCCAGACCGAGAACGCGGAGCTGCGCGAGCGGATCGCGACGCTCGAGGAGAGCCTGCGTCAGAAGGACGCGCAGATGGCTCAGCCCGCGCCGGGCGGCTGGGAGAACGAGCCCGTCCGCGCGAGCAACTCCGGCGGCAGCCAGATCTTCTCGCGCAACAACGAGGGCATGCCCCAGGCGACGATCGCCGGCGACGTGCTCTTCACCAGCGGCTCGGCGGATATCAAGGCCGACGCCAAGAAGACGCTCGACCGCGTCGCCACCGAGATCAAGCGCGACTACACCGGCGCCACCATCCGCGTCGAGGGCTACACCGACAGCGACCCGCTCGTCAAGACCAAGAAGAAGTGGGGCACTAACGAGAACCTCAGCCAGGCCCGCGCCGATGCCGTGAAGAGCTACCTCGCCACCCGCGGCGTGAGCAGCAGCCGCATCGAGACCATGGGCTTCGGCAGCGCCAAGCCCAAGGCCACCAAGGCCGCCAGCCGGCGCGTCGAGATCATCGTTATCCAGTAAGCGGAACACCTGCCAAGGGCAAGCGTTCAAACGCCGGTTTACAACCGGCGTTTTTCGTTTTTGCGCGCGATCGTCGAATCCGGCCCGGGCGCGCATCGAAGCAACGGCACAGGGCCGCTGTAACCGGCCCGCACCAAACCCTCGGGCCGTTCGCCCGGAAACAACTCAGGAGAGTCCGTTATGAAGTCCGTCAAGCCTTTGCTGGCCGCGATGTCCGCTGCGCTGATCCCGACCCTTGCCCACGCCCAGTGCTCCACGGAGAAAGCGGGGCATGAGCACACCCTGACGCAGGCCGCCTACCAGCCCAAGTCCGACATTGTGGACACGGCCGTGGCCGCCGGGAGCTTCAACACGCTCGCCGCGGCTCTGAAGGCGGCGGGCCTGGTCGACGTCCTCAAGGGCAAGGGCCCGTTCACGGTCTTCGCGCCCACCGACGAGGCGTTCGCCAAGCTCC